>NZ_CP157484.1:4798750-5167500 GCF_045348435.1 Alsobacter sp. KACC 23698 | reverse complement strand
TTCGGGCCCGGAATCCTGAACACGATTTCGAGGCGGGCGCCCTCGCACAAGGCCCGTTCGATGGCGGCCGCGGCCTTGTCGCGGTCTTCCGGGTGAATGGTGTCGAGCAGGCGGCTCACGGTGCCGGCGTCGCGCGCCTCGTCGCGCCAGCCCAGCACCCGCCAGCAGATCTCGCAGCCGGAGAGACGTCCGGCGGCGTCGATCTCGCACGCCCCAAGATCGGCCGCCTGCAGGAACGCGGACCGGCGGCCGGCGTCGTGACCGGAGAGGAGGGGCTCGTCAACTCGCAGCGTCATGGCCACCCATCGGACATCCCCCTCCACCGGCCGATCGCCCCGCCGCGAACCGCGGCCCCCCTTTGCGGGGATGCGCTGCCTTGCCGACGACCATAACGCCCTGCCGTCGTGAGCTAAACCGTCGCCCCATAGCCCATACGGACTAGGCGGGCGTAGCCTTTGCGGCAGCATGGCGAGCGCGGGCCCGAGATGGTTCAACTCGATGGTGCATCGCCGCAAGGGGGGCCGGCGCAAGCGGCCGCTTCATGGGCGGTCCGAGCTTCGGCCGGGCCGGCGTCGGGCGACGCGCATGGAGGGGCGTCATGGACAGTGAGTATGCATGGGCGAGCCTGCGCTCGCGCCCAGAGATTGCGGACGGCCAGGGCCGCGCCGCCAGGGGGGCGATCGCGAGCCTTCACCCGTTGGGGGCCGGATTCGAACGCGCCGGCCATCCGACGGCCGGGTGCCTGGTGGACGCGCCGGCGTCGCACGTCGTGTTCTGGCAGGACGAGGTTTCGCCGCGCCTGGCGCTGGTGGAGGAGGGGCTGGTGCGGGCGGTGCGCCTGTCGGCCGGCGGAGAGCGCCAGATCCTCTGCTTCTTCTGGCCGGGCGACATGGTGTCGCCGCCGGGCGGGGACGGCCCGCGCTTCACCGCCGAGACTGTGACGCGGACCCGCCTGCGCTGGCTCGACCGCGACGACGATCGGCGCCGCCTCGGGACCGAGCGCATGCTGCAGGAGCTGGTTGGGCTGCTCGGCGTGATGGCCCACAGGTCGGCGCCCGCGAGGCTCGCCTGGTTCCTGCTGCGGATGCGTCCGCATCTGCCGCCCGCGGCCGCCCGCGACGAGCCGGACGCGCTGCGCTGCATCGTGCCGCGCGCCGACATGGCGGACCATCTCGGCATGGCGTCGGAGACGGTCTGCAGGCTGCTGGGCGAATTCCGGGATCTGGGGATGATCGCCCTGCCGACGCGCAAATCCATCCGATTCCTGGAGCCGAACCGATTGGCGCGTCTGGCGCGCAGCTGAATCGGGGCGATATGGCCCGGAATCCGGCGAAAACCGCCATCCGGAAACCAGGCGGCGCGCACGGCGTTTCGGGATGGAAACCGACAGGAGGATCTCATGGCGATCGATCAGATGGGCGTTCCCGGAGCCGACCCGAACCGTCCGGAGCCGCGCCGCAACGAAGCCGCCGACGCCTGGATGGCGGTCGCGACCGAGATGATGGACTGCAGCATGCGGGCCATGGCCCGGTCGATGGAGATCATGACCGCCGCGTCCGGTCCGATGCCGATGGACCAGCGCCTCGAGGCGCAGCGCAAGGGCATGCTGACGGCCTTCGACGCCGGCGTGAAGGACATCCAGAAGCTCTGGACCATGGCGGCCGACGCGGCCGGCGCCTCCGTCAAGCTCGCTGCTCCAGCCCAGGGCCGTCCGCCCGGATCGGCCGGGGCCGGGCTGTCCAGCTGAGGCCTGAAACGGCCTGTGGACGGCGCCCGGAATTCCGGGCGGACCTGACCGCCGTCAACTCTTTTCGGGGCGGCCCGGCGATGCTGAGACGCGATATCCTGAGTCCGCCATGCCGTTCCTCGACGCCTCCGCTCTCGACACCGACCCCGACGGCATGCGGTTGCTGGCGGCCGTCATCGCTCCCCGCCGGGGAGAGCGGGCGCGACCCGTCCGGGGCGCGCCGAAAGGCGGGAGCGAGGCGACGGAGCCGGCCAGCCCCAAGCCGCTGATCGGCCGCAAGCGGACGATCGCGGCTGCGGCCGGCGAGAAGGTCGGCTCAAGCCGCGGCCGGGCGGGCCTCTGATCGCGGTCCGAGCCTCATCCAGTAAAGCCAAGGGCTTAGCGGTGATAAAGCTTAAGGTTTATTGCGAAGTTTAGCGTTGCGCCCGACACTGGCCTTTCGTAGCGCACCGCTCCGGCGCCAGCCGAGGCGATGCGGCGCATCCCCCCACGCCGGACGATTCCGTCTTGCTACAGCCCATACTCCCCGACCATTCGCCGGATCGTCGGGGATCGGAGCACATCATGGACGAGACCGCCAGGTCCAACGACCCGCCGACTTCCACGCCCCGCGACGTGCGGCGGCGCGAGTTCGCGGCCAGGCTGCGCAAGCTGATGGCCGAGAGGGGCTGGGGCGTGAACGAGACCGCGCGGCGGGTCAAGTCCCATCTGCCGAGCGGGGTCGGGGTCAGCACCGCCAGCATCTCGTTCTACAAGTCGGGCCGGGTGCTGCCGCGCTTCCCGATCCTGAAGGCGATCGGCGAGACCTTCGACACGGACCTGGCGGATCTCAGCGACGAGGCCGAGCCCGACAAGCAGCGCAGGGCCGAAAGCCGCCGCAAGGCGCCGGCCCAGGCGCCGTCCTTCCGGCTGGAGGACGTCGGCGACGGCTACGCGTCGCTGCAGATCAACCAGCGCCTGCCCTGGCCGGTGGCCCTCCAGGTGCTGGCCGCCCTGAAGGCGGAGCCCAACGCCGCCGCCTCCGGCGCGGTCACGACCGAGGATCCCGCGGAGCCGACCTGAAACGCCGGTAGTCGTAGCCGGCGTCGCCGCCGGACGCGGGCTCCGCGTCGGCCTCGACCAGCTCGGCCATGCGGCCATGGTGGGGCGAGAGCCTGCAGACCGGGTCCGCATTGGCGGCGTCGCCGGTCAGCATCAGCGCCTGGCAGCGGCATCCGCCGAAATCGACGCCCTTGCGGGCGCAGGACAGGCAGGGCTCCTTCATCCAGGACACGCCCCGATAGGCGTTGAAGGCCGGGCTGTCGCGCCAGATGGCGGCGAGGCTCGCCTCCCGGGCGCTCCAGAACTCCAGGCCGGGGATGCTTTCGGCCGCGTGGCAGGGCAGCGCCTTGCCGGCGGGCGTGACGTTCAGCGTCCGGCGCGCCCAACCGCCCATGCAGGCCTTGGGATAGGCGGCGTGATAGTCGGGCAGTACGTGGTCGATGGCGATCCGGCCCTCGAGGTCGCGCTTCATCGCCTCGATGCGGTCGATCGCCGCCCGGGCGGCGTCGCGGTCGGGCAGGAGCAGCTTCCGGTTCGGGACGGCCCAGCCGTAATACTGCGTGTGGGCGATCTCCACCCGCCCGGCGCCCCACGCCATGGCGAGTTCCACCATCTCGCCGGCCCGCGCCACATTGGCCCGGTGGATCACGGCGTTGATGGTGAGCGGGAGGCCGGACGCCACGACGCGGCGCGCGACCTCGGCCTTGGCCGCGAAGGCGCCGCGATAGCCAGCGATCACGTCGGCGGAAGCGGGCTCGGAATCCTGCACGGAGAGCTGGACATGGTCGAGCCCGGCCTGGGCCAGGGCGTCGATCAGCTCGGGCCGGAAGCCGACGCCCGACGTGATCAGGTTGGTGTAGAGCCCCTCGGCGGCGCAATGCGCGACGAGCTCGACGATGTCGCGGCGGATGGCCGGCTCGCCGCCCGAGAGGTGCACCTGCAGGACGCCGAGCGCCGCGGCCTCCGAAAACACGCGCTTCCAGTCGGCCGTGTCCATCTCGCGCGAGCGGGCCTCCAGCTCGAGCGGGTTCGAGCAATAGGGGCATCCGAGCGCGCAGCGATGGGTCAGCTCGGCGAGAAGGCCCAGGGGCGCGGCGACGACGCCGGAGGCAGGCTGGAGCGGAGCGTTCATAGCGTGATCATGCGCTTGGCGGCCATATCGGACAACAGGGCGCGGACATCCGCGTCGATCCGGTCGCGCGGGGCGGCGAACGCTCCCGCAAGGTCGTCCACGATCGCCGACAGGGTGCGCTCGCCGTCGCAGCGCTTCAGGATCTCGGCCGCGACCGGGTTGGGCTGGATGACGCGCTCGGGGGCGAGCAGCACCCAGGCCTTGCGGACCTCGTCGTGCTTCAGGCGCAGCCCCTTGGCCAGCTTCGGGCGGGCGTCGTCGGGGATCGGGGCGGGCGTCTGCGTCACCGGGCCGCGCCCTCGCCGGGGCGCCAGGCGCCGGGCGGGACATGCCCCTCCACATAGGCGTGCCAGAGCGCGTCGAGCTGGACCCAGAGCACGTCCGTCTTGAAGGTCAGCGCCGCCAGCACGGCCTGCTGCCGCTCCGCCGTGCGGGCGTGCTCGCGCACATAAGCGAGCGCGAAGGCGGAATCCTGCGCCGCCTGGGGCGGGCGGGCGGTGAAATAGGCCATGGTCTCGGCGCTGACGAAATCATAATGGGCGAGCATGCCGGACAGGCGCTCGCCGATGATCTGCGGCGAAAACAGCTCGGTCAGCGAGGAGGCGATCGCCTCCAGCAGCGTCTTTTCGGCGCAGAACCTCACATAGGCCTCCACGGCGAAGCGGGTCGCCGCCAGCACGCCCTGGGTGGACTCCACATAGGACCGGTCGAGACCGAGGCCCTGCGTCAGCCGCAGCCAACGGGCGATGCCGCCGTCGCCCTCGCGCTCGCCGTCATGGTCGACGATGCGCCGGCGCCACTCGCGCCGCAGCGCCGCGTCGTGCATACGGGTCAGCACGGTGGCGTCCTTGATGGGGATGCTGGCCTGGTAGTAATAGCGGTTCAGCGCCCAGGCGCAGACTTCGTCCCTGGTGCATTGGCCCCCATGCAGGCGGCGGTGGAAGGGATGCAGGTTATGGTACCGGCGCGCCCCGATGTCGCGCAGCGCCGCCTCGAGGGCGTCGGGAGACAGGATCTCGCCGGACGCCGGGGTGTCGCGATGTCCGCTCACAGTTCGAACTCCATTCCGTCATGCGCCACGAGCCAGCCGGCGGCCTCCACCTCGGCCCGCTCGGGCGAGGTCTCGATCAGGACCGGGTTGGTGTTGTTGATGTGAAGATAGACGCGACGCCCCAGGCCGAGGCCGGCCAGCGCCGCCATCGACCCGTCCGGGCCGGACATCGGCATATGGCCCATGCGGCGGGCGGTCTTGGGCGACAGTCCGAGGCGCGGCATCTCGTCGTCCGTGAAGGTGGTGCCGTCGAAGAACAGCAGCGGCGCGCCGTCCAGCCTGCGCCGCAGCGCCGGCGTCATGGCGGCGCAGCCCGGGGCGTAGACGAAACGGGTGCGCCCGTCCGTGACCTCGACCGCGACGACGCTTTCAGTCTCCGTGCCCAGGTCGACCTCCGCGCCCTCAAGGTATAGCGGGACCTTCCCGGGGACCGCGAAGGGGGTGACCACCAGGCCGAACCCGGTGTCGATCCGGGCGTCGAGCCGCATCGGGCGCTCCTCCACGACCGCGCGGTCGAGCACGCCGAACACGCCGTCGCCGCGCAGGACGTGGAGGGTGGTCTGGGTTCCGTAGAGGACGAAGGGCTGCTTCTCGCGCAGGGTCAGGAGGCCCGCCACATGGTCGACATCGCCATTGGTCAGGAGCACGGCCGCGATCGGGCTGTGGCGCCCCGGTCGCGCGGGACGCAGGGCTGGGGTCGCCAGGATCTGGGCCCGAATGTCGGGCGAGGCGTTGAGCAGGAGCCAGCTCTCCCCGTCGGCCGACACGGCGATGCTGGATTGCGTCCGCGGACGCACGTCGGGATCGCCCGCCCACGCCTTGCTGCAGACCGGGCAGGCGCAGTTCCACTGGGGAAAGCCGCCGCCGGCCGCCGATCCGAGTACGATGATCCGCACGATGCTGCCCGGGTTGGACGGGGCGGGGCGCGCCAGACGGCCCCGTCGCCCGCGCAGGGGCGCCGGGGCCGATCAGCGTGATCGTCCAGAATGCGGCTTAGAACTCGACGGGATCGATCTCGGCCGACTCGTAGCTCGTCACTTCCATACCGACGCAGATTTCGGTGAGTTCAGGTGTCGTCCAGGCCATCGTGAGCTTCCTCCATGAAGCAGGTGGAGCCTACGCCTCAAGAGCGTCGGCCCACAACGAGGGAGGCTAACAAAAGTTCAGCCGCTTGTCTCACGGTCGTAGGCGGAGAGCCGATCCGTCGCACGCGCCGGGCGGCCTGCTGCATTTTGTCCGGCGACCTGTTATCGCGGGGCCGTGGAAGACCTCGCCCTCGCGCTGCTCCTGGCGCTCCGCCTCATCGTCAGCTTCGATCCTGAACTCGTCGGCATCGTCGGGCTCTCCCTGCGCGTCAGCGCGACCGCCACGCTGATCGCCTTCGCGATCGGCGCTCCGCTCGGCGCGGCGCTGGCGGTGTGGCGCTTTCCGGGACGCGGCGCCGTGGTGGTGGGGGTCCACGCCCTGCTGGGGCTGCCGCCCGTGGTGGTGGGGCTCGCCCTCTATCTGCTGCTGTCGCGCGCCGGGCCGCTGGGCGATCTCGGCCTGCTGTTCACGCCGGCCGCCATGATCGCGGCCCAGTCCGTGCTCGCTTTGCCGATCGTGGTGGCGCTGTCGCACCGCGCCGTGGAGGCGAACTGGCGCGACTACGGGCCGGCGCTGCTGGTGGACGGCGCCTCGCGCCTGCGGGCCTGCGCCGAGATGCTGCGGATGGCGCGCGGCGCGCTCGTCACGGTCGCGCTCGCGGCCTTCGGGCGCTGCATCGCGGAGGTCGGCGCCATCCTGGTGGTGGGGGGCAACATCCGCGGCTTCACCCGCACGATGACGACCGCCATCGCGCTGGAGACCAGCAAGGGCGAGCTCTCCTTCGCGCTGGCCCTGGGCGTGGTGCTGATCTCGATCAGCGCCGCCGTCAGCGCCGCCGCCTTCGCGCTGCAGCGCTGGGCCGAGAGGGCCTGAGCCGTCAGCCGTCAGCCGTCAGCCGATCGGGATCTCGCCCTCGACGACATGGTCGAGCGCGCCGTCGTCGGAGACCAGGGTCATCCTGACCTTCAGGACGTCGCCCTTGGCCTTGCCGTCGCGCACGACCTTCTCGATCTCGCGCTGGGAGGTCACGCCGACCTCCTTGAGGAACTTGCGCAGCGCCATGTTGAACCGTTCTTCGTCCACGGCTTCACCCCTTTCTGGGCCCTCGTCTCAGGACCGTTCCGTCGATGCGTTCGGGAAGAAGAGCTGGCGTCCGTCGATCTTGTAGTCGGCCACCGCCTGCTGGCCCTCCGGCGAGATCAGCCAGTCGACGAAAGCCTGGCCGTCGGCGGCCTTCACGGAGGGATGGCGGGCGGGGTTCACCAGCATCACCCCATAGGGGTTGAACAGGCGCTGGTCGCCCTCGACCAGGATGGCGAGGTCGCGGCGGTTCTTGAAGGAGAGCCAGGTGCCGCGGTCCGCCAGCACATAGCCGCCGATCGCGGCCGCCATGTTGAGGGCCGGGCCCATGCCCTGGCCGATCTCCCGGTACCAGCCGTCGCGGGCCGCGGCGAGGTCGACGCCGGCGTCCTTCCAGGCGCGCAGCTCGGCCGCATGCGTGCCGGACCGGTCGCCGCGCGACACGAAAGGCGCCCGGGCGGCGGCGATGCGGCGGAACGCCTCCAGCACGTCAGGCTTCGCCGCGGCGGGCTGGCCGCCCGACGCGCCGGCCGGATCCTGCTTCGGGCCGATGAGCACGAAGTCGTTATACATGACGTCATAGCGCCTGACGCCCTGGCCCTCCGCCATGAAGGCGTCCTCGGCGGCCCGGTCGTGCACCAGCACCACGTCCGCGTCGCCGCGGCGGCCGATGTCGAGCGCCTGGCCGGTGCCGACCGCCACCACCTTCACGGCGACGCCGGTCTTGCGCGTGAAGGCCGGCAGAAGATGCCCGAACAGCCCGGATTGTTCGGTCGAGGTCGTCGAGGCGACCGTGATGAAGCGCTCCGGGGCCGCCTGCGTCTGCGACAAGGCCATGATGGGGCAAAAGGCCGCAAGGCAGGCGGCGAGGCTGAACAGGCGGCGGCTGACCATGGCGGAACGTCTCCCTCGGGCCAGCATAAGGGCCGATCCGCCCTCGGGCTAGCCGGCCCGGACCCCAGCCGCCAACACTGCAACGCCAAGTTGCGCCATCAGTACTCGGCGTTTCTGTATTGGACTAAAGTCGCAGATCGAGCAGAGACGCCGGTTCTTGCGAGTTGACTTGCATAAAGCCAGCCGTAAGGAGAAAGTCCTGGCGCGGTGGAAGTCGAAGAGCTTCGCCGTGGGGAACGATGAGCGTTCGCAAACGGGCGCCTCCAAGGAGAACGACATGAGCGCATACACGACGGCTGGGTCCGCCACGGACGCCGGCGCCGGGCTATTGGATCGCGAGAGGATCATCGCCCGGCCGGGCTTCAACCGATGGTTGGTGCCGCCCGCCGCGCTGGCCATCCACCTGTGCATCGGGATGGCGTATGGCTTCAGCGTGTTCTGGCTTCCCCTGTCGCAGGCCCTGGGCGTCACCAAGCCGGTCGCGTGCCCGGACATCGGGCTGATGGGATCGCTGTTCAGCACGAGCTGCGACTGGAAGGTCAGCGATCTGGGCTGGATGTACACGCTGTTCTTCGTTCTCCTCGGCTCCGCGGCGGCGATCTGGGGCGGCTGGCTGGAGCGGGCCGGCCCGCGCAAGGCGGGCGTGGTCTCGGCGCTGTGCTGGTGCGGCGGCCTGCTGATCTCGGCGCTCGGCGTCTACACCCATCAGCTCTGGCTGCTGTGGCTCGGCTCGGGCGTGATCGGCGGCATCGGGCTCGGGCTGGGCTACATCTCGCCCGTCTCGACGCTGATCAAGTGGTTCCCGGACCGGCGCGGCATGGCGACCGGCATGGCCATCATGGGCTTCGGCGGCGGCGCGATGATCGGCTCGCCGCTGGCCGACATGCTGATGAACTATTTCAAGTCGCCGACCTCCGTCGGCGTCTGGCAGACCTTCGTCACCATGGCGGCGATCTACTTCGTCTTCATGATGGCCGGCGCCTTCGGCTATCGCGTTCCGCCGGCCGGCTGGCGCCCGGAGGGCTGGACGGCGCCGACCGAGTCCGCCAACGCGATGATCACCCACCGCGACGTCCACCTGCGCGACGCCCACCGGACGTGGCAGTTCTGGGCCATCTGGCTCGTGCTCACCCTCAACGTCAGCGCCGGCATCGGCGTGCTCGGCATGGCCTCGCCCATGCTGCAGGAGATCTTCGCCGGCTCGCTGATCGGCCAGCCGGCCGTCGGCTTCACCGACCTCAACCCCGACCAGAAGAAGTCCATCGCCACCATCGCGGCGGCCTTCGTGGGCCTCTTGTCGCTGTTCAACATCGGCGGCCGCTTCTTCTGGGCGTCGATGTCGGACCATATCGGCCGCAAGATGACCTACGCGACCTTCTTCGGCCTCGGCATCCTGCTCTACGCCCTGGCGCCGTGGGCGGCGCACGCCGGCAGCATGGTCCTGTTCATCGGCTTCTTTTGCATCATCCTGTCGATGTATGGCGGCGGCTTCGCCACGGTGCCGGCCTATCTGGCCGACATCTTCGGCACCCAGTTCGTGGGCGCCATCCATGGCCGGCTGCTGACCGCCTGGTCCACCGCCGGCATCATCGGCCCGGTGGTGGTGAACTACATCCGCGAGGCGCAGATCGCGGCCGGGGTGCCGCGCGCCCAGGTCTATGACCGCACGATGTACATCCTGGCCGGCATGCTGGTGCTGGGCTTCGTCATCAACCTCACCATCAGGCCGCTGCACGAGAAGTGGTTCATGAAGGACGAGGAGGTCGCCGCCCTGCAGGCCAAGGCCAAGGGCGCGGTCGCGGCCACGCAGGGCGGATCCTTCGGGATCGGCCGCGGCGGGCTGACGCCGATCTCGGGCCTGGCGTGGCTGGCGGTCGGCGTGCCGATCCTCTGGGGCGTCTGGATCACGCTGTCCAAGTCGCTGGTCCTGTTCCGCTAAGCGGCCTCTCGCTTCTCCGCCGCCGGCCCCACAAGGGCCGGCGGTTCCGCTTCAGCCAGCGGCGAGACAGCGCAGTCGAATTGCTGCAGCGCAGTAATGACAGCGCCGCCGAGCTATGGTCTGATCTACTGGCATGCCAGATACCTCGAAGGCCGGGAGCCCGCCGCTCCCGCTCGGGGACAGAGAAAAACAGGCCGATCCGCGCAATGACTGAACACCGCGACGCCAATGTTCTGCGCTTCGAGCACCCGGGTCTGGGTCGCAAGCGCGCCAAGTCGACGCCGAAGGGCCGGCAGGTCGATCCCAAGGCCCAGGACGAAATCGCAGCCCTGCTGGGGGATCTCCCGCGGCGGCGCGACCTCCTGATCGAGCACCTGCACCTGATCCAGGACCGCTACCACCAGATCTCGGCCGCCCACCTGGCGGCCCTGGCGGACGAGATGAAGATGGCCTTCGCGGAAGTGTTCGAGGTCGCGACCTTCTACGCGCATTTCGACGTCGTGAAGGAGGGCGAGCCCGCCGTCCCGCCGCTCACCGTGCGGGTCTGCGACAGCCTCACCTGCGAGCTCTACGGCTCGGAGAAGCTCATCAGCGAGCTCAAGGCGCAGGTCGGGCCGGACGTGCGCGTCGTCCGCGCTCCCTGCGTGGGGCTGTGCGACCAGGCGCCGGTGGCCGAGGTCGGCCACCACTTCCTGCACAAGGCCACGCCCCAGACGGTGGCGGCCGCGATCGCGGCCGGCGACACGCACCCGCATGTGCCGAGCGACTATGTCGACTACGACGCCTATGTGGCGGGCGGCGGATACGCGCTGCTCGGCAAGCTGCGCAGCGGCGAGATGAGCACGGACGAGCTGCTGGCGAAGCTCGACGGCGCGGGGCTGCGCGGCCTCGGCGGCGCCGGCTTCCCGACCGCCCGCAAGTGGCGCGCCGTGCGCGGCGAGCCCGGCCCGCGCATGATGGCGATCAACGCCGACGAGGGCGAGCCCGGGACCTTCAAGGACCGCCACTACCTCAACACCGACCCGCACCGCTTTCTGGAGGGCACGCTGATCGGCGCCCATGTGGTGGAGGCCGAGGACGTCTACATCTATCTGCGCGACGAATATCCGGTGGCGCGCGAGATCCTGCTGCGCGAAATCGCCAAGCTGCCGGCCGGCGGCCCGCGCATCCACATGCGCCGCGGCGCCGGGGCCTATATCTGCGGCGAGGAGTCCTCGCTGCTGGAGAGCCTCGAGGGCAAGCGCGGGCTGCCGCGCCACAAGCCGCCCTACCCCTACCAGGTGGGCCTGTTCGGCCTCGCGACGCTGATCAACAATGTCGAGACCGTCTACTGGGTCCGCGACATCGTCGAGAAGGGCGCGGAGTGGTGGACCGGCCAGGGCCGCAACGGCCGCGTCGGCCTGCGCACCTTCTCGGTGTCGGGCCGGGTCAAGAACCCCGGCGTGAAGCTGACCCCGGCGGGCGTCACCATCCGCGAGCTCATCGACGAGTATTGCGGCGGCATGGAGGACGGTCACCAGTTCCGCGCCTATCTGCCGGGCGGAGCCTCGGGCGGCATCCTGCCGGCCCACATGGACGACATCCCGCTCGATTTCGGCACGCTCGAGAAATACGGCTGCTTCATCGGCTCGGCCGCCGTGGTGGTGCTCTCCGACAAGGACAGCATCCGCGACGCGGCGCTGAACCTGATGCGCTTCTTCGAGGACGAGAGCTGCGGCCAGTGCACGCCCTGCCGCATCGGCACCGAAAAGGCCGTGAAGCTGATGCAGCGGCCCGTCTGGGACCAGGAGCTCCTGACGGAGTTGTCCCAGATGATGCGCGACGCCTCCATCTGCGGACTGGGCCAGGCGGCCTCCAATCCGCTGATGTGCGTCATCAAATATTTCCCCGACGCATTCGCGCCGCGCGTCGCGGCCGAGTGAGGGAGCCCGCAGGATGAATGTGACGTTCGAACTGGACGGCAAGACCGTCGAAGCCGCTCCCGGCGAGACCATCTGGGAGGTCGCGCGCCGCGAGGGCGTCGAGATCCCGCATCTGTGCTACCTGCCCGAGCCGGGCTACCGGCCGGACGGCAATTGCCGCGTCTGCATGGTGGAGATCGAGGGCGAGCGCGTGCTCGCCGCCTCGTGCATGCGCGCCCCGACGGTGGGCATGAAGGTGAAGACCGCCTCGGCGCGCGCCGAGAAGGCGCGCGAGATGGTGATGGAGCTGCTCGTCGCCGACCAGCCGGCGCGCGAGACCTCGCACGACCCGGACTCCAAGTTCTGGGGCTGGGCCGACAAGACCGGCGTCACGTCGAGCCGCTTCCCGGCGGCCGAGCGCTGGAAGGCCGACGTCAGCCACACCGCCATGCGGGTCAATCTCGACGCCTGCATCCAGTGCGGGCTGTGCGTGCGCGGCTGCCGCGAGGTCCAGGTCAACGACGTCATCGGCATGGCCTACCGCAACGCCGACGCCAAGGTGGTGTTCGACTTCGACGACCCCATGGGCGAGAGCACCTGCGTGGCCTGCGGCGAGTGCGTCCAGGCCTGCCCGACCGGCGCGCTGATGCCGGCCGCCTATCTGGACGACAACCAGACCCGCACGGTCTGGCCCGACAAGAAGGTGGACTCGCTCTGCCCCTATTGCGGCGTCGGCTGCCAGGTGACCTACAACGTCAAGGACGAGAAGATCGTCTATGCGGAAGGCCGCAACGGCCCCGCCAACCAGAACCGCCTGTGCGTCAAGGGCCGCTTCGGCTTCGACTACATCCATCACCCGGACCGGCTGACCAAGCCGCTGATCCGGCTGCCGAACGCGCCCAAGCACGCCGAGGACCAGGTCGACCCGGCCAATCCCTGGACGCATTTCCGCGAGGCGACCTGGGAGGAGGCGCTCGACGCCGCCGCCGGCGGGCTGTCGCGCATCCGCGCCGAGAGCGGCCGCAAGGCGCTGGCGGGCTTTGGCTCCGCCAAGGGCTCCAACGAGGAGGCCTACCTGTTCCAGAAGCTGGTGCGCACCGGCTTCGGCTCCAACAATGTCGACCACTGCACGCGCCTGTGCCACGCCTCCTCGGTGGCGGCCCTCATGGAGGGCGTGAACTCCGGCGCGGTGTCGGCGCCCTTCGCGGCCGCCCTGGACGCCGAGGTCATCATCGTCATCGGCGCGAACCCGACCGTGAACCACCCGGTGGCGGCGACCTACATCAAGAACGCCGTCAAGAAGGGCGCCAAGCTGATCGTCGCCGACCCGCGCCGGCAGCTCCTGTCGCGGCACGCGACCTACCACCTGGCCTTCAAGCCCGGCAGCGACGTGGCGATGCTCAACGCCATGCTGAACACCATCATCGAAGAGGGCCTGACCGACGACAACTACATCGCCGGCTACACGGAGGGCTTCGAGGAGCTCAAGGAGCGCATCAAGGAGTTCACGCCCGAGCGCATGGAGGCGGTCTGCGGCATCCCGGCCCAGACCCTGCGCGAGGTGGCGCGGCTCTACGCCCGCTCCAAGGCCTCGCTCATCTTCTGGGGCATGGGCATCAGCCAGCACGTGCACGGCACGGACAACGCCCGCTGCCTGATCGCGATGGCGCTCACCACCGGCCAGATCGGCCGTCCCGGCTCGGGCCTGCATCCGCTGCGCGGCCAGAACAACGTCCAGGGCGCGTCCGACGCCGGCCTGATCCCGATGGTGTTCCCGGACTACCAGTCGGTCGAGAAGCCCTCCATCCACAAGATGTTCGAGGAATTCTGGCAGTCCGAGCTCGACGAGAAGCGCGGCCTGACCGTCGTGGAGATCATGGACGCGATCCATGCCGGCCAGATCCGGGGCATGTATATCGAGGGCGAGAACCCGGCGATGTCCGACCCGGACCTGCAGCACGCCCGGCAGGCGCTGGCCAAGCTCGACCACCTCGTCGTGCAGGACCTGTTCCTCACCGAGACGGCGTTCCACGCCGACGTGGTGCTGCCGGCCTCCGCCTTCGCCGAGAAGGTCGGCACCTTCACCAACACGGACCGGCGCGTGCAGATCGCCCGCCAGGTGATCAAGCCGCCGGGCGACGCCCGCCAGGATTGGTGGATCATCCAGGAGATCGGCAAGCGCATGGGCCTGCCCTGGACCTACGAGCATCCGCGCGACGTCTTCGCCGAGATGGCGATGGTGATGCCGTCCTTCGCCAACATCACTTGGGAGCGGCTGGAGCGCGAGGGCGCGGTCACCTATCCGGTTGACGCGCCGGACAAGCCCGGCAACGAGATCATCTTCGCGCAGGGTTTCCCGACCGAGAGCGGGCGCGGCAGGATCGTGCCGGCGCGCGTCACCCCGCCGGACGAAATCCCGGACGACGAGTACCCGATGGTGCTCTCCACCGGCCGCGTGCTGGAGCACTGGCACACGGGCTCCATGACCCGCCGCGCCGGCGTGCTGGACGACCTCGAGCCGGAGGCGGTGGCCTTCATGTCGCCCCGCGACATGGGGCGGCTCGGCGTGTCGCTCGGCTCCTTCATCCGGCTGGAGACCCGCCGCGGCGCGGTCTCGGTCAAGGTCCGGGCCGACCGCGACGTGCCGCAGAACATGGTCTTCATGCCGTTCTGCTACGCGGAGGCGGCCGCCAACCTGCTCACCAACCCGGCGCTGGACCCCTTCGGCAAGATCCCGGAGTTCAAGTTCTGCGCCGTCCGGGTCGCCCCGGAGCCGGTCAGCACGGCGGCGGAGTGAGCCGCCCCGGGAGCGTCCTGCGATGCGGGTGATCGGGCTGGCGGGGTGGAGCGGGTCCGGCAAGACGCGGCTCGCCGCCGCCCTGATCCCCGTGCTGGCGGCCCGGGGCCTGCGAGTCTCGACCGTCAAGCACGCCCACCACGCCTTCGACGTGGACACGCCCGGCAAGGACTCCTGGACGCACCGGCAGGCCGGCGCCGGCGAGGTGCTGGTCTCGTCGCAGAACCGGTGGGCGCTGATGCATGAGCACCGGGGCGAGGCCGAGACGCCTCTCTCGGAGCTGCTGAAGCAGCTCTCGCCCTGCGACCTCGTGCTGGTGGAGGGGTTCAAGCGGGCGCCGCTGCCCAAGCTGGAGGTGTACCGCGCCGTGGTGGGCAAGCCGCCGCTGCATGCGCGAGACCCCAACGTCGTTCTGGTGGCGTCGGACGATCCCTGCCCCGAGGCGCGCGTGCCGGTGCTCTCGCCGGACGACCTGCCGGCCCTCGCCGACGCCGCCCTGGAGGCCGCCCGGCCGATCGGCGACGTGATCGCCAGCCTGGAGGCGGTTTTGATCGCGATGGACCAGGTGGACCATGGCCCAACTCAGTGACGACGCCTTCGCGTTCGGCGGCGAGCTGATGCCCGTCGACGACGCGCTCGCCCTGATGGCGCAGCGCGTCCGGCCCGTCGCCGGCGTGGAGCGGGTCGCGCTGTCGCGGGCGGACGGCCGCATCCTGGCGCAGGACCTCGTCGCCGCGATCCCGCTGCCGCCCTTCGACAATTCCGCCGTGGACGGCTACGCCGCCGCCACGGCAGACCTCGATCCCGCCGGGCCGACCCGCCTGCCGGTGCGGGGCCGCGTCGCGGCGGGCCACGCCGCGCAGGATGTCGTCTCCGGCTCGGCCATGCGGGTGTTCACCGGCGCGCCGGTCCCGCCCGGCGCCGACATCGTCTTCATGCAGGAGGACGTCACCCTGCAGGACGACGGCGCGGTCAGCCTGCCGGCCGGGTTGCGGGCCGGCGCCAATCTGCGCAGGGCCGGCGAGGACGTCGCGGCCGGCTCCGTCGCGCTGCCGGCGGGCCGGCGCCTGCGCCCGCAGGACCTGGCGCTCGCCGCGGCCGTCGGGGCGGCCGAGCTGCCGGTGCGCAGCGCGCTTAGGGTGGGCGTGTTCTCCACCGGCGACGAATTGCGCGAACCCGGCGAGCCGCTCGGCCCGGCGCAGATCTACGATTCCAACCGCACCCTGCTGGGCGGCCTGCTCGGGCGGCTCGGCGTGACGGTGGTCGATCTCGGCCGGCTGCCGGACGACCGGGCGTCGCTGGAGCGCTCGCTGCGCGACGCCGCCGCCGGCCATGACCTGCTGGTGACGTCGGGCGGCGTCTCGACCGGCGAGGAGGACCATGTCCGGGCCGCCATCGCGGCGACCGGTTCGCTGGTGTTCTGGCGCCTCGCCATCAAGCCCGGCCGGCCCGTGGCGCTCGGGGTGATCGCGGGCACGCCCTTGGTGGGGCTGCCGGGCAACCCGGTCGCCGTCTTCGTCACCGGCGCGCATGTGCTGCGCCCGTTGGTGGCGCAGCTGCGCGGCGAGACCTACGCGCCGCCGGCGGGGTTTCCGGTGCGGTCGGGCTTCGACTACCGCAAGAAGAGCGGGCGGCGCGAATATGTGCGGGTGAGCCTGCAGGCCGAGCCCGGCGGTCACGTGGCCGTCAAGCACCCCCAGGACGGGGCGGGCGTGCTCAGCTCGCTGACCGAGACGGCCGGGCTGGTCGAGCTGCCCGAGGATGCGCTCTCGGTCGCGCCGGGCGACGCGGTGCGGTTCATCCCGTTCGGCCTGCTCTGGTGAGGCCGTGACGGGCGGCTCTCCCCCGGCCGGCGCCTCGCGGGTGACCCGGCTCGCGCCGCTCGACGTCGCCCTGGCGCGATGGCTGGAGGGCGTCGCGCCAGCCCCGCCGCGGCCCGCTGCGCCGCTCGACGCCATCGGGGCCACGCTCGCCGAGACCGTGCGAGCGGCAGAGGCGTCGCCGCCCTCCGCCACCGCGCTGCGCGACGGGTGGGCCCTCTTCGCCGCCGACACGGTCGGGGCGACCGGCTACGCGCCGGCCTTCCTGCCGGCCGCGCCGGTCTGGGTGGAGACGGGCGACCCGCTTCCGCCCGGCGCCGACGCCGTGCTGCCCGACGCCGCGCTCGACCGGCAGGGCCCGCTCTGGGCCTGCCTGGCGGCGGCCGCCCCGGGCGAGAACATGCGCCGGGCCGGCGGCGACGTCCCGGCCGGGACGGCGCTGGCGCAAGCCGGCCAGACGGTCACGCCCGCCCTCGCGGCCGCCCTGGCGGCGGCCGGCGTCGCGCAGGTCTCCATCCGTCTGCCGCAGGCGAGCCTCGCCGCCGGGCTCGATCCGACCGCCGCAGCGGTCTTGCGCGCCCTGCTGGGGCCCTTCGGGGAGATCACGTCCGGGCCGGGGCCGATCCTGGTCGAGGCGCGCGGAGCTTCAGCGCCCGCCGGCCCGGACGAGACCCCGATCTCCGCCGCGCTCGCGCTGTCGCCGGGAGAGGGCGTCGGCCTCGCGGCGCGGGGCGGCGCGGCCGTGCTCCGGCTGCCGCGGGGCTTCGGCCCCGCCGTCGCGGCCTGCCTGGCGCTGCTGCGGCCGGCGCTGGACAAGGCGGCCGGACGGGCCGCCGCCGCGCCGGACCTGTCGCTGCCGCTGGCCCGCAAGATCTCCAGCCGCATCGGCTGGAGCGAACTCGCGCTGCTCGACGTCGTGGACGGCTGGTTCGCGCCGCTGGCGACCGGCGACGTCACCATCGCGGCCTGGGCGCGGGCCAAGGCCTGGGCGCTGATCCCGCCCGAGAGCGAAGGCGCGCCCGCCGGCGCCGTCCTGGCGGCCTTCTCCTTGCCGGGCGGCCCGCACACCCCACATCCGGGCGAGGCCGATGATCGCCGGGCCCCCGATGGAGACCTCGCATGAGCGCGCCGACGCCTCCGCCGCCGTCCGGACAGGACCAGTTCCTCACGGTTTTGTCCCGCGACGAGGCCGTTCGGCGCTGGACCGCCGCGCTGCGCCCCGCGCCGCTGGGGCGCGAGACGGTCGCCCTCGCGGCGGCGCTGGGGCGGGTGCTCGCCGCCTCGGTCGCCGCGCCGATCGACGCGCCGCCTTTCGACCGCTCGCAGGTCGACGGCTTCGCGGTGCGCTCCGCCGACATCGCCGGGGCGACTGAGGCCGAGCCGGCGCGGCTGGCCCTGAACCCCGAGACGGTGGCGTGCGGGGTCGCGCCGAAAATCGCCGTGGCGCCCGGGACCGCCACCCCGATCGCGACGGGCGGCCCCATTCCGCGCGGGTCGGACGCCGTCGTCATGGTGGAGCACACCGACCCCGACGGAGACGACGCCATCCTGGTCCGGCGCGCCAGCCCGGCGGGCGGGCAGATCGCCTTCGCGGGGTCGGACATCGCCCGCGGCGAGGTCGTGCTGCGGGCCGGCGCGACGCTGGGAGCGCGCGAGATCGGCATGCTGGCGGCCTGCGGGATCGCCGAGATCGACGTGTTCCGCCGTCCGCGCGTGGCGGTGCTGTCGACCGGGGACGAGCTCGTCCCCCCGGGCGCGCCGCTCGGGCCGGCGCAGATCTACGACTCCAACGGGCCCATCGTGGCCGCCGCTTTGGCCGAGAACGGCTGCGAGCCCGTGCTGCTCGGCGCCGTGCCGGACGACGCCGCGGCGCTCGAGGCGGCGCTTCGGAAGGCCCTTGCGGAGCATGACGCCGTGGTGCTGTCGGGCGGCACCTCCAAGGGCGCGGGCGACCTCACCTACCGGCTCATCGACGGGCTCGGCGCGCCCGGCGTCGTGGCCCATGGGGTGGCGCTGAAGCCCGGCAAGCCGCTCTGCCTGGCGGTGTGCGCGGCCAAGCCCATCGTGGTGCTTCCCGGCTTCCCGACCTCGGCGATGTTCACCTTCCACGACATCGTCGCGCCGGTCCTCAGGATCCTCGCCGGCCAGCCTGCCCGGACCGAGAACGCCGTCCCGGCGCGGCTGGCGGTCCGCCTCGCGTCGGATCTCGGCCGCACCGAATTCGTCATGGTGTCGCTCATCCGCGGACAGGGCCCGGAGGGCGGGCGGGAGCTCGTCGCCTTCCCGAACGGGAAGAGCTCGGGGTCGGTGTCGAGCTTCTCGCAGGCGGACGGCTTCGTCACCGTCGACGCCATGCTGGACGGCGTCGACGAAGGCTCGACCGTGGAGGTGACGCTGCTGACGCCGACGCTGCGCCTGCCCGACCTGGTGATCGTCGGCAGCCACTGCGTGGGCCTGGAGCCGCTCTTGGACGTGCTGGCCGGGGAGGGCGTGGCCGCGCGCAGCATCGCGGTCGGCAGCCTCGCCGGGCTGGCGGCGCTGCGGCGCGGCGAATGCGACGTCGCCCCCATCCACCTGATGGACCCGGCCACGCGGGTCTACAATCGGCCGTACCTCCCGGAGGGCGTCGCGCTGGTTCCGGGCTGGGGCCGCCTGCAGGGCTTCGCCTTCGCGGCCGGGGACGCCCGCTTCGCGGGCAAGACGCTGGAGCAGGCGCTGGCCGCGGCGGCGGAGCCGGGCGTCCTGATGGTGAACCGCAACGCCGGCTCGGGCACCCGCATCCTCGTCGACGGCCTGCTGGCCGGCCGCAGGCCGGAGGGCTACTCGAACCAGCCGCGCTCCCACAACGCCGTCGCGGCCGCCATCGCGCAGGGCCGGGCCGACTGGGGCGTCACCATCCGGCCGGTGGCGGAGGGTTACGGGCTGGGCTTCATCCCGATCGCGGACGAGGCCTATGATTTCGTGGTTCCCCGCGACCGGCTGGATTCGCCGGCCGTGAAGGCGTTCCTGGCGGCCCTGGCGCGGCCCGACATCCAGGCCGCCTTGCGCCAGCGCGGGTTCACGCCGGCGGCCTGAGGCGGCCCCGGAACCATCCCGCACAGCCGCGATTACCTCCGCGAAATGGACCAGCGCCAGGCCGCGGAGACGCCCCATGACCATCGACACGAGCCGCCGCACCTTCACCAAGACCGCGGCCCTGGTCGGCCTCGGGGGCTGGGCCGCCAGCGCGCTGCCGATGCGCCAGGCCGCCGGCGCGCCCGGCGGGGCGGGAAGCCCGGATGGGGCGCCGGTCCTGGCCGCCGCGCCGGCCGAGGGCGCCGGCGGCTCCGACCCGATTCCGCTCGCCCCGCCCGACCGGCAGCCGCCGGACCTGAAGATCCCGGAGGCGAAGCGCAAGATCGGCTTCGCGGTCGTGGGGCTCGGCGAGCTCGCCCTGGCGGAGATCATGCCGGCCTTCGGCTCGGCCCGCATGGCGGTCCCGGTGGCGCTCGTCAGCGGCCACGAGGACAAGGCCAAGAAGGTGGCCGCCGCCTACGGCGTCGATGCGGACGCCATCTACGACTATGACGAGTTCGACGAGATCGCCGACAACGAGGACATCGACGTCGTCTACATCGTGCTGCCCAACCACATGCACGCCGAATACACGATCCGGGCGCTGCGGGCGGGCAAGCACGTGCTGTGCGAGAAGCCGATGGCCCCCACCGTCGAGGAGTGCGAGCGGATGATCGCCGTCGCGCGGGAGACCGGCCGCAAGCTGATGATCGCCTACCGGCTCCACTATGAGCCGCTCAACCAGAAGGTCATGGAGCTGTGCGGCCGCAAGGAGCTCGGCGCGGTGAAGACCTTCGCGTCCAGCAACTGCCAGGACCAGAAGGCGCCCAATATCCGGCTCAGCAACGCCACCGCGGGCGGGCCGCTCGGCGATGTCGGCATCTACAGCATCAACGCCGCGCGCTACGTCACCGGCGAGGAGCCCGTGGAGGTGTCGGCCTTCGCGCATCAGCCCAAGGACGACCCGCGCTTCCGCGAGGTGCCCGAAAGCGTCGCCTATACGATGCGCTTTCCCTCCGGCGCGCTGGCCCATTGCGACTGCAGCTTCGGGGCCGCGGTCGACCGGCGTTACACCGTGCACTGCGCCAAGGGGGTGATCGATATGAACCCCGCCTTCAGCTATGCGGGCCTGCGCCTGAAGGTGAAGCAGGGCGAGGAGGCCAAAGGCGACGCCCGCGACCAGGAGCTGCTGATCCCGCAGGTGAACCAGTTCGCCGCCGAGATGGACCACTTCGCCGAATGCGTCGCCGAGGACAAGCAGCCGTCGACGCCGGGCGAGGAAGGCCTGGCCGACATGCGGGTCATCACCGCCCTCTACGAGGCCATCCGCACCGGCGGGACCGTCAAGGTGAGCCGCTAAGGCCGTTTCGGCCGCATCCATCCTCGAGCAGCCGGGAGGCCAGGCGTGATCAACGACCTCTGGTACAAGAACGCCGTCATCTACTGCCTGTCTGTCGGCACCTACATGGACGCCAATGGCGACGGGGTCGGCGACTTCCAGGGGCTGGTGCGCCGCCTGGACTACCTGCACGGGCTGGGCGTGACGGCGGTCTGGCTGATGCCGTTCCAGCCCTCGCCGGGACGCGACGACGGCTACGACGTCGCCGATCATTACGGGGTCGACCCGCGCTACGGCACGCTGGGCGACTTCGTGGAGTTCACCCACGCGGCCAAGCAGCGCGGCATCCGGGTGCTGATCGACCTCGTGGTGAACCACACGTCGGACCAGCATCCCTGGTTCCAGGCGGCCCGGAAGGACCCGAAGTCGCCCTACCGCGACTGGTATGTCTGGTCGAAGAAGAAGCCCGCCAACGCCGACGAAGGCATGGTCTTTCCGGGCGTGCAGAAGACCACTTGGACCCGCGACCCCGAGGCGGGCGAGTACTACTTCCACCGCTTCTACGATTTCCAGCCGGACCTCAACACCTCCAACCCGCATGTGCAGGCCGAGATCCTCAAGATCATGGGATTCTGGATCCAGCTCGGCGTTTCCGGGTTCCGGATGGACGCGGCGCCCTTCGTGATCAGCCAGAAGGGCGCGGACGTGAAGAAGCCGAAGGAGCAGTTCGACATGCTCCGGACCTTCCGGGAGTTCCTGCAATGGCGGCAGGGCGATTCCATCATCCTGGCCGAGGCCAATGTGCTGCCCGAGACCGACATGGACTATTTCGGCGAGGACGGCGACCGCATGCAGATGATGTTCAACTTCCAGGTGAACCAGCATCTGTTCTACGCCCTGGCGGCCGCCGACGCGGGGCCGCTGGTGGAGGCCATCGGGGCCACCAAGCCGCGCCCGGCCACCGCCCAGTGGGGGCTCTTCCTGCGCAACCACGACGAGCTCGACCTCGGCCGGCTCAGCGAGGAGCAGCGCCAGCGCGTGTTTGCGGCCTTCGGGCCGGATCCGTCGATGCAGCTCTATGACCGCGGCATCCGCCGGCGCCTCGCCCCCATGCTGGACGGCGACCGGCGGCGGCTCGAACTCGCCTACAGCCTGATGTTCTCGCTGCCCGGCACGCCGGTGATCCGCTACGGCGACGAACTCGGCATGGGAGACGACCTGAGCCTGCCGGAGCGCAATTGCGCCCGCACGCCGATGCAGTGGTCGACCGAGCCGCATGGCGGTTTCACCAAGAGCGACAGGCCGGTCTCGCCGGTGATCGAATCCGGGCCCTACGGCTTTCAGCACGTCAACGCGGCCTATCAGCGGCGCGACCTCGATTCGATGCTGAACTGGACCGAGCGGATGATCCGCATGCGCAAGGAGACGCCGGAGATCGGCTGGGGCGACGTGACCGCGCTCGACACCGGCGATCCAGCCGTGCTGGCGCTGCGCTACGACTGGAAGAACAACTCCGTGGTGGCGCTGCACAATCTCGACGGCCGTCCGCGCGAGCCTTCGTTCATGCTCGGCCTCGACGACCCGGAGCTGTGCCTGGTGAACCTGTTCACCGGCGACCACAGCCGGCCTGACCGGGACGGCCGCCACACCGTGCTGCTCAGCGCCTATGACTATCGGTGGTACCGCGTCGGCGGGCTCGACTACCTGCTGAAACGCAGCGAAGCCTGATCAGGAGCGCGCGCCGCCCGCCGCCACGGCGGCGACGCCGGCCCCGACGAGCAGGCCGCCGCCGACGCGGTTGACGGCCCGGACGGCGCGCTCGTTGCGGACGACGGCGCGCGCCCTGGAGGCCACCAGCGCGTAGCCCAGCGCGTTGGCGAAGGCGAGCGTCAGGAAAGTCGCCTCGAACACCGCCATCTGGGGCAGGAGGTCGGCCCTGGGGTCGAGGAATTGCGGCAGGAAGGCCACGAAGAAGGTCAGGCTCTTGGGGTTGAGCGCGGTCACCAGCCAGGCGTGGCCGAGCATGCGCCAGACCGGCGCGGCGTCGGTGCGCGGCTGGGCGTCGAGCGTCCCGCCGGCGCGCCAGAGCTTCACGCCGAGCCACACCAGATAGGCCGCGCCGGCCCAGCGCAGGGCCGTGAACACGGCGCCCGAGGCGGCCAGCAGCGCGCCGAGGCCCAGCATCGACAGCGTCATGGCGGTGAAATCGCCAAGCGCGACGCCGACCGCCATGGGCAGCGCCGTGCGCCAGCCCTGCCCCAGCGCATAGGAGACCACGAGCAGGATCGTCGGGCCGGGGATCAGCAGGAGGACCGCCGACGCGGCCGTGAAGGCGATCCAGCTCTCAAAAGTCATCCCGGGCGGCTCCTGCGGCCCGCCGAGCAAGCCACAGGGTCCGGGGGATGTCCACACCGGGCGCAGCCGGCGGGCGAGCCGGGAGGCTCTCGGTCCGGGGATGTCAGGCCCGGCGCCGGCGGCGGCGCTCCTGGACGATGTCGGCGAGCAGCGGGGTCGGGTCCTCGTCGCGCGGCAGGGCCGTGACGTTCCGGATGTCGGACCGGGTGAGGCCGATATCCCTCAGCTGGAGGTCCGACATGGCGGCCAGGATCGCCAGGTTGCGGCGGGCCGCGACGTAGCGGGCGGGCCATCCCAGAGCCCGCAGGCTCAGCGCGGCGATCCGGCCGAAGCTGATGGCGCTCCGGGCGGTGACGGTCGGGCGGGAGGCGGCGAGGCCCCGGGGGGGCCGGTTGAGAACGATGCCGGGGGACATGGATCTGCTCCGTGGTTGGGGGACCGTAGCCTGAGCCATCGATCGCTAATTCCGATGAAAGGAGCATGCTCTTGCTCTATTGATCGGTCCAACGAATGGTTGTAATTGGAGTCATCGCGAAACGAGATCACTTCGTCCGGGAGCCCCCCATGCTGGACACCGATCAACTGCGCAGCTTCGTCGCCATCATCGACACGGGCAGTTTCACGCGAGCCGCCGAGCGGGTGAACAAGACCCAGTCGGCCGTCTCGATGCAGATCCGCCGGCTGGAGGAGATGCTGGGCCGCCCGCTCTTTCTCAAGCAGGGGCGCGGCGTGCGCCTCTCCGAGGAGGGCGAGAAGCTGGTCGACTACGCCCGCCAGATGCTGCAGCTCGAGGCCGCCGCCTTCGCGAGCGTCTCCAACAAGGCCCTGGCGGGCCGGGTGCGGCTGGGCATTCCGGACGACTACGCCGATTCCTTCCTGCCGGAGATCCTGAAGCGCTTCATGCGCCGGCATCCGCTGGTCGAGATGTCGGTGGTCTGCGAGGGCTCGCTGCTGCTGGCGGAGCGCGTCTCGGCGCGCGAGGTCGACATGGCGGTCGTGACCTTCTGCGGCGCGCTGAACGGAGCCGAGATCCTGCGCGAGGAGCCGCTGCGCTGGGTGGTCGGCTCCGCCTCGTGCGTCCATGAGAGCCGCCCGATGCCGCTGGCGCTGTCGGGACCGACCTGCGCCTGGCGGCGGGCCGCCACGGACGCCCTGCAGCAGGCCGGCATCCCGTGGCGGCTGCTGCTGGCGTCGTCCAGCCAGGCGGCTCTGGCCCCGATCGTGCGGGCCGGGCTCGCCGCGACGGTGTTCCCGGAATGCGCGATCGGGCCGGGCATGCGGCTGCTGGGCCCCGAGCAGGGGCTGCCGGAGCTGCCCGTGAACCGGATCGGCATGCTGGTCGGCCAGACCCGCTCGCCGGAGGCGACGTCGCTGGCCGAGGAGATCCGGGGCGCGCTGCGCGACGGGTCGCGGTCCGCGATGCTGGACCGCGGTCCGGCCATGACGCTGGCGGGCGTTCCGACCCCGGCGCCCCGGCCGCGCAGCCGGCTGCTGGCCTGAGGCCTATTTGGCGAGGACCGGCTCTTCGGCCGGGCGGGGAGCGGGGCGGTCGGCGACCAGCCGGTCGCGCATCCAGAGCGCCGGGAACAGCCTCGCCCAGAGGGCCGCCACCATGATGGTGCCGAACCCGCCCACCACCACGGCCGGGACCGCCCCGATGGCGGCGGCCAGCGCGCCGGATTCGAACTCGCCGAGTTCGTTGGAGGCGCCGACGAAGACGCTGTTCACCGCCGCCACCCGGCCGCGCATCTCGTCCGGGGTCTCCGCCTGCACGAGCGTCTGGCGCACATAGACGCTGATCATGTCGGAGGCGCCGAGCACGGCGAGGCAGGCCATCGACAACACGATGTGGGTGGACAGGCCGAACACGATCGTGGCCAGCCCGAACACCCCAACCGCCTGGAACATGGTGCGGCCGGCGCGCTTCTGCAGAGGCCGGGCCGCCAGCGTGACGGACATCGCCACGGCCCCGAGCGCCGGGGCGCTGCGCAGCAGCCCGAGCCCGACCGGCCCGACCAGGAGCACGTCCCGCGCATAGATCGGCAGCAGGGCGGTGGCGCCGCCCAGCAGCACGGCGAACAGGTCGAGCGAGATCGCCCCTAGGATGACCGGCCGCGCCCTGATGAAGCGGATGCCGGCCAGCAGGGTCGAGAGCGTGGCCTTCCGGACCGGGCTCGTGCGGGCGGCGACGCGGATCAGCGACACGAGCGCGGCCGCGGTCGCGAAGCCCCCCGCCGCCGCCGCGAACACCACCGGCGCGCCGAAGGCGTAGAGCAGGCCGCCCACGGCCGGACCGGCGATCGAGGAGGTCTGCCAGGCGGAGGCGTTCAGCGCCACCGCGCTGGCGAAATTGGCGCGGCCGACCAGGTTGGGCATCAGGGCCTGGCTGGCCGGATTGGCGAAGGACCGCGCCGCCCCGACCAGGACGGCCAGCGCATAGATGGGCCAGACCGGCGTCCTCGGATCGAGCGCGACGGCCCAAAGCCCGAGCGAACCCATCGCCACCACCGACCAGCAGGCCACGATGATGCGCCGCCGGTCGAACCGGTCCGCCACATGGCCGGTGACCAGCGCCAGCGCCAAGGCGGGCAGGAACGCCGCGAGGCCGACCAGGCCCAGCGCCAGCGCGCTGCCGGTGCGGTCATAGACCAGCCATCCGAGCCCGACATTCTGGACCTGCATCGCGAGCCCGGACAGGAACCGGGCGCCGAAGAAGAGCCGGTAATCGCGCGAGCGCAGCGCGGCCCAGCCGCTGGCGTTGGTGATGGTCATGGGGTCCGGAACATCGGAGACGCCCTGTCCTAGCACGCCGCCCTGCGCCGGGTGTAGCCGACATCGAGCCCCGGCGGCGCCGTCCCTCTTGCGAAATGGCGCGGGGGAGGCTCTCTTTCGCCCCGAACCGCCGACGCGCAGCGTCGGGCGGACCCAACGAGGGCACATCGATGAAGATCCTGATCACCGGCGGCGCCGGGCATGTGGGGCGCAAGCTGCGCGGCGAGTTCTCCGGCCGCTTCGACCTGATCCGGACTTTCGACAGGGTGGACGCGCCACCGCTCGGGCCGAACGAGGAGAGCCAGACCGGCGACATCTCCGACATGGCGGCCGTCGAGCGGGCCATGCAGGGCATGGACGCCGTGATCCATCTGGCGGCCCAGCCCAACGAGGCGCCGTTCGAGCCGATCCTGCAGGCCAACGTGATCGGGACGTGGAACGTCTACGAGGCGGCCCGCCGCCACGGGGTGCGGCGGGTGGTGTTCGGCTCCAGCAACCACGCGGTGGGGTTCTATCCCCGCGCCCAGCGCATCGACGAGACCGTTCCGGTGAAGCCCGACAGCCGCTACGGGCTGAGCAAGTGCTGGGGCGAGGCGGTGGCCTCGCTGTACGCCGACAAATATGGCGTGACCAGCATGCTGCTGCGCATCGGCAACGCGGCCGACACGCCCGGCAGCGCCCGGGCGCTGGCCATCTGGGTGAGCGGGCGCGACCTCGCCCAGCTCTGCATGATCGGGCTGCAGCACCCCGACATCCACTGCAACGTGGTCTATGGCGTCAGCAAGAACGCCGCCTGCTGGTACGACAACTCCGCCGCCTACCGGCTCGGCTACCAGCCGCAGGACCGGGCCGAGGACCACCAGGACGCGGCGCTGGCCGCCGAGGCCGGCCTCGCCCATGAGCCCGCGGACCTGCACTTCCAGGGCGGTCCGTTCTGCGCCATGGAATATGCGGGCCGGCCGATCACGGCCGCGGAGTAGCCCGCAGCGGCTCGCCGAAGCGCGCCACCGGCGCGCCGGGGACATCGACGTCGAAACGGATCAGCGTGCCCGCCTGGCGCACGCCGTCGCGCTCCTTGCGCAGCGAGGTGACGTAGAGCGTCTTCAGGTCCGGCCCGCCGAAGCACGGCATGGTGGGGCCGAACACGGGCAGCTTCACCTTGCGGTCGAGCGTCCCGTCCGGGGCGATGCGGTTGAGGCAGCCGGCCGAGACGCCGGACGACCAGTAGAAGCCCTCGGCGTCGCAGGCCGCGCCGTCGGGGCGGCCGTCGTCCTCCTCCATCATGCGCAGGCGGCGGCGGTTGGAGAGCGCCCCGGCCACGGGGTCGAAATCGAAGGCCTGGATGAAGCGCTGGCGGCTGTCGGAGTGGAACATGGTGCGCCCGTCGGGGCTCCAGGCGAGCCCGTTCGACACCGTGAGGCCGTCGAACATGCGCGTGCAGGCGCCGTCCGGATCGATGCGGTAGAGGGCGGCGACGGGCTCCTTCTCGGGGCGGTCGTCCATGCTGCCGACCCAGAACCGGCCGTCCGGCCCGACCTTGCCGTCATTGAGGCGGTTGCCGGGCTTGTCCGGCTCCGGGGCGACCAGGAAGTCGAAGGCGCCGGTGGCGAAATCGAACAGGTGGACGCCGGTCTTCAGCGCCACCACGGCGCGGCCGTCCGGGCAGAGGCCGAAGCTGCCGATGGGGCTCGGCATGTCCCAGCGCTTCAGGGCGCGGGTCGCCGGATCGAAGCGAAAGAGGGCCGGCGCCTCGATGTCGACGAAGTAGAGCGCCTGCTCGGCCGCGGACCAGAGCGGCCCCTCGCCGGTGCCGAGCGGCGTGTCGATCAGGACCTCGACGTCGGGGGCATCGATGCGCATGAGGCGTTCTCCTGAGGGGCGGCCGGCGACATGTCCGCGCCGCCGCCTTGATTTTCGATGTCGTTGATATATCAAGTCGCGCCAGCACGGAACCCGCCGAACCCGGAGATCCATGGTGAGCGGACGACCGCCGAGCGGACGACAAGGCGAACGGCCCGAAGCCGCCGCCCTCGCGCCCGTCGACCCGGCTTTTCTGAAGGGCCTGCGCGAGCATGTCCACGACGTTCTGCGGCGCGCCATCATCGGCGGCGAGCTGCCGGCCGGCGCCTGGCTGAACGAGCGCCAGATGGCCGAGCAGCTGGGCGTCAGCACCACGCCCCTCAAGGAGGCGCTGCGGCGCCTGGAGGCCGAGGGGCTGGTGGCGACCGAGCCGCGCCGCGGCGTGCGGGTGACCTTCGACGCCCGGCAGGCGGAGGAGATGGCGCTGGCCCGCGCCGCCCTGGAGGGCATGATCGCCCGCATGGCGGCCCAGCGCATCGAGGCCGCCGGGGTCGAGGCGCTGGCCGACGTCATCGCCCGGATGCGGGCCGCCACGGCGGCGG
Organism: Alsobacter sp. KACC 23698; assembly: GCF_045348435.1. Classification (GTDB taxonomy): domain Bacteria; phylum Pseudomonadota; class Alphaproteobacteria; order Rhizobiales; family Beijerinckiaceae; genus Alsobacter. The sequence continues at coordinate 5,139,090 of NZ_CP157484.1, read as the reverse complement.
GCGACGTCGCCCAGATCATCGAGCTCAACGGCGAGTTCCATGACGGGATCCACGACGTGTCCGGCTGCCGCTATCTGCAGCGCCTTTTGGTGGGGCAGCGCATCTATGTCCACGCCGCCCGGGCCATCATCCTGGGCGACGCCGCCGAGCGCGAGCGGGCGCTGGCCGAGCACGCCGCCATCTTCGACGCCCTGGCGCGGCGCGACGCCGACGAGGCCGAGCGCGCCATGCGCGACCACGTGATGCGCTCGGCCCGCCACCATGTGAAGACCGCCTTCGAGACCCGGACCCCCCCCCTCGCACCCCTGGAGCCCACGCCATGACGACGACCCATTCCCCCCGCCTGCTCGCCGCCCTGCGGGGCATCTCGGGCGTGCACGTCACCCCCTACGACGCGTCCGGAAACGTCGACCAGGCCCAGCTGCGGCGCGTCATCGACCGCATCGCGGCGGGGGGGATCCACAACATCGTGTCGGCCGGCAACACCGGCGAGTACTACGCGCTGACGCCGGACGAGGTGCGGGCCGTGCATGACGGGGCGATCGCCGGCAACGCCTCGCGCTCGCTGCTGACGGCGGCGGTGGGCCGCTCCCTCAAGGAGGCGATCGAGCTCGGCCGCCGGGCCAAGGCGGGCGGAGCGGACGCCATCATGGCGCACCAGCCGATGGACCCCTTCGCGGCGCCGCAGTCGCAGGCGGCCTATTTCCGCAGCATCGCCGAGGATGTCGACCTGCCGCTGGTGGCCTATGTGCGCTCCGACGCCATGAAGGTCGACGAGCTCATGGGCATCGCCAACCACCCGAACGTGGCGGCGGTGAAGTTCGCCACCCCCAATCTGATGCTGCTCTCCGAGTGCATCCGGGCGAGCGGGCCGGACACCGCCGTCTGGGTCTGCGGCCTCGCCGAGGGCTGGGCGGCCCCCTTCTACGCCGCCGGGGCGCGGGGCTTCACGTCGGGCCTGGTCAATGTCGACCCGGCCCGCTCGCTGGCCATCCACGCGGCGCTGGAGGGCGGCGACTTCGCCAAGGTGCGCGAGCTCGTGGCCACCATCGCGGCCTTCGAGACGATGCGGACGAAGTTCGGCAACGGCGCCAACGTCACGGTCGTCAAGGAGGCCATGGAACTGATCGGCTACCCGGTCGGCCCGGTGCGGCTGCCCGGCCTGCCGGCGCTGGACGCCGCGGACCGAAAGACGCTTTCGGACGTGCTGGCCTCCTGGGGCGTGCTGCCGGCCCGCCGGGCGGCCGAGTGAGGGGCGCGGCGGAGTGAGGGAGGCCGGTCGGCCTTGATTCCCCGCCCGGTTCTGCTATAGACCGCGCCTTCAGAACCGCCCGGCCGTTAGGGCTGCCGTGGCGGTTCTTTTTCGCTCATGACGAGACGAACGGCCGCTTGCGGCCGACCATCAAAACCGGGGACGGCCTGGCCGTCCAAGGAGAGCAAAATGCCCAAGATGAAGACCAAGTCGAGCGCCAAGAAGCGCTTCAAGATCACCGGCACCGGCAAGGTGCTGTACGCCCATGCCGGCAAGCGGCACGGGATGATCAAGCGGACCGTCAAGCAGATCCGCAACAACCGCGGCACGGCCGTCCTCTTCGAGGGCGACGCGGCCAACGTGAAGAAGTACTTCCTGCCGAACGGCTGATAGCCCGGCTCACCCTTTCTCAAACGCCAGGAGATCAGCCATGGCTCGCGTCAAGCGCGGCGTGACTTCCCACGCGAAGCACAAGAAGACCCTGAAGGCCGCCAAAGGTTTCTACGGCCGCCGCAAGAACACCATCCGGACCGCCAAGGCGGCGGTCGATCGCGCCATGCAGTACGCCACGCGCGACCGCAAGGCCAAGAAGCGCACCATCCGGGCGCTCTGGATCCAGCGCATCAACGCCGCCGTCCGCGAGTTCGGCCTGACCTATTCGCGCTTCATCGACGGCCTCGCCAAGGCGGGCGTCGAGGTGGACCGCAAGGTGCTCTCCGACATCGCCATCCGCGAGCCGGAGGCCTTCAAGGCCATCGTCGAGAAGGCCAAGTCGGCCCTGCCGGCGGTCGACAAGGCCGCCTGATCGGCGCCGCCCTTCGGGGCTCGCTTCTTTCGTCGTTCAAAAGCCCTCGCCGGTTCGCCCGGCGGGGGTTTTTTCGTGCGTGAACGGGTCTGGGGGACGGCGGATACGCCTTCAGCTCCGCGGCCTGTCGGCCCGGAGGTGAAGGGTGGAGGGCGGCGCGGAACGGCGACGCTGATCAGCCCCACGGCGAATGTGGGGAGTGTGGGGAGGACCGCGAGGCCGCCAGGCTCTCGCCGTTCCGCGCATGGCGTTTGAAGATCCACCGGAGCGCCTCGGGGCGCTGTCAGCCCCTTGGCGCTTCCGCTCGTCGGGCTCTCCGACGGATCGCCTCTGCGAACCGGCTGTCACCCCGCTTCGCCCAGGCCGCCACCCCCGGTCCCCATCCGTGACACTGCAGATGTCCCTCCGTGGACCGGAGCATGAACACGGTTATAGGAATTTTATCCGGCTGTCAAGGCCGCGTCCGCTCGCCACCGGAGGCGCCACCCCCGTCATCCCCGGCCGGAGCGGCGCAGCCGCGGAGGGGAAGGGGATCCGGAGAGGGTCCCGAAGAAGGCGCCCCTCGCCCGGCCGCCTGGATCCCCTTCCCGCGCCTTCGGCGCGCCGGGGATGACGGTGCGCTTGGGCGCCGTGGGCCGTCAGGGCTTCTCCACTGGGACGCCCGCCTCGGCCAGGTCCTTGAAGCCGCCGATATTGACCACGTTCGTGTAGCCCATCTCCTGCAGGGTCTTGCCCGCCAGCGCGGCGCGGCCGCCGGCGGCGCAGTGGACCAGGATGGGCCGGTCCTTCTGGAAGGCCGGGTCGTAGAGCGGATTATCGGGATCGGCCTTGAACTCCAGGCTCCCGCGCGGCACATGCAGCGACCCCGCGATTCTGCCCGTGGCCTGCAGCTCGGCGCTGTCGCGGATATCGAGCACCAGCACGCCCCCCTGCCCGATCCGCGCCGCGGCCTCGGCCGGCGCGAGCTTCGGGACCGTGGCGTTGGCCTCGGCGAGGAGGTCTTTGGAGGTTTTGGGCATGGGGGGGGCTCCGAGTGTCGCGATGAGGCGCGCAGGCTGGCAGGTTCGGGGAGGGATGCCAAGCTAGGCAATGCAGTCGCCGCCGACAGCTTTTCGGGTTTTACTCCGGTCTAAGTGGGAGCCAAGGCTGTGGGGCGAGCGTCCGGGTTTGCTTGTGCCGGTGCCGCTACATGGGGCCGTCCGCGGGATATAGATTTAAAATTCGCCTCTGGTGAGATTTTTTGTGGACTTTTCACATTTTCGGACTTGAATGCACCACGCCTACGCTTTTGAGGAGAGCGCCATGCTTATGGCTTTCAGGTTCAGTAATTTTCGATCCTTCAAAGACCGAGCCGAGATCTCACTCAAAGCACATCGATCCGATAAAAGTTTGCCTGATGTACCAATCGCTGCCGCGGTCGGTACTAGAAGAACAATGGACGTGCTTCCCGTCGCTGCAATCTATGGAGCGAATGCGGCCGGCAAAACTAACGTGCTGAACGCTCTAGATTATATGCAGGATGCCGTTATTTTCTCCCATAGTGCATGGAAACCGGGCGGTGGCACTTTGCTAAAGCAATTCCGGATGCCCTCCAGTCAACTCGCTGACATGCCCCAATCAATTTTTGAAGTGGACATCGTTTTAGACAATAATCTGTATACTTATGGCTTCTCTGGCAATGCAAAGTTCTTTAATGCTGAATGGCTGCACACGTATCCGCTTGGGCGCGAAAGGACGCTATTCCGCAGGAAGACCAACAGCAATGATGGCAAGTTCGATACCACATTGAAATTCAGCCCACATCTAAGCGGTGACGATCGCGATCTTAATTCTATGGCTCGCAGGACTCGGGAAAACAGTCTGTTCCTTGCTGTTGCCGCACAAGAAAATCAGCTAGAAGCAAAGAGAGTTCTAGAATGGTTTAGCAATACGCTCAGAATTGACCCACTGGCTTTTGACGCTACTCGGTCAAGCTCAATGGACACCTCATCCCTAATCGAGGGTCGATCGTTGTTGTTTCAGGAAGTACTTGGCATTCTTAAGGCAGCAGATCGGTCTTTGGTAGACGTCGAAGTCCAAGCCGCTGACAAAGAACTGCCATTTGATATACAGGATCCTAAACTACAGGAATTGTTGATTGCACAAAACCGATTCGATATATCGTTTGTTCATGAGTATGACGGGGAACGATTAGTTGTTCCGTTCCGTGACGAGTCCAGCGGAATCCGAAAACTATACGGACTAGCATCAGGAATCGTAGCAGCCCTTTTGCTGGGTGATACCCTAGTAGTAGACGAACTCGAGAAGAGCATACATCCCGCGATGGCGCGATACATTATAGATCTTTTCCAGAGCAAATCTACAAATCTCGGCAATGGGCAAATAATATTCTCGACCCATGATACAAACCTCCTTGATCAAAGCCTTATTCGGCGCGATCAGATATGGTTTGTAGAAAAGAACGCGTGTCAGTCTGAGCTGTATTCACTGCTAGAATTTAGCCCTAGGAAGGATGAAAACCTGGAGACCGGTTATCTGCGAGGACGCTATGGAGCGCTGCCCGCCCTTGGCATTGCAGGGTGGGGAAGGCCACAGTCCATTCAAAACGAAGGATAAGTCATTTGAGTGCCGCATTCCGCATAAGAAAAAGCAGCCGGAGAACCTACCGGGTTGTCACGATGGCGGTTGCCTACGATGGGCAACGAACCGAAGATGGATATTTTCGAGGATGGCGGCAAGTTTTGGGGACTAGCGGGATTGAGCTGGTTCCGATTTATCTGCCCAGCGGGGGGAACGTACTTCGCGCCGTGGAACTTGCAAAAGCAGAATTCAACAGGCGAGGCGGTTACGATCAAACTTGGTGCGTTGTTGATGTGGACGACACTAGTGAATCTGATCTACGAAAGGCAAACCGGCTAGCTACGCAAAACAAAATCAATCTTTGCGTTTCCAATAGGTGTTTTGAGCTCTGGTTGTACCTTCACTTTGGAAAGACTACAAGGATTATCGCAAACGAAAACGATGCGATCACGCTGGTCCGTTCAGTTTATAGTGATTATCACAGGAAGAACAAAACGATTCCATTTAAACATCTTTTTGATAGATCATACAAAGCTTGCGCGAATGCGAAGTGGCTTGAAGAGCAAGAGCTCGCAAATCCAACTACTCAGGTGCACGTCTTGGTCCGCCTGTTTTTAGACAAGATGAGCAAAACTACACCTTAGTCTGCAATCAAAAACCCCCGCGTCCTTGCGGACGCGGGGGGCCAAAAACTCAACCCAGGCGGGTTACGATCAGCGCGCGAGAATCACTCCCCCGCAGCCGCCTCGCCGCCCTGCTTCTTCTCCAGGTCCTCGCCGGTGGCCTGGTCGACGATCTTCATCGACAGGCGGACCTTGCCGCGCTCGTCGAAGCCGAGCAGCTTGACCTTGACCTTGTCGCCTTCCTTGACCACGTCCGTGACCTTGTTGACGCGGTTGGCGGCGAGCTGGCTGATGTGGACCAGGCCGTCCTTGGCGCCGAAGAAGTTCACGAAGGCGCCGAAGTCGGTCGTCTTCACCACCGTGCCGTCATAGATCACGCCGATCTCGGGCTCGCTGGCGATGGACTTGATCCAGTTCAGCGCGGCCGTGATGGAGGCGGCGTCCGAGGAGGCGACCTTGACGGTGCCGTCGTCCTCGACGTTGATCTTGGCGCCGGTCTTCTCGACGATCTCGCGGATCACCTTGCCGCCGGTGCCGATCACTTCGCGGATCTTGTCGGTCGGGATCTTGATCGTCTCGATGCGCGGCGCGTACTGGCCGAGCTCCTGGCGGGCGCCGGAGAGGCCCTTCGCCATCTCGCCGAGGATGTGCAGGCGCCCACCCTTGGCCTGGTCGAGGGCGACCCGCATGATCTCCTCGGTGATGCCGGCGATCTTGATGTCCATCTGCAGGGACGTCACGCCGTTCTCGGTGCCGGCCACCTTGAAGTCCATGTCGCCGAGATGGTCCTCGTCGCCCAGGATGTCGCTGAGCACCGCGTAGCGCTCGCCCTCCAGGATGAGGCCCATAGCGATGCCGGCCACCGGGGCGCGCAGCGGCACGCCGGCGTCCATGAGGGCCAGCGAGGAGCCGCACACCGTCGCCATCGAGGACGACCCGTTCGACTCGGTGATCTCCGAGACGAGGCGGATGGTGTAGGGGAACTCGTGATGGGCGGGCAGCATCGGGCGCATGGCGCGCCAGGCGAGCTTGCCGTGGCCGATCTCGCGGCGGCCGGGCGAGCCCATGCGGCCGGTCTCGCCGACGCTGTAGGGCGGGAAGTTGTAGTGAAGGAGGAACGTCTCCTTGTAGGTGCCTTCCAGCGAGTCGATGTACTGCTCGTCGTCGCTGGTGCCGAGCGTGGCCACCACCATGGCCTGCGTCTCGCCGCGCGTGAACAGCGCCGAGCCGTGGGCGCGCGGCAGGATGCCGGCTTCCGCCACGATCGGGCGGACGGTCTTGTTGTCGCGCCCGTCGATGCGCACGCCGGTGTCGAGGATGTTCCAGCGCACGATCTTGGCCTCGGCGTCCTTGAACACCGTGCCGAAGAGCTGCTTGTCGAGCGGGTTCTCGACGCCCTCGCCCATCAGGGCGGCGGCGGCCTTGGCCTTGGCGGCCGCGACCTTCTCCTGGCGGGTCTGCTTCACCGGGGTGGTGAAGGCGTCGCGCAGGTCGGCCTCGACGAGGTCGAGGATGCGCTTCTCGACGGCGGAGTTGTCCGGGGTCTGGAAGTCGCGCGGCTCCTTGGCGGCGCGCTCGGCCAGCTTGATGATCGCGTCGATCACCGGCTGGAAGCCCTTGTGGCCGTGCATGACGGCGCCGAGCATGACGTCCTCGGGAAGCTCCTTGGCCTCCGACTCCACCATCAGGACGGCGTCGGCGGTGCCCGCCACCACGAGGTCGAGGACGCTGTCCTTGAGCTCGGCGACGGTGGGGTTGAGCTTGTACTGGCCGTTGACATAGCCGACGCGGGCGGCGCCGACCGGGCCCATGAAGGGCACGCCGGAGAGCGTCAGCGCGGCGGAGGCCGCCACCATGGCGACGATGTCGGGATCGTTCTCCAGGTCATGCGACAGCACCGTCACGATGACCTGCGTCTCGTTGCGGTAGCCCTCGACGAACAGGGGACGGATGGGGCGGTCGATGAGGCGGGAGACGAGCGTCTCCTTCTCGGTCGGCCGGCCCTCGCGCTTGAAGTAGCCGCCCGGGATGCGGCCGGCCGCAAAGGCCTTTTCCTGGTAGTTGACGGTGAGGGGGAAGAAATCGATCCCCGCCTTGGGCTCGCGGGCGGACACCACGGTGGCGAGCACGGTGGTCTCCCCATAGGTCGCCAGCACCGCGCCATCGGCCTGGCGGGCGATCTTGCCGGTCTCGAGCGTGAGCTTGCGCCCCGCCCAGGTCAGTTCCACTTTCTGGACATCGAACATCGGTCGGTCTCTATCAGCCAATCGGCGAGACCGACGCCATGAGCAAGACGGCGAGAAGCTTCCCCGTCGCCCCCCGGGCCATGGCCGATGCGGCCTGTTCCGGGCGGAAAAGCATCCGGCGATCCTGCCATGAACGTCAGGTCTGGCCGGGTTTCGGCGGCGACGGCACCACGCCTTCGCCTGCCTGATGCGCCACGACACGGATCGCGACGCCTACACGGACACGGGGCGGCGCTGCGCCCCTCAGGGTCGGCCGGGCCTGCGCCCGGGCCTGGAGCCTCGGCTCCGGAGTGCGTCGCGGCGAAGGGTGGCCGCCGCGACGAGGGTCGTGCCGCCGGATCCCCGGCGGGAGGCGCTCAGCGGCGGATGCCGAGGCGCTCGATCAGGGTGCGGTACCGGGCGTCGTCGCGGCTCTTCAGATAGTCGAGCAGCGAACGGCGCTGCGACACCAGCTTCAGCAGGCCGCGGCGGGAATGGTTGTCCTTGCCGTGGGTCTTGAAGTGCTCGGTGAGGTTGGTGATGCGCTCCGTCAGGATCGCGACCTGGACCTCGGGCGAGCCGGTGTCGCCGGACTTCGTGGCGTAATCGGTGATGAGCGCCTGCTTGCGCTCCGCGGTGATCGACATCGGATATCCTTTCTGATGAGGGGCTTTCGCCCCGGAGGGCGGCGAGCGAACCCTCAAGGGTCGCATCGCTCCGCAAGTCGGCCGTGCCGGGATGTCGTCCAGCAGGGTCGCGCCAAAGCGGCTCGCGCCGGCGATGGCCGGCGCGATGGCGGTCTCATGACACGATCCGGCGGGAAAATCCAGCGATCATTCGCCGCCCGCCGCCGCTCGGACGTCAGGTCAGGTAGGGGTTGGTCAGGCGCTCGTCGCCGATCGTGCTCATCGGGCCGTGGCCGGGCAGGAAGGCGACGTCGTCGCCCAGCGGCAGAACCTTGTCGCGGATGGAGGCGATGAGCTGGGCGTGGCTGCCGCCCGGCAGGTCGGTGCGGCCGACGGAGCCCTTGAACAGCACGTCGCCCATCAGGGCGAACCCCTGCGGGCGGGCGGACGCCTCCTGGCCGGGCGCCGGCGCCGGGCGGCGCCAGACCAGCACGACGCTGCCGGGCGAATGGCCGGGGCAATGCAGCACGTCGAAGACGAGGTCGCCGACCGTCACCTCGTCGCCCTCCGCCAGCCAGCGGTCGGGCGTCACCGGCCGCACGCCCGTGACGCCGAAGCGCGCGCCGCTCTGCGGCAGGTTGGCCAGGATGGCGGCCTCGTCGCGGTGCGGGCCCTCGACCGGGACGCCCAGCGCCTCGGCGAGCTCGGCCGCGCCGCCGGCGTGGTCGATATGCCCATGGGTGAGCAGGATCTTCTCCACCTCGCCGCCCGACTGGGCGATGGCGGCGCGGACGCGGTCGAGATCGCCGCCGGGATCGACCACGGCGGCCTTGCGGGTGCGGGAGCACACCAGAACGGAGCAGTTCTGCTGAAACGGCGTGACGGGGACGACCAGGAGGGAGAAGGGGTGCATGACGGCTCCGGCGGCACGGATGGATCACGCCAGACCTAATGCGCCTCGTCCCGCAAGGCGAGGCCCCGGAGGCGCGAGAGCAAGCTTTGGCGCGATCTAAAGCGCCGGCCAGTCCATCTGGCGGTTCATGTCGGAGTTCCACAGCAGCTCGGACGGCAGGCGCTGGGCCGGGAAGGACGCCACCACGACCTGCAGCCCGGCGCGGCGGGCCTGCTCGAAGGCCGGGGCCAGGCCGGGATCGCCCGTCACCCAGATCAGGCGCTCGGCCTGGCGCTGATGCAGGATGTCGCCGATGTCGAGCCCGATGCGCAGGTCGAGCCCGCGCTGCTCGAAATCCGGCCGGAAATCGTCGTCGTTGACGGTGGGCAGGATGGGCAGGGAGCGGGGCTTGAAGCCGCGGAATTTCAGGCTGCCGAGCCGCACCAGCAGGTAGTCCCGCTCGGAGAGCTCGTAGAGCCAGCGGTCCGAGCCGGCGAAGTCGCGCTCCAGGCCGCTGACCGGCAGGCGCACCAGCCCGTTGAAGGGCACGCAATCGTAATAGTGGATGCGGATGAGAGTTTCGGCGCGGTCCACGCAGCCGCGGCCCACGGCTTCGATCAGGTCGGCGTCATAGACCAGGCCGGCCTGCCGGGACAGAACGCGCAAATGCCCGCCGTCGATCATCACAATCGTCTTCATCAATCACCGTCCAGCAATCGCTTCTGCCGGAAATCGCCGGCTCGACGCATGGCGCCCGCTTAAAATGCCTGCGGGCGCTCCTTTGTTGGTTTCTCGGCTCCGCGACCACGAAGCCGTCAGAACGGCAGGTTGAACACCCTGCTCGGGACCAGTTCTCCTCTCTCCACCATGCCGACGGCGATCACCACGCCGCTGCAGGATCCATAGACGGGCCCGCCCTCGGCCGGGGCGTCGCGGCCCCTCAGGATCACCGACTGGCCCCGCCGCAGGCGCATCGCCCCGTCCCGCGACAGGATCACGCACGGCAATTCCGTAAGTCCTCCCTCGACGGGAAGCAAGGCTCGCGCTGCGGCTTGCGGATCGTCCGCCACCGCCGACCAGGGCGTCGCGTCGTCGAGCGTGAACGGTCCCACGCGAGTCCGCCGCAGCGCCGTGACATGGCCGAGGCATCCGAGCATGCGGCCGAGGTCGCGCGCAATGGCGCGCACATAGGTCCCCTTGCCGCATTCAGCCTCGAAGGTCGCCGAATCCCGGTCGTGGGCGAGCAGCCTCAGCGCGTGGATCTCGACCGTCCGGGCGACCATTTCCACCTCCTCGCCGTCGCGGGCGAGGTCATAGGCGCGCTCACCGTCGATCTTGATCGCCGAATAGCGCGGCGGCACCTGCGAGACGGCCCCGATGAAGGCCGGCAGCGCGGCTTCGATGGCGGCCGCAGCGGGGCGCTCGTCGCTGGTCGCGACGGCGCGGCCTTCGGTGTCGTCGGTGTCGGTCTCGGTCCCCCATGCGACCGTGAAGGTGTAGGCCTTCTCGCCGTCCACCACATACGGAACCGTCTTGGTGGCTTCGCCGAAGGCGAGCGGCAGGATGCCGGAGGCGAGCGGATCCAACGTGCCGGCGTGGCCGGCCTTCTTGGCGTTGAGGAGGCGGCGCAGCGCCGCGACCGCGTGGGTCGACGTCATGCCGACCGGCTTGTCGAGCACGATCCAGCCATGGACGTCGACGCGATGCTTGCGGGGAGCGCTCATGAGCGGCGGGGCTCCGCGGCGTCGGCCTCGTCGTCGTCCGGTCCGGCTTCGCCGGCCAGCAGGTCGCGGTCGGGGGTGTCGAGATCGCGGCGCACCTTCGGGGAGCGCAGCAGGGCCTCGATGCGGTCGACCTCCTCGAGGCGATCGTCGAGCCGGAAGCGCACGTCGGGAGCGAATTTGAGGTTCACCTTGCGGGCGACATCCGTGCGGATGGCCTTGCGGTTCTGCTCGAAGGCCTTCAGCACGGGCTTGCTGAGCTTCTCGTCATGCAGCGTGACATAGACGGTGGCGAGCTTGAGGTCCGGGCTCATGCGGACTTCCGGAATGGTCACGAAGGCCTTCGCGAACACGTCCTCGGGCAGTTCGCCGCGCGACAGGATCTCGGTGACGGCGTGCCGGATGAGTTCGCCCACGCGCAGCTGGCGCTGCGACGGGCCGGCGGGTCTGGAATCGGTGTCGCGTTTCATCATGGATCTCCCGCCCGGGATCGGACCGGCGCGAGGGTTGAAAGCTCCCTCTCCCCGGAACGGGGAGAGGGCTGGGGTGAGGGGTGTCGATCGTCGCGCGATCGCCCGACGGGCGGCCCCTCATCCGGCGCTTCGCGCTGCCTTCTCCCCGCGCCGGGGAGAAGGGAAGGAGCGGCTCGCCCTTAAAGCGAGCGGCGGACCTCTTCGACCCGGTAGCACTCGATGACGTCGCCGGCGCGCATGTCCTGGTAGTTCTCGAACGCCATGCCGCATTCCTGGCCCGAGGGCACTTCCTTGACCTCGTCCTTGAAGCGCTTGAGCGTCGAGAGCTTGCCCTCGTGGATGACGACGTTGTCGCGGATGAGGCGCACGCTGGCGCCGCGCTCGACACGGCCGTCCTGCACGAGGCAGCCCGCCACCTTGCCGATCTTCGACACGGCGAAGACCTGCAGGATGCGCGCTTCACCGAGACGCTCCTCGCGCAGCGTCGGGGGAAGCAGGCCGGACATGGCCTTTTTGATGTCATCCACGAGGTCGTAGATGATGTTGTAGTAGCGGATCTCGACGCCGGACCGCTCGGCCGCCTCGCGCGCTTCCTTGTTGGCGCGCACGTTGAAGCCGAGCACGACCGCCCCCGAGGCTTCCGCCAGGGTGATGTCGCTCTCGTTGATGCCGCCGGCGCCCGCATGGATGATGCGCGCCGCGACCTCGTCGTTGCCGACCTTCTCGAGCGAGCCCGCGATGGCCTCGACGGAGCCCTGCACGTCGCCCTTGACGACGAGCGGGAATTCCTTGCGGCCGGCGGCGGTCTTGAGGTTGCTCATCATGTCGGCGAGCGAACCACGGGCGTTGCCGGCTCGGGCGGCGGCGCGTTCGCGACGCTGATGCTGGCGGTACTCGGTGACTTCGCGGGCGCGGGCCTCGTTGTCGACGACCGCCACGCGGTCGCCGGCCTCGGGAGCGCCGTTGAAGCCCAGGATCTCGACCGGGACGGACGGACCCGCCTGGTTGACCTGGACGCCCTGGTCCGACACGAGGGCGCGCACGCGGCCCCATTCCGAACCCGCCACCACGATATCGCCGGTCTTCAGCGTGCCGCGCTGGACCAGCACGGTCGCCACCGGGCCGCGGCCGCGGTCGAGCTTGGCCTCGATGACCGAGCCTTCGGCCGGACGGGCCGGGTTGGCGCGGATGTCGAGCACCTCCGACTGCAGGGCGATCGCCTCGAGCAGCTTGTCGAGATTGATCTTCTTGGTCGCCGACACCTCGACCTCGAGCGTGTCGCCGCCCATGGACTCGACCTGAACCTCGTACTGGAGCAGCTCGCTCCGGACGCGCTCGGGCTTGGCGTCCGGCTTGTCGATCTTGTTGATCGCCACGATCATCGGGACCTTGGCGGCCTTGGCGTGGTTGATGGCCTCGATCGTCTGCGGCATGACGCCGTCATCCGCCGCCACCACCAGCACGACGATGTCCGTCACCTTGGCGCCGCGGGCGCGCATCGCCGTGAAGGCGGCGTGGCCGGGCGTGTCGATGAAGGTGATCTTGCTGCCGAGGGGCGACACGACCTGGTAGGCGCCGATGTGCTGCGTGATGCCGCCGGCTTCGCCGCTGGCCACGTTGGCGTGCCGGATGGCGTCCAGCAGCGACGTCTTGCCGTGGTCGACATGGCCCATGATGGTGACGACCGGGGGCCGCCCCTCCAGGGTCTCGTCCGCGTCCGGGGCGTCGAAGAGGCCTTCCTCGACGTCCGAATCCGCCACGCGCTTGACCGTGTGGCCGAACTCCTCGGCGATGAGCTGGGCGGTGTCCGCGTCGATCACGTCCGTGATCTTGTGCAGCTGGCCCTGCTTCATCAGGTAGCGGATCACGTCCACGCCGCGTTCCGTCATGCGGTTCGCGAGTTCCTGGATGGTGATCGTCTCGGGGATGATCACCTCGCGGGCGATCTTCTCCTTCGGCTCGGCGGCGGCGTTGCCCTTCAGGCGCTGCACGCGGCGGCGGAAGGCCGCGACGGAGCGCATGCGCTCCTCTTCGCCGCCGGTCGCCGCCGTGACGGTGAGGCGGCCGCGCCGCTTCTCGTCGCCGGTCTTGGCCCGCTCGGGCTTCGGCGGCGTGATGATCTTCATCGGCATGCCGGGCCGACGGATGATGCGCTTGGTCTCCTCCTCCTCGGCCTGAACGCGGCGGGCGGCGCCCGGCGAGCTCGGGGTCGGGGTGGCGGGGGAGCCGGGGCGGCGAATGGGCGCGCCGGCCTGGGCGCCGCCTTCGGCGGGACGCGCGGCGGCCGGACGGGGCTCATCGCCCAGGCGGCGCTTGGCCTCGTCCTCGGTCTTGCGGCGGACCTCCTCCTCGCGGCGGTGGCGCGCTTCCTCTTCGCGCTTGCGGGCCTCGGCGGCCTCGCGCTCGACCTTCTCGCGGGCTTCGCGCTCGACGCGCAGCTGCGCGTCGATGATGGCCTGCTTGCGCTCCTCCTCCTCGCGGCGGCGCGCCTCGACCAGCGCGGTCGCGCGGGCGTCGCGTTCGTCCTCGGTGAGGGTGCGCAGCACCACGCCGCCGGCTGGGCGGGACATGGGGCGCTGGGGCGGACGGCCCTGCTGGGGCGCGGGACCGCGGCCCGTCGGCGCCGGGGAGGGCGCTGCGGGGGCGGCGGGCCGGGCGGCCGGAGCCGGGGCGGCCGACACGGTCGGCTTGGCGGCCGGGGCGGCCTGCGCCGCCGGCACGGGAGCCGCGGCCACGGGGGCCGGAGCCGGAACCGGCGCGGGAGACGGGGCGGGCGCCGCTGCGGCCGGAGCCGCCGCGACGGGCGCGGGCGCGGGCTTGGGCGCGGCGGGCCGCGGAGCGAGCGTCGGAGCGGCGGCCGCCGGCGCGGCCTCCGTCTTCGGGGGCTCGCCGGGTCCGATCACACGGCGCTTCACCTTCTCGACGACGACGGCCTTCGACCGGCCGTGCGAGAAGCTCTGCCTCACGACACCCTGCTCGACCGGGCGCTTCAGGCTCAACGTCTTGCCGGGGACGTGGAGCGTCTTGTCGCCGCTGTTCTTCGTATCAGTCATTCCGCTCTTGTTCCTGCGGTTCTCGGGTCGTCGTGTCGGCCGCCGCCAAATTTACATGCGCGACATCCGCGCGGGCCGCCTTTTCGGGCCAACCGGCGCGGTAGCGCTCCAAGGCCCGGCAGCGCGCAAGGCATGCGCGGGCTGCGGGCCCTTCCAGAAGCGCTGCATGTATCACATGTGACCGTCCCAATGCCAAACCCAATTCAGATGAATCCAGGGCCGTCGCGACCACGATCGAGTCGGCCTTGTCGGCGTAGCGTCTCCGCAACGCCTGCGAGATCTTGCGCACCCCGTCCGCGGCCGCGTCCGATGCGTGCAGAAGGCCTGCGACGCCGCGTCCGATGGCCGCCTCGACCTTGGCGAAGCCCGCGACCACCTGTCCCGCCTTGTTGGCGATGCTCAGGCTGTCGCGCGCGTCTCGCGCCAGAAGCCGCTCGATGTCGTCGGCGAGGCCGGGCGCGACCTTGACCGAAGCCTTCAGGCTGCGGGCGAACGCCTTCTTGCGCACCGCATCCTCGACCGCGCCGCGCGCGGCCGTCACCCATACGCCCCGGCCCGGAAGCTTGCGCTTCAGGTCGGGCACCAGTTCGTCCCCGGGGCCGACCACGAAGCGAATGAGCTCGTCGGCCGGTCTCACCGTGCGGGTCGCCACGCAGGTCCGCTCGGGACCGTCGTCATCGGCCTGGGACCGCCTGTTCGCCACGCCGATCAACCCCTGTCCTGCTTCGGCGAGGCTCAGGCCTCGGCCGCCTCTTCGTGCTCGCCGGTCTCGGCCTCCGCCGGGACGGGGGCCTCGATCCAGCCCGCCTTGACGCGCGCGGCCATGATGATGGCCTCGGCCTCCTCGCGGGAGATCTCCATGCCGTCCAGGAAGCCGGCGTGCCGGGTGGTCTCGCCGCCCTTGCGCTCCGTCCAGCCCACCAGGTCGTCCGTGGCGCAGCCCGCCAGGTCCTCGACCGTCTTCACGTCGTTCTCGCCGAGCTTGACGAGCATCGCCGTGGTGACGCCCTCGACTTCCTTGAGCTCGTCGGCGACGCCCAGCTCCAGGCGGCGCGCGTCCAGCTCGGCCTCGATGCGGCCCAGATATTCGCGGGCGCGGTTCTGGATCTCCTCGGCCGTGTCGTCGTCGAAGCCCTCGATGGAGGCCAGCTCGGCCGGGTCCACATAGGCGAGCTCCTCGACCGACCGGAACCCCTCGGAGGCGAGCAGCTGGCCCACCACCTCGTCCACGTCCAGCGCATCCATGAAGATGGTGGTGCGGCTCTGGAATTCCTTCTGACGGCGCTCGGATTCCTCGGCTTCGGTCAGGATGTCGATGTCCCAGCCGGTCAGCTGCGAGGCGAGGCGCACATTCTGTCCCCGCCGTCCGATCGCTAGAGATAGTTGGTCATCCGGGACCACGACTTCAATACGCTCGGCGTCCTCGTCGAGCACGACTTTCGCGACTTCGGCCGGCTGGAGGGCGTTGACGATGAAGGTCGCCACGTCCGGGGACCACGGAATGATGTCGATCTTCTCGCCCTGCAGCTCGCCGACGACGGCCTGCACGCGCGAACCGCGCATGCCCACGCAGGCGCCGACGGGATCGATGGACGAGTCCCGCGAGATCACCGCGATCTTGGCGCGCGAGCCCGGGTCGCGGGCCACAGCCTTCACCTCGATGATGCCGTCATAGATCTCCGGCACCTCCTGGGCGAAGAGCTTGGCCATGAACTGCGGATGCGTGCGCGACAGGAAGATCTGCGGGCCGCGCTGCTCGCGGCGGACGTCGTACACATAGGCGCGGATGCGGTCGCCGGGGCGGAACACCTCGCGCGGCACCAGCTCGTCGCGGCGCACGATGCCCTCGCCGCGGCCGAGGTCGACGATGACGTTGCCGTATTCGGCGCGCTTCACGACGCCGTTGACGATCTCGCCGATGCGGTCCTTGAACTCTTCGTACTGGCGGTCGCGCTCGGCCTCGCGCACCTTCTGGACGATGACCTGCTTGGCCGACTGGGCGGCGATACGGCCGAAGTCGAAGGGCGGCAGCGTGTCGGCGATGGTGTCGCCGACCTGGGCGGCCGGGTTGAAGCGCTGGGCGTCCTGCAGGGCGATCTCGACGGCCGGGTTGTCGACCTGATCGACCACGTGCAGGTAGCGCGACAGGCGCAGCTCGCCCGTCTTGGCGTTGATGTCGGCGTGGACCTCGGTCTCGGTGCCGTAGCGCGAGCGGGCCGCCTTGGCGATGGCGTCCTCCATGGCGGCGAGGACGATCTGGCGGTCGATGACCTTCTCGCGGGCCACCGCGTCGGCGATCTGCAGAAGCTCGAGCCTGTTGGCGCTGACGGCCATGATGTCACTCCTTCTCCGTCCGGCCCTGGCGGGACGCGGTCGCTGTCTTTGTCATGGGGGTGCGGGACGGCTCGCCGGCGGCGGGCGGGCTCTCCGGGCGCGCCTTGCGGCCGGGTCCCTTCTTGTTCGCGGCCTTGGCCTTGGCGATGGCCTTGGACGACATGGTCTTGGCCGGGCCCTTGGCCCGATGGGCCGGAGCGGCCGGGCGGGCCGGAGCCGCTTCGGCGGCGTCCTCGTCCTCGGACTCGTCTCCCTCCTCGTCCACGGCCTCCCCGCGCAGGGCGGCCTTGCCGCGGCGCAGGGACTCGCGCACGAGCTCGTCGGTGAGCACCAGGTTGGCCTCGCCGATATCCGCCAGGGGCAGGCGCACGCGGCGCTCCTCCTCGGGCTTGGAGTCGTCCCGGTCGACCAGGGCGAAGCCCTCGTCCGAGCCGACCACGACGCCCTTGAAGCGCTTGCGGCCGCCGATCGGGACCGCCATCTCGACCTTGACCAGGTGCCCGGCCCAGCGGTCGAAGTCGGTGGCGCGCACCAGCGGCCGGTCGATGCCGGGCGACGAGATCTCCAGGTGATAGGCGCGGTCGACCGGGTCGTCCACGTCGAGGGCCGGAGACACGGCGCGGCTCACGGCCTCGCAGTCGTCGACCGTGAAGGAGCCGTCCGGCCGCTCGGCCATGATCTGGACCGTGCAGCCGTTCTGGCCCGAGATGCGGACCCGGACCAGCCGGAAGCCGAGATCGCGCAGCACGGGCTCGACGATCGCGCCCACGCGGGCGGCGACGCCGTGCTCGGTGATCATCCTGGGTTCGTCGATCTCAGCCAAAGAAGTCCTCGCAACCGGCCCGGCGTCCTCGCGACGCACAGGCCTAAGCCAAAAAGAGCGGGTCCGGCGGGACCCACTCTCACATTTCGATCACAACGACCGAGATGAGATGTTCTGGATGCCGCGCACTATACGCATCCGGCCCCGAGATGCAAGGACCTCGCGCGCCGGCTCCTGGCGAAGGGGACTGTCCGGACCCGGCGCCGAACCCCGACATTAGCATTTTTCAAGCCGAAACTGGGCCGCGCTTACGTTTTGGTGAGGTTCATCCGGCATCCTCGCGTCATTCGTGCAGGATCCTGTGATGCAGCCATTGAAATCCGTCGTGTCCGAGGTCGAGGACTCCATCGCCAGCGGGGAGGACGCCCGCCGGGTGGACACTCTGCGGCGCATCACGACGTTGTTCATCGAGCAATCGCCCCAGCTGAACGACGAGCATGTGGCGGTTTTCGACGAGGTCATCGTCCGGCTGGCGCATGAGATCGAATTTCGGGCCCGCGTCGAGATGGCGGAACGCCTCGCGGACGTTTCCAACGCGCCGCTCAAGACGATGCGCGACCTCGCCTTCGACGAGAACGTGGCCGTGGCCGGGCCGGTGCTGGAGCGCTCGACGCGGATCGCGGAAGCCGACCTGGTCAGCATCGCCGAGCAGCGCGGACAGCAGCATTTGCTGGCGATCTCGGGCCGGCGCGACCTGCCGACGGCCGTGACCGACGTGATCGTGACCCGCGGCGACGAGCATGTCGTGCGCAAGGTGGCGAACAACGAGACCGCCAAGTTCTCCGAGACCGGCTTCACCCGGCTGGTGGAACGCGCCGCCGAGGACGCCGAGCTGCAGGACATCCTGCACGGGCGCGGGGACGTGCCGGCGCATCACGCCTCGGCCCTGATCGCGGCCGCCAAGGAACGCGCCCGGGCCGAGATCATGGGCTCCATGTCGGGCCGGACCGACCTCGTCAACGAGGCCCTCGATGTGGGCACGGACGCCGTGATGGCCGGCGCCGGACCCGTCGTGTTGCTGGCCGACCTGATCGCCGCCGAGCCGGAGGTGACCGCGCTGGAAAATCGCGGCGGCCTGACCGAAGAGGCGATCGCCCGCTACGTGAAGACGGACAAGCTCGCGGCCGCGCTGGTGGGCCTCGCCCATGTGGCCAAGATGCCGGCCGAGATGGTGGCCAACGCGTTCGGCGCGCCGCATTTCGACCCGCTGCTGTTCATTGTGCGCGGCGTGCGCTTCAGCTGGCCCACCTTCAAGGCGCTGCTGCTCGTGAAGGCCGGCCGGGACGCCCCGCAGGCGCTGCTGAAGAGCGCCTTCGCCAGTTATGAGAGCCTCTCGGTGCCCACGGCCCAGCGCGTGATGCGCTTCGTGGCGGCGCGCCAGCGCGTCGCGCCGGACTGACGCCTCCGGCGACCGGTCGCATTTGAACGATCCGGTTGAGGTTCGCCATACTGTTCTCGCCTAAGTTGCTCTGACAAGGAGCACGACGATGGCGACACACCTCCCCAGCGACATCGCCGCGACGCTGACCAGCGGCGGCCCCGAACGGCGCCTGCAGACGCTGCGCAGCGTGACCGACCTGTTCCTCAAGCAGGCCGGCATGCTGCATGACGAGCAGGTCGAAATCTTCGACCAAGTGATCGGCCAGCTGGCCCAGCGGATCGAGGCCTACGCCCGGGCCGAACTGGCCGAGCGCCTCGCCGACCTGCCCAACGCCCCTCCGGACACCATTCGCCGCCTGGCGCAGGACGAGATCGAGGTGGCGCGCCCCATCCTGGAGCGCTCGCCGCGGCTGTCGGACGCGGACCTGATCTCGATCGCGCTGACGCTCGGCCGCGACCACCTGATGGCCATCGGCGAGCGCCGCGACCTCCCCGAGGCCGTGACGGACGTGCTCGTCGAGCGCGGCGACGCCGGGGTGGCGCAGGTGGTGTCCCGCAACGCGACGGCCCGGATCTCGACGACCGGCTTCGGCCGCATGATGGAGCTGGCGCAGCGCGACGGCGCCCTGCAGCTCGCCCTGGGCGAGCGCGAGGATCTCCCGCCGGGACATCTGCAGGCGCTGATCCGGATGGCCGGCGACGTGGTGCGGGTGCGGCTGGCCTCGCTGTCCGACGCCCGCATGGCGAGGCTGGTGGAGGCGGCCGTCGAACGCGGCGCGACGCGCCTCGTCGACCAGGGCGCGCAGGCGCGGCGCATCGAGGCGCGCGACATCGAGGAGGTGACGCTGCGCTTCCAGCGCGGAGACCTCACCGAGCAGGACGTCGCCCGCTACGCCCGCGAGGGCCGCCGGGCGCAGGCGCTGGCCGCCCTGGCCCTGCTGGCGCGCTTGCCCCGCAGCATCGCCGACCGGGTCTTCGTGGATCCCGACGAGGATCTCCTGCTCATCGTCTGCAAGGCGATCGGCTTTTCGTGGGACACCGCCCACGCGCTGCAGCGGTTCCGGCTCGCTTCGGCGCACCGGCCCTATGACGCGGAACGGCTGCAGGACAGCTTCGACCGGCTCAATCCCGAGACGGCCAAGCGGGTGATCCGCTTCCTGCACGCCCGCGAACCGATCACGGCGGGCCGCACCGTCCAGTAGCCGGTCAGCGGCGCCGGATGCGCAGATAGGACGGGGGCCGGCCCTCGCGCAGGGCCTTGGCCTCGTAGCGGGTGCCGGGCCAGCCCGGAAACGGCTCGCGCCAGTCGGCGGCCCCGGCCGCCTCCCAGACGAAGTCCGGCGAGCGCAGGACGCGCGCCAGCGTCCACCCGACATAATGGTCGATGTCGCTGGCGAACCAGAAACTCCCGCCGGGCCGCAGGACGCGGGCCAGCTTCGCCAGCATGGCGTCCGACACGAAGCGCCTTTTGTGGTGGCGCCGCTTGGGCCAGGGATCGGGATAGAGCAGGATCACGCGCGCGATCGAACCCGCCGGCAGGGCTTCGACGACGTCGGTCGCGTCGGCGTCGTAGAGGCGGACATTGTCGAGCTTGCCGGCGTCAATGGCGGCGAGGAGCTTGGCCATGCCGTTGACGAAGGGCTCGCAGCCGATGAAGCCCACATCGGGGTTCTGGCGGGCGCGGGCGAGCAGGTGCTCGCCGCCGCCGAAGCCGATCTCGAGCCAGACCTCCCGGACGGGGCGGCCGAACAGGCCGGCCGGCTCCGCCAGGTCCCGGGCGGGGTCCACCCGCAGGGCGGGCAGCAGGGTTTCGAACAGGCCGGCCTGTCCGGCCCGGAGCTTCTTGCCCTTGCGGCGGCCGAAGAACGCGCCGCCCTCGCCTGCGGCGCCGGTCATCGGGTCCGCCTCAGGCCAGGCTGCGCAGGCTGTCCGCCAGGTCCGTCCGCTCCCAGCTGAAGCCGCCGTCTTCGTCAGGGGCGCGGCCGAAATGGCCGTAGGAGGACGTGCGGGCGTAGATGGGCCGGTTGAGCGCGAGATGCTCGCGGATGCCGCGGGGCGTCAGGTCGACCATCTTCATCAGCTCCGCCTCCAGGCGGCCTTCGTCGATGTGGCCGGTCCCGTGCAGGTCGACATAGATCGAGAGGGGCCGCGCCACCCCGATGGCGTAGGAGAGCTGCAGGGTGCAGCGGTCCGCCAGGCCTGAGGCGACCACGTTCTTGGCCAGGTAGCGGGCCGCATAGGCGGCGGAGCGGTCCACCTTGGTCGGGTCCTTGCCGGAGAACGCGCCGCCGCCGTGCGGGGCCGCGCCGCCATAGGTGTCGACGATGATCTTGCGGCCGGTGAGCCCGCAGTCGCCGTCCGGGCCGCCGATGACGAACTTGCCGGTGGGATTCACGTGCCAGACCGTGTCCTTGCCGATCCAGCCGTCCGGCAGGGCCTCGCGGGCGTAGGGCTCCACGATGGCGCGCACGTCGTGCGACGACAGGCTCTCGTCGAGGTGCTGGGTGGAGATGACGATCTCGGCCACGCCGACGGGCTTGCCATTCTCATAGCGCACCGTGACCTGGCTCTTGGCGTCCGGGCCGAGCACGGCGCTCTCGCCGGACCGGCGGGCCTTCGACATGCGGGCCAGGATCTTGTGCGCGTAGTAAATCGGCGCCGGCATCAGCTCGGGCGTCTCGCGGCAGGCGTAGCCGAACATGATGCCCTGGTCGCCGGCGCCCTCGTCCTTGTTGCCGGAGCTGTCGACGCCCTGGGCGATGTCGGCCGACTGGGCGTGGAGGAGCACCTCGATCTGGGCCGTCTCCCAGTGGAAGCCGGCCTGCTCATAGCCGATGTCGCGCACGGCCAGCCGGGCGACGTGGCTGAGATAGTCGCGCGTCAGGGTCGCGGGGCCGCGGGTCTCGCCCGCGATCACGAGGCGGTTGGTGGTGGCGAGCGTCTCGCATGCGACCCGGATGTTCTTCGGGTCCCAGCCCTGCTCCGGCCCGACGCGGTAGAAGGCGTCCACGATCTCGTCGGAGACGCGGTCGCACACCTTGTCCGGGTGGCCTTCCGACACGGATTCGCTGGTGAACAGATAGCTGGAACGCGCCACTGGGTCCTCGCATGTCCGGCGGTGGCCAGACATCGCCACCCTGATGGCGAATTTCCTGACAGGGAGCGTTCTTCCGGTCAAGCCGAAATGCCGGATGCGTTCGTTACTCCGAACGCCGGGGGGCGAGCGCGAGCGAGCGCCTCGGGCCTGCGGTGCGAATCGGACGTTCGCATCCACTCCCTCCGTCATCCCCGGCGCGCCGCAGGCGCGGGACGGGGATCCAGAGAGGCCGGGCGCCTGGCGCGGGCGGAGAGGCGGGGCTGGATCCCCTTTCCCTCCGCGGCTGCGCCGCTCCGGCCGGGGATGACGGCGGAGGGTGCGCCTCTCGAGCGCCTGAGGCTTCCGGCGCAATCGCGCCGGCAGGACCGCCGCGCCATGGGGGCGCGGCGCTCCGGATCACTCGGCGACGAGAGCCGGCACTTCCGGTTCGGCCAGCACGGCGACCGGCTCGGCGAGGATGCGGTCCTCCTCGACGCCGGCGAGCGACGTCACGAGGTCGACGATGCGGCGGCGGATCTTCGGATCCTTGATCCGCAGGAAGGCGCGGTTCAGCTGGACGCCCTCGTTCGTGGCCAGGAAGTCGGCCACATAGGTGGTGTCCGCGACGTCGCGGAAGCCGGATGGCTCGTTGTCCGGCTGCGGCGAGCCCTCAAAGAAGAACTCGACGGGCATGCCGAGGATCTTCGAGATCTGCTGCAGGCGGCTCGCGCCGATCCGATTGGTGCCCTTCTCGTATTTCTGCACCTGCTGAAAGGTCAAACCGAGCGCCTCGCCGAGGCGCTCCTGGCTCATGCCCACAAGGACGCGCCGCATGCGCACACGGCTGCCGACATGCTTGTCGATCGGGTTTGGAGCCTTCTTGAGCATCGAGTCCTCCGGATCACTGTCCCGCGGCGCTGCCCCCAGTCGCCGCACCGCGTTCGTCTCCGGACTGCTTGGGACGCAACATCAATAATGAAGTGCAACCCGGCAAAGCGACCCACGGTTGAGTCGACCGTAGTGCAACTTGCTGATAATTGTCAAACTGCGTTCTGCCTTATGGTCAATCCGATCAGCAGAAATGCCAAGCCGAGCATCAGGGCCGTTGGTCCGTCGCCGGCGCGGCTGAACAGCGTGGCCTCGATCGGCTTGGGCAATCGCGAGTCGAGCACGCCGTCCACGCCGAGCGGCAGCGAGCCGAGCACGCGCCCATAGGGATCGATGACGGCCGAGATCCCGTCATTCGCCGCCCGCACCATGGGCAGGCCTTCCTCGATGGAGCGAAGCCTCGCCTGGGCGAAATGCTGGTGCGGGCCGGGCGTCAGGCCGAACCAGGCGTCGTTGGTGAGGTTGATCATCAGGCCGGGCTCGCCCTGTTCGGGACGGGCCTGGCCGGGAAAGATGGCTTCGTAGCAGATCAGCGGCGCGGCCGGCGGCAGGCCGGGCGCCTTGAGCATCTTGCGTCGCGCGCCGGCCTCGAACCCTCCTGGAGCTACGACGAATTGCCGCAGCCCGAGCGCCGTGAGGGCGTCGTTGAAGGGCAGATACTCGCCGAACGGCACCAGATGGGCCTTGTCCGAGCTGTCCAGGATGGAGCCGTCGTCGCCCACCACCTGGACGGCGTTGAAATAGCGTCGCCCGCGTTCGCCCGGCAGCGGCTCGGCCGACCGCACCGCCCCGGTGATGAGCACCGCGCCCTTGGGCAGGAGCTGCGCGATCTGGGCCAGCGCCGTCGGATCGCGCGCGAGCACGAAGGGGAAGGACGATTCGGGCCAGAACAGATGCGTCACGCCGGCGACGCCGCTGTTCTCGGGCGAGGTGGCCCGGTCGCTCATCGACAGGTAGCGCGCCATGATGGCGTCGCGGTTCTCGGGCCTGAACTTGTCATCCTGCGGGATGTTCGGCTGGACGATGCGCAGCCGCACGCCCTCCTGCATGCCGGGGCGCCCCGTCTGCAGCCGGACGAGGCCGAAGGCCGCCAGCAGCGCAAGCGCGGCGGCCGCCAGCAGGGGCGCGGTCCAGCGCTCGGCCGGGCGCATGGCTGAGCCGAACATCGCCGGCGAGGCGCAGATCAGCACCGTCAGGAAGGTCAGCCCGTGCAGTCCCGCCACCGAGGCGAACTGCGCCAGCACGAGGTGGGAGCCCAGCGCCATGCCGAACTCGTTCCAGGGAAAGCCCGTGAACAGGACCGCACGCAGCCATTCGGTCGCCGTCAACGCCACCGCCAGCGCCACGATGCGCATCGGCCCGGGCGTCCACAGCACGCGCGCGATGGCGAAGGCGAGCGCCGTGTAGAGGGCGAGCACCGCCGGCAGCCCGACGACGCCCAGCGGCATCAGCCAGGCGAACTGGTCCGCCTCGACCAGGAAGGCGGATCCCAGCCACCACAGGCCCGCCACGAAATAGCCGAAGCCGAAGAACCAGCCCGCCAGGGCCGCGTGGCCGAGCGTGGCGCGGGAGAGCCGCCCGACATCGGCGGCCGAGCCGTCCAGGATCCAGACGGCGATCGTGAACGAGACCGCCAGCGCGGGCAGCGCGCCGAAAGGCGGCATCGCGAGCGCGCCGACCGCGCCGGCCAGGAAGGCCAGCAGCAGCCTGCGCCATCCCCAGACAAGGATGATCCGATGGGCGAGGTTCTTCATCGGGTCCGATCAGCCTGACTTGGCTTCGAAAGGCTTGGGAGGGTTCTGGCCCGCCGGGGCCGCCGGGGCCGCCTTGGCCTCCTCGCCCGTCGCATCGGGCGGGGGCGGCGCGGGCAAGGCGAGGGGCGGCTGCGGCCCGTTCAGGCGGGGTTCGAGCGGATTGGCGTGGATGCGCAGCCGCTTGATGCGCCGCGGATCGGCGTCGAGAATCTCGAACTCCACCCCGGACGGGTGCTGGATCACCTCGCCGCGCACCGGCACGCGCCCCACCAGGGCGGCGATGAGGCCGCCCAGCGTGTCCACGTCCTCGGCCAGTTCGCCATGGACCAGATCGGCCCCGAGCTCGGCCGAGGCCTCCTCCAGGCTGGTGCGGGCGTCCGCCAGATAGGACCCGTCCGGCGCGCGGGTGATCATCGGGGCGTCCTCGAGGTCGTGCTCGTCCTCGATGTCCCCGACGATGATCTCGACGAGGTCCTCGATCGAGACCAGCCCGTCGGTGCCGCCATACTCGTCGATGACCAGCGCCATGTGGGTGCGCGACGCCTGCATCTTCACCAGGAGGTCCATGGCCGGCATGGACGGCGGCACGAACAGCACCGGGCGCAGGATCTTGGCGGCCGAGAGCGGGATGGCGAGGTCGACCTTGCCGAGGTCGGGCGCGCCGGCCGGCAGCGAGCGCCGGCGGCCGGGCGGACGCGCGGTCTCGGCGCGCATCGCCATGTAGTCGAGGAAGTCGCGGATGTGGACCATGCCGCGCGGGTCGTCGAGGGTCTCGGCGTAGACCGGCAGGCGCGAATGGCCGGCCGTGCGGAAGACGCGCAGCAGGTCGCCCAGCGTGGTCTCGATCGCCACCGCGACGATGTCGGCGCGCGGCACCATGACGTCGTCGACCCGGTGGGTGCGCAGGCCGAGCACGTTCTTGAGCATCGCCCGTTCCTGGGGCGAGAACTCGGCCCCGGATTCGGCCAGCGCCTCCTCCAGGTCGTCGCGGACCGACTGGGCGTGACGGATCCCCAGCCGCGCCAGGAAGCGGTCTATGAAACTTTCGCCCGGCGCTTCGCGGGATTCGGAAGAGCCGGACGGCCTGGGCGATCCGCCCGCGGCGCCGGAATGGGAATCGTCGGAGGTCATGGCGGTCATGCCATCCTGCCGGATGGCGTCTCCTCGTCAAGGGGGCGGTCCGCGTAGGGATCCTGAACGCCGAGCGTCGCGAGGATCTCCACCTCGAGCCGCTCCATCCGCTCCGCGTCGTCCGTTTCGATGTGGTCGTAACCGAGCAGGTGCAGGAAGCCGTGGACGACGAGATGCAGGAAGTGGTCCGCCACCGTCGTATGGTCGTCCAGCGCCTCGCGGGCAAGGGTTTCGTACGCCACCGCGATGTCGCCCAGGAAGGGCGACCCGCTCACCTTGTCGGGCTGCACGGCCGGGAAGGACAGGACGTTGGTGGGCTTGTCCTTCTCGCGCCACTCCCGGTTGATCTCGCGCATATGGGCGTCGTCGGTCAGCAGCAGGCTGACTTCCGCGCCGGGGACGAGGCGGACGCCGCCGAGCCGGGCCGCGGCCGCGACGGCGCGCCCGGCCAGGGCCTCGGCCTCCGGCAGCGCGCGCCACAGAGGGCTTTCCTCGGCGACGTCGAGCGCGACAGGATCCTGCGCCGGCGCGCTCACGGCCGGGCGCTGTCGGCGGGGCCGCGCGCGTCGGATTCGTAGGCCCCGACGATGCGGCGCACGAGGTCGTGGCGCACCACGTCGCCCTCCTTAAAGGTGACGCGGCCGATGCCCTCCACGCCGTCGAGGATGCGGACCGCCTCGACGAGGCCCGACTTCTGGCCGGGCGGCAGGTCGATCTGGGTCGGATCGCCGGTGACGATCATGCGCGAGCCCTCGCCCAGGCGGGTGAGGAACATCTTCATCTGCATCGTGGTGGTGTTTTGCGCCTCGTCGAGCAGCACGATGGCGTTGGTCAGCGTGCGGCCGCGCATGAAGGCCAGCGGGGCGATCTCGATCATCCCGGTCTGCATGCCGCGCTCGACGTGGCGCGACTCCATGAAATCGTACAGCGCGTCGTAGATGGGGCGCAGATAGGGGTCGACCTTCTCCTTCATGTCGCCCGGCAGGAAGCCGAGGCGCTCGCCGGCCTCGACGGCCGGACGCGACAGCACCAGGCGCTCGACGACGCCCTGCTCGAGCAGCTGCACGGCGTGGCCGACGGCCAGCCAGGTCTTGCCGGTGCCGGCGGGGCCTTCGGCGAAGACCAGCTCGTGGTTCTTGAGCAGGCGCAGATAGGAATGCTGCGCGGCGTTGCGGGCGCGGACCCGGCGCTTGCGGGTGCCGATCTCCTCGAAGGAGGCCGCCGCCCCCGTCTCGGCGACCGGGAACAGCATGCCCTGCATGGCGGTCTCCTGGATCACGCCGTCGACGTCGCCCGGCGTCAGCGCGTCGCCCGACCGCACGCGCTCGTAAAGGCGCTCCAGGACCCGGCGCGCCTGCTCGGTGTTCTCCGGCGCGCCCTTGAGGACGACGTTGTTGCCGTTGGCGTTGGCCACGACGCCGAGGCGGCGCTCGAGATGCGCGAGGTTCTGGTCGTATTGGCCGAAGACGAGGCTCGCCAGGCGATTGTCCTCGAATGTCAGCTTGATCTCGGCGGCTTCGGCGATGCCGCCGCGCGGCGGCTGGCGGGTGAAACGGTTGACGCCCTCGGCTGATCTCAACGAAGCCCCTCCCTTAAGCGGTCGCCCGCTCCGGTTCGATGTCGGCCCGCTCGCCGAGCAGGCTGTAGGAGCCCGTGCCGACGACGGTCACGGGGATGATGTCGCCGGCGGCCGCGCCGCGGCCCTCGAAGGCGACGGCCTGCAGATAGGGCGACTTGCCGACGAGCTGTCCCGGATGGCGGCCGGGGCGCTCCACCAGCACGTCGACGGTGCGTCCGATCGTGGCGGCGTTGAAGGCCCGCAGCTGATGGTCGAGCAGCGCCTGCAGCGCGTGCAGGCGCTCGGTCATCGCCGGCTCCGCCACCTGCGCGGCCATGTCGGCGGCCGGGGTGCCGGGGCGGGGGCTGTACTTGAACGAATAGGCGGCCGCGAAGCCGACCCGCTCGATCAGGTCCATGGTGTCGCGGAAGTCGGCGTCGGTCTCGCCCGGGAAGCCGACGATGAAGTCCGACGACAGCGCGATGTCGGGCCGGGCGGCCCTGACCTGGTCGACCAGGCGCAGATAGTCGTCGCGGGTGTGGCGGCGGTTCATGGCGGCCAGGACGGCGTCCGAGCCGGACTGCACGGGCAAATGCAGGTAGGGCATCACGGCCGGCAGGTCGCGGTGGGCGGCGATCAGCTCGGCGTCCATGTCGCGGGGGTGGCTGGTGGTGTAGCGCAGCCGCTCCAGGCCGGGCACCTCGGCGAGCCGGCGCATGAGCGCGCCCAGCGTCCAGGCCGCGCCGTCCGGCCCCTGGCCGTGATAGGCGTTGACGTTCTGGCCCAGCAGCGTGACCTCGCGCACCCCGGCGGCGGCGAGGCGCTCTGCCTCCCGCAGGATGGCGTACACCGGGCGGGAGGCCTCCGCGCCGCGCGTGTAGGGCACGACGCAGAAGGTGCAGAACTTGTCGCAGCCTTCCTGCACGGTGAGGAAGGCGGAGACGCCGCGGGCGCGGGTCTTCTCTCGGCTGGCGCCGGGAAGGTGGTCGAACTTGGCGGCGGCCGGGAACTCGGTGTCGACGACGCCCGGGCTGCGGCGGGCCTGCTCCAGCAGGCCGGGAAGGCGGTGATAGCTCTGCGGGCCGACGACGAGGTCGACGCCCTTGGCGCGACGCAGGATCTCGCCGCCCTCGGCCTGGGCGACGCAGCCGGCGACGACGATCTGGGTCTCGCGGCCGTCCAGGGCCCGGTCGCGGCGCACCTCGCGCACGCGTCCCAGCTCCGAGTAGACCTTCTCGGCGGCTTTCTCACGGATGTGGCAGGTGTTGAGCACCACGACGTCGGCGTCGGCCATATCGGCCGTCTCGGCGTAGCCTTCCGGGGCCAGAACGTCCGCCATGCGCTGGGCGTCGTACACGTTCATCTGGCAGCCGTAGGATTTGACGTAGACCTTCCTCGTTCCGTCCTGAGCCATGGTTCCGCCGAAGCCGCTGCGCGCTCGCGCCGTCGCGAATCACTCTCGCGGCCGTCTGAGCATGCCGCAGTTCTGACGACGGTGTTTAGACGGTATGGCCCCGCAAGAGAACTGGATTCGCATGATCCCGCCCGGCGTGTCCGGCGCGCATCATTCCGGACCGCGCCGCGTCACCGCGCCGAAAGCGCCAGCAGGGTCGCCGCCATCGCGCCCAGGACTGCGAAAGTGAGGACCATCCCGACCATGCGGAAGCGAAAATCCTCCCGGGCCTGCGAGACGCCCCAGGCGTGCGACAGGCGACCGGCCAGCAGCGCCGCCCCGTAGAACACGACCAGTTGCGACGGCGCGCCTTTCATCTCGCAGAAGGCGAGCAGGATGAGGCCGAGCGGTGCGTATTCGGCGAAATTGGCATGGACCCGCATGGCGCGCTCGAGCGCCGGATGCCCGCCCGCCCCGATGGCGACCTTCAGGGACCGCCTGACCACGATGACGCGCGCCGACAGGGCGATGAACAGGAAAGCGAGCAGCGCCGCGTAGACGGGCGTCACGGTCATCGGATCGTCTCCACGGCTCCGCCACGGCGAAGCTTGAGCTTCAAAAATCCCGGTTCGCGGCCCGCCGTCAAGGCGGAGGCCAAGAAAAAGCCGCCGCGGTGATCCGCAGCGGCTTTTGAAACGTCACGGTCGAACGGCGCTCAGCGCGGCGCCATGATCATGACCATCTGGCGTCCCTCCAGCATGGGCTCGGACTCCACCTTGGAGACGTCGCCCATCTCGGCCTTGACGCGTTCGAGCAGCTTGATGCCGAGATCCTGGTGGGCCATCTCGCGTCCGCGGAAGCGGAGCGTGACCTTCACCTTGTCGCCCTCTTCGAAGAAGCGGCGGACGGCCTTCATCTTGACCCCGTAGTCGTGGTCGTCGATGCCGGGGCGGAGCTTGATCTCCTTCACCTCGACCGTCTTCTGCTTCTTGCGGGCCTCGGCGGCCTTCTTCTGCTCGTTGAACTTGAACTTGCCGTGGTCGAGGATCTTGCAGACGGGCGGCGTCGAGTTCGGAGCGATCTCCACAAGGTCCAGGCCTGCGTCCTCGGCGGCCTTCAAGGCGTCGAAGAACGGCACGACGCCCTGGTTGGCTCCGGTTTCGTCGATCAGCTGGACTTCGCGCACGCCGCGGATGTCGCGGTTGGCGCGGGGTCCGTCCTTCTGCGGGACCGGAGCGGCTCTCATTGGTCTGCGAATGGCTTTAGTCTCCTCTGGGCCCGCCCCTCCAGGGCAGCTCGAAGCGCCGTTTGGGACGGCGGCGGGCGATGTTGACGGCAAATTTGGAAATTCGCAGAAAGATCCGCGAAGTCAACTCGGCACTTTGACTTTCGTTACCGATCCTGGACTTTCAGCGATCGGACAGGCTCACGCGCGCTCCTGCCCGAGCAGGGCCGCATAGAGGTCCAGGGTCTCGCCGACCATGCGGCCGAGCGAGAAATGCGCCTCCACATGGGCCCGGCCGCGGGCCGCGAGGGCGTCGCGGGCGCTGGCGCCCATGCCCAGCGCGGTCTGGACCGCGTCGGCCAGCGCTTCGGCGTCGCCCGGCGGCACGCGCCAGCCGGTGCGGGCCGCCGCCGGCGCCTGGGGCGGGGCCAGGACGGTCTCCGGCACGGCGCCGAGATCGGAAACGACCACCGGCGCGCCCATGGCCTGCGCCTCCACGGCCGAGCGGCCGAAGGCCTCCGGCTCGATGGACGGCACCGTCACGACCGAGGCCGCCAGGAAGGCGGCCGGCATGTCGACGCAATGCCCGGCGCGATGCACGATCCCCTTGAGGCCGAGCTTCTCGGTGAGCGCGTCGAGCTCGCGCACGTAGCCGTCGCGGCCCTGCGGGTCGCCGGCCAGCACGATGGCGATGTCCTGGACGCCGCGGTCGACCAGCCGCTTGGCGGCCTCGATCAGCACCTTCTGGCCTTTCCAGGCGGTCAGCCGCGCGGCCAGCAGCACGACGCGCTGGTGCGGCTGGACGCCCCAGTCGCGCCGGATCCTCTCCACGCGCTCGGGCTCGACCGCATGGGGCGAGAAGGCCCGCAGGTCCGTGCCGCGATGGATGACCCGCACGCGGTCGCGCGCGAAGGGATGCTGGCGCGCGATCAGGTCGGCCGTGTAGCTGGAGTTGGCGATGACGGCGTCGCCCCGCGCCATGACCGAATTGTACAGAACCTTGACGGCCGAGCGGCCCGAATAGCTGCCCGCATAGGTGGTGACGAAGGGCAGCCGCAGCGCCCGGCAGGCCATCAGCGAGCTCCAGGCCGGGGCTCGCGAGCGGGCGTGCAGGATGTCGACGCCCTCGTCGAGGCAGATGGCGCGCAGCCGCCGGGCGTTGGCCAGCATGGCGACGGGGTTCTTGGTGCGGGCCGGAAACGGGATCCAGATCCCGCCCTTGGCCTGCAGCTCGGCCACCAGGCGCCCGCCGGACGTGGCCACCAGGGCGCGCGCGCCGGACGCCGCGAGGCCCTCGGCGATGTCGACCGTGGTGCGCTCGACCCCGCCGGCCTCCAGCTCGGGCACCACCTGCAGGATCGTGCAGCCGGCCAGCGGCGACAGGTTCCGCCCGGCGAAGGCGGTGGACGGGCCCTGTCGCTTCATGGCGCCGCCCGGTGTAGAACGCCCCAGGGGGCGGACGACCGCCCGGCGGTCGGCGTCGACGGCGGCCGCGATGCGGGTTGGAGCAAATCACCCAGGGCAGGATCCATGACACGAGGTGTAAGGTGAGCGGGGACGTTCCGCAATTTGCGGATGCGCAGTTTCTGACGGTAGGCACAGGTTCCGACGCCCGCCGGATCGCCTAT
The DNA here is from genome assembly GCF_045348435.1 of Alsobacter sp. KACC 23698. Classification (GTDB taxonomy): domain Bacteria; phylum Pseudomonadota; class Alphaproteobacteria; order Rhizobiales; family Beijerinckiaceae; genus Alsobacter. The sequence goes on along the minus strand of NZ_CP157484.1, from coordinate 5,107,650 downwards.
CGGCGCCGCGACGGCGTCGGGCCCACCGTCGTGTGGCTCGGCGGATTCCGCTCCGACATGGCCTCCACCAAGGCGGAGACGCTGGACCGCTGGGCGGCCGCGGCCGGCCGATCGTTCCTGCGCTTCGACTATTCGGGACACGGCTTGTCCGACGGACGCTTCGAGGACGCCACGATCTCGCGCTGGCTGGAAGAGAGCGTCGCCGTCATCCGCGCGCTCGCCGGACCGGCGCCCGTCCTGACGGGCTCGTCGATGGGCGGCTGGCTGGCGCTGCTGGCGGCCCAGAGCCTGCGCGAGGAGGGGCTCGGCCTGTCGGGCCTCGTCCTCATCGCGCCGGCGGTGGACTTCACCGAGGCGCTGATGTGGGATCGCTTCCCCGACGCGGTGAAGCGCCAGATCGTCGAGACCGGCGTGTGGCTCCGGCATTCGGACTACTCGCCCGAGCCCTACCCGATCACCCGCGCGCTCATCGAGGACGGCCGCCGGCGCCTGATGCTGGACGGCCCGCCGATCGTGACGGGCTGCCCGGTGCACATCCTGCAGGGCATGCAGGACCCGGACGTGCCGTGGCGGCACGCCATGCGGCTCGTGGAGCACCTGCCGGGCGACGACGTCGTGACGACGCTGATCAAGGACGGCGACCACCGCCTGTCGCGGCCGGAGGACCTGGCGAGGCTGGTGGCGGCGATCGAGGGGATCGGTTGAACGTTCGATCGTGCGAAGCCGCGGCGGCGCTCGCCGAGACGCGGGGTGGCCCGCGCCTCGGATCGAGGGGCCCGGCGCGATGCGTCGTCAGTGCACGCTGACCGGCACGAGGTTGTGCTCCCAGGCGTTGGCGATGGCCGTGTTGCGGCTGTCGGTCACCATGATGGGCGTGCCGTCGGCGCCCAGCAGGGCGAAGAGGTCGAGGCCGGGCTGGATCTCGGGCGCCTGCGGAAACAGGCGGTTGAGGTCGTCGGACTTGATCGCCCGCACATAGGCGATCTCGCCTCCCCCGATGGCGGCGAGCACCTGCGGGGTGACCTGCTCGGACGAGCCGGCGTAGGGGGTCTGGGTCACGGGGGTCTTGATAGCGTCGTTCATCGCACCCTCCTTTGAGCGGAGCGAAAGAGAAAAGAGCGCATTCGGGGGTTTCGGGCCGGGCTGTCAGTCCCGGCCGATGATGTCGATCCGGCGAACGATCCGTTCGGCTTCCGGCCGGACGAGGTCGATCGACAGAAGACCGTTGGCGAGGTCCGCGCCGCGCACCTCCAGGCCGTCCGCCAGCAGGAAGGCCCGCTGGAACTGCCGGGCGGCGATGCCGCGATGCAGGAACTGCCTGTCCCTCTCGTCGGCCTGCCGGCCACGGATGACCAGCTGGTTCTCCTCCAGGGTGATCTCCAGATCGTCCCGGGTGAATCCCGCCACCGCGAGCGTGATCCTCAACCGCTCCGGCTCGTCGCCGTCGCGCTGGAGGCGCTCGATGTTGTAGGGCGGGTATCCCTCCGAGGCGGCCTTGGCCACCCGGCTGAGAGCCCGTTCCACCTCGTCGAAGCCGAGCAGGAACGGAGAAGACAAGGACGGTACGCGCGACATGAAGCCCTGTTTGAAGGCGCTCCGGTTCCGGGCCCGCTCATGCAGCACCCGGGCGGCCGAAGCCGCATCCGGAATATGTGGGCTGGCGGGGACGGGTTCAAGGGCGGCCCTCTCTCGACAACCCGCGCGTTCCCGTGGCAAACACCCGCGTCCGCGCCGGGGCCCTCTCCGGCGCCAGAGGTGTTCGCCCATGTCCGACTATTCCGCCCTGGAATCCGAGATCGCGGCCGCCGTGGCCCAGGCCGGCGACGAAGCCGCGCTGGAGGCCGTGCGCGTCGGCGCGCTCGGCAAGAAGGGCTCCGTGTCCGAGCTTCTGAAGACGCTCGGCTCCATGACGCCCGACGAGCGCAAGCAGAACGGCCCGCTGATCAATGGCCTGCGCGACCGCGTGACGGCCCTGATCGCCGAGCGCCGCACGGCCCTCAAGGACGCCGCGCTGGACGCGCGCCTCAAGGCCGAGACCGTCGACGTGACCCTGCCCACGCCCGAGAGCGCGCTCGGCCGCGGCCGGGTGCATCCGATCAGCCAGGTGATCGACGAGCTGACGACGATCTTCGGCGACATGGGCTTCGCGGTGGCGGAAGGCCCGGACATCGAGACGGATTTCTACAACTTCACGGCGCTGAACTTCCCGGTCGGGCATCCGGCCAGGGAGATGCACGACACGTTCTTCTTCAATCCGGGCCCGGACGGCGAGCGCAAGCTGCTGCGCACCCATACGAGCCCGGTGCAGATCCGCACCATGATGAGCCAGAAGCCGCCGATCCGGGTGATCATCCCGGGCCGGACCTACCGGTGCGACAGCGACCAGACGCATACGCCGATGTTCCACCAGGTCGAGGGCCTGGTGATCGACCGGGGCTCCCATATGGGCCACCTGAAGTGGATCCTGGAGGAGTTCTGCAAGGCGTTCTTCGAGGTCGAGCACGTCAAGATGCGCTTCCGGCCGTCCTTCTTCCCGTTCACGGAGCCCTCCGCCGAGGTCGACATCCAGTGCTCGCGCAAGGGCGGCGAGATCCGCTTCGGCGAGGGCGACGACTGGCTGGAGATCCTGGGCTGTGGGATGGTGCACCCCAACGTCATCCGCCATTGCGGGCTCGACCCGGACGAATACCAGGGCTTCGCCTGGGGCATGGGGATCGACCGCATCGCGATGCTGAAATACGGCATGCCGGACCTGCGCGCCTTCTTCGACGCCGACGTCCGCTGGCTGAGCCATTACGGCTTCCGCCCGCTGGACATCCCGTCCCTGACGGCCGGCCTGAGCGCCTGAGGAGAGATCCATGAAGCTCACACTCTCCTGGCTCAAGGAGCACCTCGACACCACGGCCTCGCTGCGGACCGTGGACGAGACGCTGACGCGCGTGGGCCTCGAAGTCGAGGGGGTGGAGGATCCGGCCAAGCAGCTGGAGGCCTACACGATCGCCTCTGTGATCTCGGCCGAGCAGCACCCCAACGCCGACCGGCTGCGGGTGTGCATCGTCGACACCGGCTCCGGGACGCCCGTGCAGGTCGTGTGCGGCGCTCCGAACGCCCGCACGGGGATGAAGTCGGTGTTTTCGCCGCCCGGAACCTACATTCCGGGCAAGAACATCACTCTTGGGGTCGGGATGATCCGCGGCGTGGAGAGCGCCGGCATGCTGTGCTCGGCCATGGAGCTGGGCCTGGGCGAGGACCATGACGGCATCATCGACCTGCCGGCCGACGCGCCGGTCGGGATGAAATACGCCGACTGGGCCGGGCTCGACGACGCCGTGATCGACTTCGCCGTGACGCCGAACCGGCCGGACGCGCTGGGCGTGCACGGCGTGGCCCGCGACCTGGCCGCGGCGGGGCTGGGCAAGCTCATCGACAAGCCGGTGCAGGGCGTCCGGGGCGAGTTCCCCTGCCCGGTGGCGGTCAGGCTCGATCTCGCGCCGGGCGACGAAAAGCTCTGCCCGGCCTTCGCGCTGCGGCTGGTGCGCGGCGTGAAGAACGGGCCGAGCCCGGAGTGGATGCAGCGGCGCCTGAAGGCGATCGGGCTGCGCCCCATCAATGCGCTGGTCGACATCACCAACTACATGACCTTCGACCGCAACCGGCCGCTGCACGTCTTCGACCTGAAGAAGGTGACGGGCGACCTCGTGGTCCGCCGCGCCCGGACCGGCGAGCAGGTGCTGGCCCTGGACGGCCGCACCTATGCGCTCGACGCCGGCATGGTGGTGATCGCCGACGACGCCGGCGTGGAGAGCATCGCGGGCGTCATGGGCGGCGAGCATTCGGGCTGCGACGAGACGACCACGGACGTGCTGATCGAGTCGGCGTTGTGGGACCCGCTGAACATCGCCACGACGGGCCGCAGGCTCGGCGTCAACACCGACGCGCGCTACCGCTTCGAGCGCGGCGTCGATCCGGCCTTCTGCCTGCCGGGGCTCGAACTGGCCACCCGCATGGTCATGGACCTGTGCGGCGGCGAGGCGTCCACGGTCACGCTGGCGGGCGAGATCCCGTCGCCGGACAAGATCATCGAGTTCCCCTACGCCGAGGTGGAGCGGCTCACCGGCCTGACCCTGCCGGTCCCGGAGATGAAGGTGATCCTGCGCGAGCTCGGCTTCTGGGTCTCGGGCACGGATTCCTACGTCAAGGTGGCGGTGCCGTCCTGGCGGCCCGACGTGGAGGGCAAGGCGGACATCGTCGAGGAGATCGTGCGCATCGCCGGCCTCGACCGCATCGCGTCGACGCCCTTCGCCCGCGAGGAGGCGACGGTCGCCAAGCCGGTGCTGACCCTCATCCAGAAGCGCACCCGCACGGCCAAGCGGACGCTTGCGGCGCGCGGCATGGTGGAGGCCGTGACCTGGTCGTTCATCGGCCGGCAGGAGGCCGAGACGTTCGGGGGCGGCCGTCCCGAGCTGGCGCTCGCCAACCCGATCGCGGCCGAGCTGTCCGACATGCGGCCCAGCCTGCTGCCGGGCCTGCTCAAGGCGGCGCAGCGCAACCACGACCGCGGCGCGCAGGACCTGGCGCTGTTCGAGGTGGGGCAGGTGTTTCGCGGCGCCAAGCCGGACGAGCAGGACATCGCCGCCGCGGGCGTGCGCCGAGGCCTGGCGAAGCCGGAGGGGAACGGCCGCCGCTGGTCCGCCCCGGCGACGCCCGCCGACGTCTTCGACGCCAAGGCCGACGCCATGGCGGCGCTGGAGGCGCTGGGCGTCCCGACCGGCGGCCTGCAGGTCGTCCCGGGCGGTCCCGCCTGGTTCCATCCGGGCCGCTCCGGCACGCTGCAGTTCGGCCCCAAGATGGTGGTCGGCTGGTTCGGCGAGCTTCACCCGCGCGCCCTGGAGGCGCTGGACGCGAAGGGCCCGGCCGTCGGCTTCGAGCTGATCCTCGACCGGCTGCCGCCGCCCAAGGCCAAGCCCACCAAGATCAAGCCGAAGCTCGCTTTGTCGGACTTCCAGCCCGTGTCGCGCGACTTCGCCTTCGTGGTGGACCGCGCGGTGGCGGCCGGCGACCTCGTCAAGGCGGCCCAAACGGCCGAGCGGCAGCTGATCGCGGCCGTGGACGTGTTCGACGTCTATGAGGGAGCGGGCGTGCCGGACGGCAAGAAGTCCGTCGCCCTCGCGGTGACCCTGCAGCCCACCGAAAAGACGCTGACCGACGCGGAAATCGACGCCGTCGCGGCGAAGATCGTCGCCGAGGTGCAGAAAAAGAGCGGCGCCACCCTGCGGGGCTGAGCCGCGCGCGCGGGGCTCGCGCCGGGGAGGGGTTCAGCGGAGCGGAGCCGCAAGAGGCTGGATCCCCTTCCCCTCCGCGGCTGCGACGCTCCGGCCGGGGATGACGGTGAATGGGGGGAGCGCACCGCAGCCCCGCCCCGTCTTGCCGATAAGCCCTCGCCAAAGCTGTAACGCGCCCCCATTGAGTTGAGACGCGTTCTGGCATTTCTCCGCCGTCATCCCCGGCGGCGCGAAGCGCCGGGAAGGGGATCCAGTGGGGCGGAGCCGCAAGAGGCTGGATCCCCTTCCCCTCCGCGGCTGCGCCGCTCCGGCCGGGGATGACGGTGACGACCATGTAAGCTGATGACCGGACGCGCCCGCGAAAGCTGCGGCGCCACCCTGCGGGGCTGAGCCGCGCGCGGGGATCGCGCCGCCGTCATCCCCGGCGGCGCGGAGCGCCGGGACGGGCACCCCGCGGGGCGGAGCCGGAAGAGGCTGGATCCCTTTTCCCTCCGCGGCTGCGCCGCTCCGGCCGGGGATGACGGAGGGTCATGCAGGGGGGTGGGCGGCCTTTTGGGCCTCGCCGAAGCTGCGCGCCAGCGCGAAGCCGCAGCCGAGGGGGTCGTCGGCTTCGATCAGGAAGGCGCCGCGGCTGGCGTAGAAGCCCTGGCCGCCGACCTCGACCCGGACCGCGCCGTCGATCTCGGGAGCCGGGCGCGTCACCGCGCCGGTGAAAGGCCCGCCAGATATCCCCCGGAACACCCGGGTCTGGCCGGGCCTCACGAGGCCCTTGGCGTGGTCGAGCGCCATCCGGGCCGTGACGCCGGAGCCGGTGGGGCTGCGATCCACCTGGCGTTCGGCGAAGACGCAGAGATTCCAGCTTTCGTCGGCGGGAGCGGCGTCGTCGGTCAGGATCGTTCCGTAGAGGAAGCCGAGGTCCGGCTCGGTCGGGTGCGCGATGCGCATCTCCCGCCGGACCGCGTCCGTCAGCGCGCCGCCCGCCGCGACCAGGTCGTCCAGCGGCGTGGCGAAGAAGTCGAGCCCGAAGCGCGAGGCGGGCAGGATCGCGTAGAACGCGCCCCCATAGGCGATGTCGGCGACGATGCGCCCATGGCCGGGGACGTCCACGCTGACGTCCAGCGCATGCGCGTAGGCCGGCACGCTCTCGAAGCGCACCGCCGTGACCGCGCCGTCCCGCACCGTGCAGGCGAGCGCCAGGGGCCCGCACGGGGCCTCGATCACGAAGCGGGTCTCCGGCTCGACCGCCGGGACGAGGCCCTGGTCCACCACCCAGCGGCCGAGCGCGATGGTGGCGTGGCCGCACATGGTCGAGTAGCCCTCGTTGTGCGTGAAGAGCACGCCCAGCACGGCGCCGGGATGCGACGGGCGCACCGGAATCACGCCATACATCCCGGAGTGGCCGCGCGGCTCCAGCATCATGGCGCGACGCCACTGGTCGCAGCGCTCGCGGGCGTCCCGCCGCTGCTCCAGGACCGTGCGGCCGCGCAGCTCCGGATAGCCGCCGGTGACGATCCGGACGGGCTCGCCGGCGGTGTGCATGTCCACATAGGAAAGTTCGACGGCAGTCGGCATGGGCGGTCCCGCTTCTGTCCCGCTTGAAGTCGTAGCCATGCCGGGGCCGACGCGCAAACGGCGGGGCTGCGCCTTACTCCGGCAGAAAGAGCGCCCGCGCGGCCCGCGTCTCGCGGACCAGGAAGTCGACCGTGGCGCGGATGCGGGCGACGTCCTTCAGCTCGGCGTGCACGATCAGCCAAAAGGTGCGGTTGAGCTGGATCTGCGGCAGGACCGGCGCGAGCTCGGGCCGCCCGGCCGCCATGAAATGCGGCAGGACGCAGACGCCCGCCCCGGTCATGGCGCACTGCATCTGGGCGACCAGCGTGGAGGATTGCAGGCGTGGGCGCAGGCCCTTGGCGATCTCGTCCAGATAGTCCAGCTCCGGCGTGATGATGAGATCGTCGATATAGCCGATGAGCGGGTGGCCGGAGAGGTCCTCGGCGGACCGGATCGGCGCGGCCGCCGCCAGATAGGAAGGCGACGCGTAGAGGGCGAGGCGGTAGTCGGTGAGCTTGCGGGCGACGACCTTGCCCTCCTTGGGCGGAGACAGCGCGATCGCCACGTCGGCCTCGCGCTTCGACAGGGAGAGCAGGCGCGGCATCGCGACGAGCTGGATCTCCAGCTCGGGATAGCGCTCCGCCAGGGCCACGGCGCGCGGCGCCAGGAACAGCGTCCCGAACCCGTCCGGCGCGCCGATGCGGACCGCGCCCGACAGAGCGAGGTCCGAACCGCCGATGTCGCTGGCGGCGGCCAGCGCGGCGCTCTCGATCGCCTCGGCGGCGACCACGAGGCGCTCGCCCTGGGCGGTGAGGGCGTAGCCCTGTGGCCGGCGCTCGAACAGGGTCGCCTTCAGGGCCGCCTCGAGCGAGGTGACGCGGCGGCTGACGGTGGCGTGGTCCGCCCCGAGGCGCCGCGCCGCGATGGTCAGGCGGCCGGCCCTTGCCACGGCGAGAAAAAAGCGCAAGTCATCCCAATCGAAACCGCCCATGCGCGCGTCTTTCGGCTCTGTGTCCCCAGCGCGACCCTATGGGCGTTTGCGCACGGATCAGGGTTGAAAACTCGCATAGCCGTGCGCGGATCGCAATGATACTCGTATGGCAAAGCTTGGCCGCCCGCTGACGGGCGGCACGATCATCTCGGGGAGGACATCATGGTCGCGGAACTCACGCATTTTATCGGCGGCAAGCATGTGAAGGGCTCTTCGGGCCGCTTCACGGACGCCTTCTGGCCGATGACCGGCGAGGTCGCGTCGCGGGTGCCGCTGGCGTCGGCCGCCGAGGTGCGGGCGGCCGTCGAGAACGCCAAGGCGGCCCAGCCGGCCTGGGCGGCCACCAACCCGCAGCGCCGCGCCCGCGTGCTGATGAAGTTCCTCGAGCTGGTCCACGCCGAGTATGACAGCCTCGCCGAGCTGCTCGCCCGCGAGCACGGCAAGACGGTGCCGGACGCCAAGGGCGACATCCAGCGCGGCCTGGAGGTCATCGAGTTCTGCATCGGCGCGCCGCAGATGATGAAGGGCGAATACACCGAGGGCGCGGGCCCGGGCATCGACATCTATTCGATGCGCCAGCCGCTCGGCGTGGTGGCCGGCATCACGCCGTTCAACTTCCCGGCCATGATCCCGCTGTGGAAGTGCGGCCCGGCGCTGGCGGCGGGCAACGCCTTCATCCTGAAGCCGTCCGAGCGCGATCCCGGCGTGCCGCTGCGCATCGCCGAGCTGTTCCTGCAGGCCGGCCTGCCGGCGGGCGTGCTCAACGTCGTCAATGGCGACAAGGAAGCGGTGGACGCCCTGCTGGACGACCCGGACGTGAAGGCGGTGGGCTTCGTGGGCTCGACCCCGATCGCCGAGTATGTCTACACGCGCGGCTGCGCGGCGGGGAAGCGCGTGCAGTGCTTCGGCGGCGCCAAGAACCACATGATCGTCATGCCGGACGCCGACATGGACCAGGCCGTCGACGCCCTCATCGGAGCCGGCTACGGCTCGGCGGGCGAGCGCTGCATGGCCATCTCGGTGGCGGTGCCGGTCGGCCAGGAGGCCGCCGACCGCCTGATGGACAAGCTGATCCCGCGCGTCGAGGGCCTGAAGGTCGGCCCCTCGACCGACCCGTCGGCCGATTTCGGACCGCTGGTCACCAAGGCCCACCTCGACAAGGTGAAGTCCTATGTCGATCTCGGCATCCAGGAGGGGGCGACCCTGCGGGTGGATGGCCGCGGCTTCAAGATGCAGGGCTACGAGAACGGCTACTACATGGGCGGCTGCCTGTTCGACAACGTCACCAAGGACATGCGGATCTACAAGGAAGAGATCTTCGGCCCGGTGCTGTCGGTCGTCCGCGCCAAGGACTACGCCGAGGGCCTGGCGCTCGCCAACGACCATGAATATGGCAACGGCACCGCCATCTTCACGCGCGATGGCGACGCGGCGCGCGACTTCGCCGCCAAGGTGCAGGTCGGCATGGTGGGCATCAACGTGCCGATCCCGGTGCCGCTGGCCTACTACACCTTCGGCGGCTGGAAGCGCTCGGGCTTCGGCGACCTGAACCAGCACGGACCGGACGCCTTCCGGTTCTACACCAAGACCAAGACCGTCACCTCGCGCTGGCCGTCCGGCATCAAGGACGGGGCGGAGTTCTCGATCCCGACGATGAAGTGAGGCTGAGCGGGCCGGCCCCCCGGCCCGCTCTCCCCGTTGCGCCCTGAAGGACGCCGCCCGATGTCGCTCTTCGCCCTCTCCGAAGACCACCTCGCCATCCGCGACATGGCCCGCGCCTTCGCGGCCGAGACGCTCGCCCTCAAGGCGGTGGAGTGGGACGAGCGCAAGCACTTCCCGGTCGAGGAGATGCGCGAGGCCGCGGCGCTGGGCATGGGCGGCGTCTATGTGCGCGAGGACGTGGGCGGCTCGGGGCTGACCCGTCTCGACGCCACGCTGATCTTCGAGGCGCTGGCCACCGGCTGCCCGACCGTGGCGGCCTTCATCTCCATCCACAACATGGCGTCGTGGATGATCGACGCCTACGGGTCGGACGAGCAGCGCCGGCGGTTCCTGCCGAAGCTCGCCACCATGGAGCACATCGCCAGCTACTGCCTGACCGAGCCCGGCGCCGGCTCCGACGCGGCGGCGCTGAGGACGAGGGCGCGGCGCGAGGGCGACGTCTATGTGGTGGACGGGGTGAAGCAGTTCATCTCCGGCGCCGGCGTCTCCGATCTCTACGTCGTCATGGTGCGCACCGGCGAGGAGGGAGCGGGCGGGATCTCGACGCTCGTGATCCCCAAGGACGCGCCAGGCCTGAGCTTCGGGGCCAATGAAAAGAAAATGGGCTGGAACGCCCAGCCGACCCGCCAGGTGATCTTCGACGGCTGCCGCGTCCCGATCGAGAACCGCCTCGGCCCCGAGGGCGTCGGCTTCAAGATCGCGATGGCCGGCCTCGACGGCGGCCGTCTCAACATCGCGGCCTGCTCGCTGGGCGGCGCGCAGGCGGCGCTCGACAAGTCGCTGGCCTATCTGGGCGAGCGCAAGGCTTTCGGCAAGAAGCTGCAGGAGTTCCAGGCGCTGCAGTTCCGGCTCGCCGACATGGCGACCGAGCTGGAAGCGGCCCGCACCTTCCTGTGGCGCGCCGCTTCGGCGCTGGATGCCAAGGCCCCGGACGCCACGCGCCTGTGCGCCATGGCCAAGCGCTTCGGCACCGATGTCGGCTTCGACGTCGCCAACCAGGCGCTGCAGCTGCATGGCGGCTACGGCTATCTGGCCGACTACGGCGTCGAGAAGATCGTGCGCGACCTGCGCGTGCACCAGATCCTCGAGGGCTCCAACGAGATCATGCGCGTCATCATCGCCCGCAGCCTGATCGGGCGCGGGCAGGGAAGCGGGATGTGACCGGCCCGTCCACAACCATGGGGAGGACATCGTGACCACCATCGGCTTCATCGGCCTGGGCAATATGGGCGCGCCCATGAGCGCCAATCTGGTCAAGGCGGGCCACCGGGTGATCGGCTTCGACCTGTCGCGCGCCCATCTCGACGCCGCGGCCGGCCAGGGCGTCGCGACGGCGGCCACCGCGGCGGACGCCGTGCGGGAGGCCGACGCGGTCGTCACCATGCTGCCGGCCGGCAAGCCGGTGCTGTCGGTCTGGGGAGACGCGCTGAAGCACGTGCGGCCCGGCGCGCTGATGATCGATTCCTCCACCATCGACGTGGAGAGCGCGCGCCAGGCCCACGCGCTGGCGCGGGAGGCCGGCATGCCGAGCCTCGACGCGCCCGTGTCGGGCGGCGTCGGCGGCGCCACGGCCGGGACCCTGACCTTCATGTGCGGAGGATCGCCCGAGGCCTTCGCCAAGGCGAAGCCTCTGCTGGAGATCATGGGCAAGAAGGTGGTGCATTGCGGCGAGGCGGGCGCCGGCCAGGCCGCCAAGATCTGCAACAACATGATCCTCGGCATCTCGATGATCGGCGTCAGCGAGGCCTTCGTGCTGGCCGAAAAGCTCGGCCTGTCCCCTCAGGCGCTGTTCGACGTGGCGTCGACCTCGTCGGGACAGTGCTGGTCGCTGACCACCTATTGCCCGGTTCCCGGGCCGGTGCCGACCAGCCCCGCCAACAACGGCTATGCGCCCGGCTTCGCGGCGGCGCTGATGCTGAAGGACCTGCGGCTGTCGCAGGACGCGGCCGGCTTGGCCGGGGCCGCGACGCCGCTGGGCGCCCATGCGGCGAAGATCTACGAAGCCTTCGAGGCGGCCGGCTTCGGCGCGAAGGACTTCTCCGGCGTGATCGAGTTCCTGCGCGCGGGGCTGAAGTAACGCGCTCCTCCCGCAAGCCTCGCCCCGGCCTTGCGGGCCGGCCCGGCGGCGCCCATGATCGGCGCCACGAAGCCGCGCGGGACCGACGCCCCGGCGCGAGCCGCCGGGAGGAGACATGACGTTCGTTCTCGCCATCGACCAGGGCACCACCTCGTCGCGCGCGATCCTGTTTCGCGCGGACACCACCGTGGCGGCGGTGGCCCAGCAGGAATTCCCGCAGCATTTCCCGGCGTCGGGCTGGGTCGAGCACGAGCCGGAGGACCTCTGGTCGTCCACGGTCGCGGTGTGCCGCGAGGCGCTCGACAAGGCGCGGGCGACCGCCCGGGACGTGGCGGCGATCGGCATCACCAACCAGCGCGAGACCACGCTGGTGTGGGACCGCAAGAGCGGCAAGGCGATCCACCGCGCCATCGTGTGGCAGGACCGGCGCACCGCCGACGCCTGCGCGGCCCTGAAGGCGGCCGGCCACGAGCCCGCCTTCGCGGCCAGGACGGGGCTGATCCTGGACCCCTACTTCTCCGGCACGAAGATCGCCTGGATCCTCGACAACGTGCCCGGCGCGCGGGCGCGGGCGGAGCGCGGCGAGCTCGCCTTCGGAACCGTGGACACGTTCCTGCTCTGGCGGCTGACGGGCGGCGCCGTGCACGCCACGGACGCCACCAACGCGTCGCGCACGCTGCTCTACGACATCCATCGCGGCGCGTGGGACGACGAGCTGCTGTCGATCCTGCGCGTGCCGCGGTCCATGCTGCCGGAGGTGCGGGATTCGTCGGCCCGGTTCGGCGAGACCTTGCCGGAGCTGCTGGGCGGGTCCATCCCGGTCTGCGGCGTGGCGGGCGACCAGCAGGCCGCCACCGTGGGGCAGGCCTGCTTCACGCCCGGCATGATGAAATCGACCTACGGAACGGGCTGCTTCGCGCTGCTCAACACCGGCGCGCAGGCCGTGGCGTCGCAGAACAAGCTGCTCACCACCATCGCGTACCAGCTCGGCGGCAAGCCCACCTATGCGCTGGAGGGCTCGATCTTCGTCGCCGGCGCGGCCGTGCAGTGGCTCCGGGACGGGCTCGGCGTCGTCAAGGCCGCCGCCGACACCGGGCCGATGGCGGAGCGGGCCGACCCGGCGCAGGCGGTCTATCTGGTGCCGGCCTTCGTCGGCCTCGGCGCGCCCTATTGGGACGCCGAGTGCCGCGGCGCGCTCTACGGGCTGACCCGGGCGACGGGCCCGAACGAGATCGCCCGGGCGGCGCTGGAGAGCGTCTGCTACCAGACGCTCGACCTGCTGGACGCCATGCGGGCCGACTGGCCGGGCGCGGCCGGGGCCGAGACGGTGCTGCGCGTCGACGGCGGCATGGTGGCGTCAGACTGGACCATGCAGCGCCTGGCCGACATCCTCGGCGCGCCGGTGGACCGCCCCGTGGTGCGCGAGACGACGGCGCTCGGCGCCGCCTATCTGGCCGGGCTGGAGGCGGGCGTCTATCCGGACCCGTCGCGCTTCTCCGACCTGTGGCGCCTCGACCGCCGCTTCAGCCCCCATTTCGACGGCGACCTGCGCGCCACGATGGTGGCGGGCTGGAAGGACGCCGTCTCACGAACGCTGACGCGGCGTTGAGGGGCGAAGCGCCGGCGGCGCGGCCCCGGCGGGATCAGAGGAGGGTCAATCCGCCCATGCCGTCGAAGTTGGCGGTCGAAAAATCGACGAGGCCGGCGATCTTCACGACCCTGTCGGTTCCTTCCTGGAAGGTGGTTGCGGTCGCGATGTCCTGGACCAGATAGGTGGAGCCCGAGAACTGGAACCACTTGACGGTGTTGCCGCTCGTGCTGGACCCCGCGATGTTGAGGGCGCTGCTCAACGTTCCGAAACCCGGAAGGCTGACCCGGGCGGCCTGAAAGGCGCCCGCGCCGGCGAAGATGAAGACGTCGGCCGGATTCGGCCCCAGATCGCCACGCCCAAGATCCAGAATGACCGGGATGGCGGTCTTGCTCGTGCTTTGGACGATGAGAAGGTCGGCGCCCGCGCCGCCGGTGATCTGATGCTGGCCCGAGCCGATGAAGACCGAGTCGGAGCCATCGCCCCCATTCACCGTGTCGGATCCAGAGCCCGTGAACAGCCTGTCGTCGCCTGATCCGCCCTCGAGAGTGTTCGAGCCCCCCTGGCTTCCGTAAAGGGCGTCGTCGCCGTCCCCGCCGCGCAGGACCGTGTTTCCGCCCGCCAGCCGAGCGTCGCATTCGTCGGAGCCCGCCGAGCCCTGATAGGTGAAGGTGCCGGCGACCTTGGTGTTCAACTTGACCGAGGTGAGCCCGCCGCTGGCAGCGACCTGATTGTCGATCGAGGACAAGGACGACGCGGCCAGTTCCAATCGAAATCCGGCCGGCCCGGCCATCGTGACGGATGTCGTCTGATTGCTCTCGAACTGCAGAAGGCTCATTTGCGCGGCGGAGGACGCAGTCTGGACGGTGATCGCCTCGACATACGGGACGATGACGAGGGGCGGCTCCGGAGCGCCGACTCCGGCCATGACGATGGTGAAGGCGTCGGTCTTGGAGGTCGCCGCGTCCTTGACCTGGATGAAGATCGGGCTCGGAGAGTAGTGATCGAGCACGAGCGCGCCGCCCGATGGGATGTCCTTCACCACGACCCCGAGCGCGCCTGGCTCCAGCATCTCGACGGTTGTGATCGCGTTCGCGCCTTTGGCGTTGAGGGCGCCGACGTCGAGCGTGGTTCCGACTTTGGACGACAGGAGGCCAACCTTCTCGAAGCCGGTCACGAGCGCTGCGGAATCCGGATCGCCGGCCAGGGCGTTCGCCACGACGGCCCCCATCGTCAGCGTGTCGGAGCCCGGGCCGCCCGCAATGAGCCCCGGCCGGCCCGGCGCGATGGCGTCGAGGAAGACGACGTCGTCGCCCGCCCCCATCGCGACGGAGGCCGTGGTCTTGGCGACGCGGACCGCCTCGGCGCCGGTTCCGCCGACGAAGCCCTGCTCGGGCAGGAGGGTCAGGGGAGACTGGGCCAGCAGCGAGCCCGCCGTCAGCGTCTTGCCGGCGGCGTTGAGGGTGAGGAAGTTTTCGACATAGGCGCTGGACTGGGCGGTGAATTCGGCCGACTGGGCGAAGTAGTTCAGCACCTGCGCCTGGCTCTGGCCGGAGCCGAGCCAATAGGCGAGGCCGCCCTCGTCCGGGCCGCGGCCCAGGACGCTGGTGTAGAGCGAAATCAGGAAGGCCTTGTTGACGTCCGTGCCGGCGCCGTAGCGCGTCTGGAACTCGGCCGAGGAGACGAAGAGCTTGGCCAGCTCCAGCACGTCCACATATCCCGCGCCGGTCGAATCGGCCCAGAAGTCGAGGCCGCCGAGATCCGGCACCCGGCCGAAGGCGGCCTGGTATTCGCGCACCACCGGGGCGACGAAATTGACCGTGTAGGGCGACCGCAGGATCGCGACCTGGGCCGCCGTGGCGGTGAGCTGCCCGGAATCGAGCCTGGCGACGTAGTCGGCCAGTTCGCCCGCGGGCGGATCGCGGAACTGGATGGCGCGGTAGAGCGAACGGATCGTATCGGCGCTGGCCATTTCAGGCTCCTTTATGCGAAAATTTTCAGGCGAACCCGAATGTCGAGGGCGGCGGGCCGTCAGGACTGGTGGGGACGGACCTCGACGCGCCGATGCTGCGCGTCATCACGCGAGAATGATTTCACCGTTGAAGAAACCGGCTTTCGACAGGTCGATCGAACCCGTGAGAGCGATCACCCTGTCCAAAGCGCTATCGAATCCATTCGCGGCCGAACGGTCCTGCACGACATAGGTCGACCCTTGAAAACGGAACCAGCTTAGCTTGTTGGTGGCGTTTCCCTCCGTGACGGCGTCCAGAGCGGTCGACAGCAGAAATGTATATTTAGAGAGAACGATCTCAGTGCTTTGGAAGGTTGTAATTATATCGAAGCACACGCGGTCACCCGACGAAGCGTCCGTAATCGTGGAGAATTGCTTGAAGTATGCGGGCTCCATTACGTAGAAACGGTCCGCGCCGGGGCCGCCTGAAACGGTGTGAAGGCCTCTGTTGATCAAGATATCATCGTTGCCCTCGCCCCCAACGAGAGTGTCACCATAATATCCAGACTCCAGCACGTCGTTCCCTGCCCCGCCATCGACGTTATTTCCAGATCCAAATCCCGAAAAAAAGTCCTGGCCGGCTCCACCGAAGATGGTCGCTGCATTTGCGCCGGAGAATTTAACTATATTTGTACCTTTTGTTAAACCAGAAGCGTCGAATACCTTTAATTCTGAAGCACTGAAGTCCAACTTGATCCCGACATCTCCCGTGACCTTGATCGTTTTCACGGCGGGGTCGACGAGCTTCACGCTGAGTTGTGAGGCCGCATTGCTCCCCGCACTCGTCACGAAATTGACTGTTTCGGCCGCGACGTCGGTCACGGTCGGATTCGAGCCGCTCAATTCGATCTGGAGCGCATGCCCCGCGGTCGCGTTGTTGATCGTGACGACCGCCGGCGAGTTCACGAGCGAAATCGCGGTCAGCCGGTCCGACGACAGCGTCACGCTTCCGCTGACCCCTTCGAGCGACACGCGCGCCAGCGCGTCCGTGGCGGACGGTCCCGCGTCGGCGATCGTGACGCCCTTGCCTCCACTGAGGCTGACCGACGTCGCGTTGGCGCCCGTCGTGATGGCCACGGTGTCGCTCGCGGACTGGTCGATCGACACGTCGCGGAGCCCGACCCAGGTCGACAGGTCGGCTTTGATCGCCCCGGCGGCGGCGAGCTTGGCGATTTCGACGTTCTTTACGGTGACTTGACCGGGCAGAGCCAGCGCAGCCGGGGACATGACGAACAAGACGTCGGACGACCCGTCGGCTCCGTCCACGGAGTCGAAGGACGTGAAGGTCGCCCCCGGCCCGCCTGTCGCCGTGAAGGTGTCCACGCCCGCCGTGCCGACGAGCGAGTCCAGCCCCGTCGTGAGGGCGAATGTCAGGCCCGGAGTCGGCGCGGGCTCGAGAGCCAGGAGCGAGCCGGAGAGGGGCGGCTTCCCGGCGGCGCTCAGGGTGAGATAGGCCTCGATGTGGGAGCTCGCCTGGGCGGTGAACTCGGCCGACTGGGCGAAGTAGTTCAGCACCTGCGCCTGGCTCTGGCCGGAGCCGAGCCAGTAGGCGAGGCCGGCCTCGTCCGGGCCGCGGCCCAGGACGTTGGTGTAGAGCGAGACCAGGAAGGCCTTGTTGACGTCCGTGCCGGCGCCGTAGCGCGTCTGGAACTCCGCCGACGATACGAAGAGCTTGGCCAGCTCCAGAACGTCCACATAACCCGCGCCGGTGGAGTCGGCCCAGAAATCGAGGCCGCCGAGATCCGGCACCCGGCCGAAGGCGGCCTGGTATTCGCGCACCACCGGGGCGACGAAATTGACCGTGTAGGGCGCGCGCAGGATCGCGAGCTGGGCCGCGGTCGCGGTGAGCTGCCCGGAATCGAGCCTGGCGACGTAGTCGGCCAGTTCGCCCGCGGGCGGATCGCGGAACTGGATGGCGCGGTAGAGCGAACGGACGACATCACTGTTTGACATCTGCTTTCCCGTCAAAAGAAGTTAAATCGCCGTTGTTGATAGATTTTTGATAATTTTATACAGCAACCTTTTGAACGCTCAACGTGAAAAGGTTCACAACACCGATCCGCGCATGCTTGGGATTGCGAAGTTATCTTTTGCTCACCCACAATTGCGGTTTTGAAATCCGGGTGCGGCGGGTCGCCAAGCCGCGGCGAGCGGTCGCGGCGGGGCGCGGAACAAAGTCCGCCGCCTCGTGTTTTTTGAACCGCGTGGGGCGGTTGCGTTTTTGCTGTTTCCGCATCCTCGCCGCGAGCCGAAGCAGAACAGCGTCAGGCGAGCGGACCCGCGCGATGGCTTTCCCGGTCCGAGACTTCGGCCGCCTCGACAGACTCACGCCCGATACCTAGTCTCGGGCGCGATGGGGCCGAGTTTCTATGAATTCTTCGCCGGAGGCGGCATGGCGCGAGCGGGGCTCGGGCCCGGCTGGCGCTGCCTCTTCGCCAATGATTTCGATCCCCGCAAGGCCGCCGCCTATCGGGCCAACTGGGGCGGCGCCGAGATGCGCGTCGGCGACATCCACGACCTCACGGCCGGCGATCTGCCGGCGGCGGGACCGGCGGGCGCCGCGTGCGACCTCGCCTGGGCGTCGTTTCCGTGCCAGGACCTTTCGCTCGCCGGCGGCGGCGCGGGGCTGGGGGGAACTCGGTCCGGAGCGTTCTGGGGCTTCTGGTCGCTCATGGCGGGACTGCGGGACGACGGCCGCCCGCCCCGGCTCCTGGTGCTGGAGAATGTCGGCGGCGCGCTGACGGCGCGCGGGGGCGCCGACTTCGAGGCGCTCTGCGGCGCGCTGGAGCGCCTCGGCTATGCGTTCGGGGCGCTGACCCTCGACGCCGTCCATTTCCTGCCGCAGTCGCGGCCGCGCGTCTTCTTCGTGGCGGCGCGCGAGGAGGCGGCCGCCGGACTGCACGGCCCCGGACCGCAGGCCTGGACGGTCAGCGACGGGCTCCGGCGGGCGCAGGCGCGGCTCCCGGGCTCCCTGGCGCGGCATTGGCGCTGGTGGCGGCTCCCGGAGCCCGGGCCGCGGTCCCGGAGCCTCGCCGACATCTTGCAGGACTCGCCCAACGACGCCGCATGGCATGCGCCGGAGCAGACATCGCGCCTGCTCGACCTGATGACGCCGGCGCACCGGGCCAAGGTGGCGGCCGCGCAGGCCGCCGGGCGGCGCGTGGTGGGAACGCTCTATCGGCGCACGCGTCCCGACGGCTCGGGGGCGAGGGCGCAGCGCGCCGAAGTCCGCTTCGACGGCGTGGCGGGGTGCCTGCGGACCGCTTCGGGCGGGTCCAGCCGCCAGACGATCCTGCTGGTCGAGGGCGAGCGGATCCGCTCCCGTCTGCTCTCCGCGCGCGAGGCGGCGCGCCTGATGGGCCTGCCGGACAGCTATCAGCTGCCGGCGGGCTACACCGACGCCTACCATCTCGCCGGAGACGGCCTGGCCGTGCCGGTGGTGGCGCATCTGCGCGAGCATCTGCTGGAGCCCCTGCTCGGTCTCGGCCGGCCGATGCAGCCGGCCATCGCAGCCGAATGACCGACAAGCCGCAGCAGCGTCCCTCGGCGGAGCGCTCCGCCATCATGCGGGCGGTGCGGGGGAAGGACACGACGCCCGAATTGCTCGTGCGGCGCCTGCTGCGCGGGATCGCGCCGGGCTACCGGCTGCACCGCCGGGAGGTTCCCGGCCGTCCCGATGTCGCCTATGTGGGCCGCAAGGCCGCCATCTTCGTGCATGGCTGCTTCTGGCACGGCCACGACTGCGCCCGCGGCGCGCGCGTCCCCAAGGCCAACCGGGACTACTGGGAGGCCAAGATCGCCCGCAACCGCGCCCGCGACGCCGATAATCTCGCCGCGCTCGCCGCCCGCGGCTGGCGCAGCCTCGTCGTGTGGGAGTGCGAGACGAAGGACGAGGCGGCGCTCAGGGAGCGGCTGGCCGCGTTCGCGCTTCGCCGGCCAGCAACGCCGCCTGAGCCTTGAACAACGCCGCAAGAGCGTCGGCGATTGTCCCTATGACAGGCCGCCGCCTGGCGAGATGATGCGTCACCAGAAAGAGGTCCTCCGACCAGACGTCGCCGGGCGGGCTGATCCGGATGAGATCGGGATCGCTGTCGCCCAGCCAGCAGGGGAGCACGCCGGCTCCCAGTCCGGCCAGGATAGCCTGGCGCCGCATGGGCATGTCGCCGATCCGGGCCGCGACGGGCCGTTGGCCGCGCAGGCGCTCCAGATAGGCCGCCTGCATGGACAGATGCGGGTCTTCGGGCGGCGCGATCACCGGCGCAGTCGGATCATCGCTGCGGGCATAGAGCGCGAAGGCGATCAGCGCGATGCGGCGCACGAACAGGTCGGGCTCTTCCGGCAAGCTCCTCATCCGCAAGGCGATGTCCGCTTCGCCGGTCGCCAGGTTGAGCTTTCGCCGCGTGGGCAGGAACGCAATCTGGTGCGGAGCCGCCGCACGGCTGAGCTCGGGGGCGTGCTGCGACAGGAACAGCGTGACGGATGCGGTCGCGGTGATGCGAACCGACGCTCCGACATCCATTCGGTAGGCTTCGGCGGTCTGGACGGCCGCGCTGGCCCCCTCCGCCATGCCTGACGCGGCTTCCAGAACGGCCGCTCCGGCCTCACTCAAGCGGATGGCGTTCACCCCGCGCTCGATCAACGTCACCCCCAGCGAGTCCTCCAGGGCGGTCACGCGCCGCGCCACCGTGGGCTGGCTGAGCTGCAGGGCCAACGCGGCGCGGCTCATCGATCCATGAGAAGCCACGGCCAGGAAGATGCGCAGATCGTCCCAGGAGGGGGCGGCGGATCGCGGCCTTTGAGAGGTGAGGCGTTCCGGGGCGGCGGGCGGATCAGTCCGAGAATCCATCGTAAAAGGCTAAAGGGCCTTGCGGTCGGCGTCACGACGTCGATCGACGCGGGAGGCGGGCGGCGTGCGTTCATCACCGCAGGATCGCTCCGGCCACGCCCCGGCGCAGCTCAGCAGAATTGAAGAGCGCTCTTCAGCCCTGGGGCCCGGAGCGGCCGCCTGGTAGAACGGCTGAACCTCAGCTGTCCATTTTCAGGGCGGCGATGAAGGCTTCCTGCGGGATCTCGACGCGGCCGAACTGGCGCATGCGCTTCTTGCCCTCCTTCTGCTTGTCGAGGAGCTTGCGCTTGCGCGAGACGTCGCCGCCATAGCACTTGGCGGTGACATCCTTGCGCAGGGCCGAGATGGTCTCGCGGGCGATGATCTTGCCGCCGATGGCGGCCTGGATCGGGATCTGGAACAGGTGCTGCGGAATCAGCTCCTTGAGCTTCTCGCACATGGCCCGGCCGCGCATTTCGGCGCGGGTGCGATGCACCAGCATCGACAGGGCATCCACCGGCTCGGCGTTGACCAGGATCGACATTTTCACGAGGTCGCCGGCCTTGTAGTCGGTGATGTTGTAGTCGAAGGACGCATAGCCCTTCGAAATCGACTTCAGCCGGTCGTAGAAGTCGAACACCACCTCGTTGAGCGGCAGGTCGTAGATCACCATGGCGCGCTTGCCGACATAGTTGAGGTCGACCTGCGTGCCGCGCCGGTCCTGGCAGAGCTTGAGGATGCTGCCGAGATATTCGTCGGGGGTCAGGATGGTGGCGCGGATCCAGGGCTCCTGGATCTCCTCGATCTTCATGATGTCCGGCATGTCGGCCGGGTTATGCAGTTCGACATGCTCGCCATCGCGCAGCGCGAGCTTGTAGATCACGGAGGGTGCGGTGGCGATGAGGTCGAGGTTGAACTCGCGCTCCAGCCGCTCCTGGATGATCTCCAGGTGGAGCAGGCCC
Source organism: Alsobacter sp. KACC 23698 (assembly GCF_045348435.1). Taxonomy (GTDB): domain Bacteria; phylum Pseudomonadota; class Alphaproteobacteria; order Rhizobiales; family Beijerinckiaceae; genus Alsobacter. Next base: position 5,086,641 of record NZ_CP157484.1, on the reverse strand, counting down.
AGGAAGCCGCAGCGGAAGCCGAAGCCGAGCGCGGCCGAGCTCTCCATTTCATAGGAGAAGCTGGCGTCGTTGAGCCGCAGGCGGCCCATGGCGGCGCGCAGGTCCTCGAAGTCGGCGGCGTCGACCGGGAACAGGCCGCAGAACACCACCGGCTGGGCGGGCTTGAAGCCCGGCAGGGCCGAGGCGGTCTGGCGGCGCGTCTCCGTGATGGTGTCGCCCACGCGGGTGTCGGCCACCTGCTTGATCTGCGCCGTGATGAAGCCGATCTCGCCGGGTCCGAGCTCGGCCTGGTCGGTCATCTTGGGCTTGAACACGCCGATGCGATCGACCGAGTAGCGGGCGGCGGCCCCCATCATGGTGATGTCCGCGCCCTTCTTGAGCACGCCGTCGATGACGCGCACCAGCACGACGACGCCGAGATAGGCGTCATACCAGCTGTCGACCAGCAGCGCCTTCAGGGGCGCGGTCTCGTCGCCCTTAGGGGGCGGCAGCTTGGTGACGATGGCCTCCAGCACGAGGTCGATGCCGAGGCCCGTCTTGGCCGAGATCGGCACGGCCTCGGAGGCGTCGAGGCCGATGACCTCCTCGATCTGCGCCTTGATGCGCTCGGGCTCGGCGGCCGGCAGGTCGATCTTGTTGAGGACGGGCACGATCTCGTGGTTGGCGTCGAGCGCATGGTAGACGTTGGCGAGCGTCTGCGCCTCCACGCCCTGGGAGGCGTCCACCACCAGGAGCGAGCCCTCGCAGGCGGCCAGCGAGCGGCTGACCTCATAGGCGAAGTCGACGTGGCCGGGCGTGTCCATCAGGTTCAGGATGTAGGTTTTCCCATCCTTGGCCTTGTAGTCGAGCCGCACCGTCTGGGCCTTGATGGTGATGCCGCGCTCGCGCTCGATGTCCATGCTGTCGAGCACCTGCTCGACCATCTCGCGCTCCTGCAAGCCCCCGGTGGACTGGATCAGCCTGTCCGCCAGCGTCGACTTGCCGTGGTCGATATGGGCCACGATGGAGAAATTGCGGATGTTGGAAATCGGGTGCTCGCTCATGCGCCCGGCAATACCAGCGCACCGGCGCTTTTCCAAGGCTCGCGTGGGATTTTAGGCGATTCGCCGCGCTTGCCGCCGCATGACCGAGGGGTGCATGCTCGCGCTGACGCTGCAGGGAGCCCGCCCATGCCCTACTCGGCCCTGATCGCGATCCGGGACGCCACCGAGGCCGACCTGCCGGCGATCCTGGACATCCATAACGACGCGGTGCTGAACACGACGGCCATCTGGAGCCACCACACGGTGGACCTGGAGAACCGCCGCGCGCTCCTGGCGGACCGCCGGGCGAGGGGCTATCCGTTCCTGGTCGCCGCCATGGACGGCGAGGTGCTGGGCTTCGCCAGCTTCGGCGATTTCCGCCCCTGGGACGGCTACGCCCACACGGTCGAGCATTCGGTCTATGTGCACAAGCACCATCACGGGAAGGGCGTCGGCAAGAGCCTGATGCCGCCGCTGATCACGGCCGCCAAGGCCTGCGGCAAGCATGTGATGCTGGCCGGGGTGGAGGCCGGCAACACGGCCTCGCTGCGGTTCCACCGGCAGTTCGGCTTCGTCGAGACCGGGCGGCTGAAGGAGGTGGGCTGGAAGTTCGACCGCTGGCTCGACCTCGTCTTCATGCAGAAGATGCTGGACTGACCGGCGCGCCCGGCTCTGGCGGGCCCGCGCCCGCGCAGGCATTCTGGCGGTCCGGCGCGTTCCGCCTCCCCGTTCAGCGGATTCCCGCCGTGCCCTCTCTCCCGTGACGCCGCTCGTCTTCGCCGCCGCGCTCCTGAGCGCGCTCTTGCATGCGCTGTGGAACGCCGCGGCGCGCAGCCGGCCCGAGCCGGGGCTGGCGCTCGCCTGCGTGGTGATCACCGCCGGGTGCCTGACGACGCCGGGGCTGCTCTGGCTGGGGCTCCCTCCCCCCAAGGCGCTGGTCTGGCTGGGCCTGGGCGCAGCGTTCAACCTCGTGACCATGCGGGCCATGATGGCCACATTCCGGCGCACGCCCTTCGCGCTCGGCTATCCGCTGGTGCGCGGCGTCGCACCGCTCGGCGTCACCCTGATCGGCTGGGCGGCCTTCGGCGACCGGGTCTCGGCGCCGGCCTTCGCCGGCATCGTGGCCATCTCCACCGGCGTGCTGCTGCTGGCCGCCTCGGCGCGGCGCGGCGAGCGCGTCGACAGGGTCGGCGTGGGCCTCGCCGTCCTGGCGGGCTTCGCCAATGCGCTCTTCGTCGTCACCGACGCGCAGGGCGTGCGGGCCACGGGCGACCCGCTGGTCTACGGATTCGCGGTGTCGGTCGTGAACGGGATCACGATGGCGGCCCTGCTGACCCTCGAGGGCCCGGGCCTGCGGCGCGCCTACAAGGGCAACCTCGCCTTCAGCGCCGTGGCGAGCGTGATGTCCAACGGCTCCTACCTGCTGGTGCTGTACGGCTTCACGCATGGCCCGATCGGCGCGGTGTCGGCCCTGCGCGAACTCTCGATCTTCTTCGGCGTGGTGATCGCGGCCGTCTGGCTGCGCGAGCCCGTGGGCTGGATGCGCTGGACCGCCGCCCTCGTGGCGCTCGGCGGCGTGGCGGCGATCCGGCTGGGGTAGGCCGGCGTCACCGCCCCTCCAGCAGCTTGCTCACCACCCGCGCCGTGTAGTCGACCATGGGGACGATGCGGGCGTAGTTGAGCCGCGTCGGGCCGATCACGCCGACGACGCCGACGATCTTCTGGGTGGCGTCGCGGAACGGGGCGGCGATCAGGGAGGAGCCGGAGAGCGAGAAGAGCTTGTTCTCCGAGCCGATGAAGATGCGCACGCCCTCGCCCTGCTCGGCCCGGGCCAGGAGATCGATGACGTCCTTCTTGGTCTCGAGGTCCTCGAACAGCAGGCGGATGCGCTCCAGGTCCTCCATGGCGCGCAGGTCCTCCAGCAGGTTGGCCTGGCCGCGCACGATGAGCTGCCGGCTCTCCGACTGGCCGGCCCAGCTGGCGAGCCCGCTGTCGACGAGGCGCGCGGTGAGCGAATCGAGCTCCGTCTCGGCGCGGCTGCGCTCGTTCTCCACCTCGGCGACCAGCTCGGAGAGCGTCTTGTCGCGGATGCGGGCCGAGAGGTAGTTGGAGGCCTCCACCAGCGCGGAGGCCGGCAGGCCGGGCGGGAGGTCGAGGATGCGGTTCTCGACCGAGCCGTCCTCCGACACCAGCACGACGAGCGCGCGCGCGGCGTCGAGGCGCACAAACTCGATATGCTTCAGCCGCACCGTGGCCTTGCTGGTGGCCACGACGCCGGCGCCGCGCGACAGCCCGGACAACAGGGCCGAGGCCTCCGACAGGATGGCGTCCGTGGTCTTCTGCTGGCCGGAGGCCTTCACCTCCGCCTCGATGCGCGAGCGGTCCTCGGTGGTGACGTCGCCGACCTGCAGCAGCGCGTCGACGAAGAAGCGCAGGCCCGCCTCGGTGGGCAGCCGCCCGGCGCTGGTGTGGGGCGAGAACAGCAGCCCCGCCATCTCCAGGTCCGACATGACGTTGCGGATGGAGGCGGGCGACAGCGACATGGGCAGGATGCGCGACAGGTTGCGCGAGCCCACCGGCTCCCCGGTCGCCAGATAGCTCTCCACGATGCGGCGGAAGATCTCGCGGGAGCGCTCGTTGATGTCCACGAGGCCGGGCCCGGAGCCCTTGAGGTGCGGCTGGTGCGGTAAGTCGCCTCGCATGATCGCCATCGGTCCTGGGCCGTGCGGCCGGCCGGGAGGGCCGGGCCCGCCCGCGGCCCCTGTCGCCAGACCCTAGCATGGGCGCCGCACCGGTCGCGATCAAGCGCCCGCGCGGCCGATGCGCGCCCCGGCCCGGCGGCAGGCCATCCGGTCGGCTTGCGGTCGTGTGCGGCGAAGCCTAGACCATGCTGTGTTTCGATGGAAACACAGCATGGTCTAGGTTTTTTGGTTGTCGCATGCTTCGTGCGAAAAGCCGGTTTCCACCTTTTCGCTGCATGCTCTAAAACCGCCCCACGCTGACCGCAACACAGGATGACCCCATGCGACCCTCCCGCCGCGCGCCCGACGAGCTGCGCAAAGTGAGCCTGGAACGGGGAGTCGCCCGCTACGCGGAAGGCTCCTGCCTGGTGAAGTTCGGGGAGACGCACGTGCTCTGCACAGCCTCCCTGGAGGAACGCGCCCCGCCCTGGCTGCGCAACAGCGGCAAGGGCTGGGTGACGGCCGAGTATTCGATGCTGCCGCGGGCCACGCATGAGCGCACGCGCCGCGAGGTGACGTCCGGCAAGCCCTCCGGCCGGACCCAGGAGATCCAGCGCCTGATCGGCCGCTCGCTGCGCTCCGTGGTGGACCTGACCTCGATCGGCGAGAAGCAGATCGTTATCGACTGTGACGTGCTGCAGGCCGACGGCGGCACCAGGACGGCCGCCATCACGGGCGGCTGGGTGGCGCTCCACGACTGCATCCAGTGGATGCGGGGACGCTCGATGCTGACCGGCAACCCGCTGAAGGACCACGTCGCGGCCGTGTCGTGCGGCATCGCGGGAGGCGCGCCGGTCCTCGACCTTGACTACGCCGAGGACAACGGGGCCGAGACGGACGCCAACTTCGTCATGACGGGGACGGGCGGGCTCGTGGAGGTGCAGGGCACCGCGGAGGGCAAGCCCTTCTCCGAGGAGGAGTTCCTGGCCCTCATGCGCCTCGCCAAGGGCGGCATCGCCCGTCTGGTGGAGCTCCAGAAGCTCGCGGTGACGTGAGCCGCCCTCGAGATCGGACCGGAGGACGCCCATGGCGCGCAAGCTGACCGGCAAGGTCGTGATCGCCACCCACAATCCCGGCAAGCTGCGGGAGATGCAGGAGCTCCTGGCCCCGCACGGGCTGACCGCCGTCTCGGCGGGCGAGCTCGGCCTGCCGGAGCCTGACGAGACCGGCGCGACCTTCGCCGAGAACGCCCGCATCAAGGCGCTGGCGGCGGCCCGGGCGGCCGACCTGCCCGCGATGGCGGATGATTCGGGGATCTGCGTGGCGGCGCTCGACGGCGCGCCCGGCATCTATTCCGCCCGCTGGGGCGGGCCGGAGAAGGATTTCGGGCAGGCCATGCAGAAGGTGGAGGCGGGGCTGCGCGAACGCGACGCCTTCGAGCCCGACCAGCGGCACGCCTGGTTCATCTCCGCCCTGTGCGTCGCCTGGCCGGACGGCCACACCGAGGACTTCGAGGGCCGGGTCGACGGCGCGCTGGTCTGGCCGCCCCGCGGCGACGCCGGATTCGGCTACGATCCGATGTTCCTGCCGGACGGCCACGCGCGGACGTTCGGGGAGATGTCGGCGGAGGAAAAGCACGGCCTGCCGCCGCACGGCCTGGGGCTGTCGCATCGGGCGCGGGCGTTCCTGCTGCTGGAAAGCGCCTGCCTGAGCTGATTTTCGGTTCCGGGCTTTCTCCCGCCACGTTTGCGCCTCAAACGGACGGCTAAATTTCAAACAGTCGTTTGAAAGAGGCCCGCCGATGATCGACCTCAACGCCGTCCTGTCCGCCAGCTTCGGGTTCGTGCGCAAGACCGCCGGCCAGGTCGCCTCGTCGGCGGCGGCCGCGCTCTGCGTGGCGGCGGCCACCAACGCCTTCATGCGGACGGATGCGCCGGCGGCCCCGCCCGCCATCGTCGTGCTGAGCGCCGCGCCGCCCGCCGCTGCGTCCGGCTGGAGCGCCGGAGAGCGCGCCTCGGCGACCCAAGCCCCGTCCTTCACCATCACGGGCGCGTTCCAGGGATCTTGGGACGGGGCCCGTCACGCTTTCCCGATGGACGGCGACCCCGGCTTCCAGGCCTCGCTGTCGCGGCCTTTCGTGGCGCTGGCTTCCGCCGATTGGGGGAGCGCCGCCGCCGAACCCGTGACGGTCGCGGCCGCCAAGCCCAAGCATTCCTCCAAGATCCAGTTGGCCAGCGCGCCCCTCCCCGCGGCGCGCCCGGCCCGGCAGGTCCCGGCGCCGATCACCATCGCGAGCGCCAGCCCCCCCGCGCCGAACGACGCCGGGACCGCCGCCCCTTCGACGCAGGCGAGCGAGCCGCGCCTGTTCGGCTTCAGGACGCCGCGCCTCCTGCCCAGCATGGACGACGTCGTGGGCGGCGTCAGCGCCGCCGCGAGTTCGCTGACGCGGCTCGCGAAGTTCCAGTGACGGAACGCGTCAGCCGGGCGGCGGACTTCACCCGCCGGCGCCTGATCGAGGCCGGGCTGGCGCGGTTCGCGCGCCACGGCTTCGACGGCGCGTCGGTGCGCGCCATCGCCGAGGACGCGCAGGCCAACCAGGCCGCGATCAAATATCATTTCGGTAACAAGGACGGCCTCTATCGCGAAGTCCTGCTCGAGGCTTTCGCCACCTTCGAGCGCTTCAACGCGCTCGACGACGAGGCCCTGGCGCAACTGACGCCGCCGCAGGCGCTGGAGGCGTTCCTGCGGCAGAACCTGTCCGCCATCCTGAGCGCGTCGGACCTGCGCCACCCGCTGGGCGTGGTGAACTGGGAGATCGTCAACCGCACCCCCGTGTTCACGCAGGTGGTGGCGACGCACAGGATCCCGGTGTTCGAGGCGGCCCGGCGGATCGTCGGCCTGTTCCAGCCGGGGCTGTCGGCCGAAGAGGCGGCGCTGACCGCCGTCTGGCTGGTGAACCAGCCCTTCATCTTCGTGCGCAACGCCGAGCAGATGCGTCACCCCCCGGTGAGCGTCACGCTCGACGAGGCCGGGGTGGAGCGGCTGGGGACGGTGTTGACGCGCCTCGTGCGGGGCGGGCTGGAAGCCAGGGCCTGAGAAGGCTGGACATACGAAAGCCCGCCAGGATCGCTCCTGGCGGGCTTTTTCGTGAGATCCGGTTCGTGAAACCCGGCCGAGCCTGCGCCCGGCCGGATCAGAAGACGGGTCTTACTCGCCCTTCTCGGGCTTGTTGGCGCGCTTGAGGGCCGCGCCGAGGATGTCGCCGAGCGAAGCGCCGGCGTCAGCCGAGCCGTACTGGGCGATGGCCTCCTTCTCCTCGGCCATCTCGAGCGCCTTGATGGAGACCTGCACCTTGCGCGACTTGCGGTCGAACATGGTGACGCGGGCGTCGATCTTCTCGCCGGGAGCGAAACGCTCCGGACGCTGATCGGACCGCTCGCGGGCGATCTCGTTGCGCTTGATGAAGGTTGAGAGGTCGGTGCCGACGATCTTCACCTCGAGGCCGGATTCCTTGACCTCGGTGACTTCGCAGGTCACGACCGCGCCCTTCTTGACATCGCCGGCCGCAGCCGCGTCCGCGAAGGGATCGCCGCCGAGCTGCTTGATGCCGAGGGAGATGCGCTCCTTCTCGACGTCGACGTCCAGGACCTGCGCCTTGACGATGTCGCCCTTCTTGAACTCCTCGATGACCTGCTCGCCCGGACGGTTCCAGTCGAGGTCGGAGAGGTGCACCATGCCGTCCACGTCGCCCTCGAGGCCGATGAACAGACCGAACTCGGTCTTGTTCTTGACCTCGCCTTCGACCACGGAGCCGGCCGGGAACTTCTCGGAGAAGGCCTCCCAGGGGTTCTGCAGGGTCTGCTTGAGGCCCAGTGAGATGCGGCGCTTGACGGGATCCACCTCGAGGATCTGCACTTCCACTTCCTGCGAGGTGGAGACGATCTTGCCGGGATGGACGTTCTTCTTGGTCCACGACATCTCGGAGACGTGGATGAGGCCCTCGATCCCCGGCTCCAGCTCCACGAAGGCGCCGTAGTCGGTGATGTTGGTGACGCGGCCGGAGAAGCGCGCGTTGACCGGGTACTTGGCCTCGATGCCTTCCCACGGATCGGCGAGCAGCTGCTTGATGCCGAGCGAGATGCGGTGCGTCTCATGGTTGATCTTGATGATCTTGACCTTGAGCTGCTGGCCGATGGTGACCACCTCGGACGGGTGGTTCACGCGGCGCCACGCCATGTCGGTGACGTGCAGCAGGCCGTCAATGCCGCCGAGGTCGACGAAGGCGCCGTACTCGGTGATGTTCTTGACGACGCCGTCGACGGTCTGGCCTTCCTCGAGGTTCGCGACCAGCTCGGAACGAGCCTCGGCGCGGGTCTCTTCGAGGACGGTGCGGCGCGACACGACGATGTTGCCGCGGCGGCGATCCATCTTGAGGATCTGGAACGGCTGCGGCACGCCCATGAGCGGGGTGACGTCGCGGATCGGACGGATGTCGACCTGCGAGCGCGGCAGGAACGCCACGGCGCCGTCGAGGTCGACCGTGTAGCCGCCCTTGACCTGGTTGAAGATCACGCCCGTGACCTTCTCGTTCTTCTCGTACGAGACTTCGAGCTTGACCCAGCTCTCCTCGCGGCGAGCCTTGTCACGCGAGATGACGGCTTCGCCGAGCGCGTTCTCGATGCGGTCGAGATAGACCTCGACCTCGTCGCCGACCTCGAGGACGCCTTCGCGGCCGGGTCCGGTGAACTCGCGGAGGGCGACGCGGCCCTCGGTCTTCAGGCCGACGTCGATGACGGCCATGTCCTTCTCGATGGCGACGACCTTGCCCTTGACGACCGAACCCTCGAGGGCGTCGGCGGCGGAGAAGGATTCATCGAGCATCGCGGCGAAGTCTTCGCGCGAAGGAGATTTCAAGGCTGCAGACATGTGTTCTCCTGGGGCCCAGGGGCCCGGCGCCGGCGGTTTGCGTTAAAATGCGCTCCGTCTCGCCGACGCTTTCGCGAGAGCGAAAGCCACCGCCAGAGGCGGGCCGGCGCGAACCGACGATCAGGAGCGTGGTTCCGTGTGCGATCCAGGCTCCGAAAGACGGCGCCAGAGGAACACGACAAAGAGGGCGCACCGGGGGGCGCCCTTTCGTCCGGGACGAAGGTCTGAGGGGCTCCTTGCGGAGGATCCGCCTCAGGCGGTCTCCCGCCTCGCAGCGTCGACGTGAGCGACGGCCGCCTGGAAGGCCTGTTCTATATCCAAATCGGTCGTATCGAGCAAGCGCGCATCGGCCGCGGCGGCCAGGGGCGCGGCGGCGCGGCCGGAATCGCGCGCATCGCGGCGCCGGATGTCGGCGAGCACGTCCTCATAGGCCACCGTCTCGCCGCGCGAGACCAGCTCGCGGTGGCGGCGGCGGGCGCGTTCCTCGGCCGACGCCGTGACGAAGATCTTCACCGACGCGTCGGGGCAGATCACCGTCCCGATGTCGCGTCCGTCGAGGACCGCGCCCTCGGGCCGGTTGGCGAAGCTGCGCTGCCAGGCGACGAGGGCGGCGCGGACCGCCGGAATGGCGGCCACGACGGAGGCCGCTTCGCCCATGGCGCGCCCGCGCAGCCGTGTCTCGTCCAGATGGCCGAGATCGAGCGACTGGGCGGCCCTGACCGCGGCCGCGCCGTCGTCAAGCGGGTCGCCATGGTCTGTCAGGGTGCGGGCGACGGCGCGATAGAGCAGCCCGGTGTCGAGATGCGGCAGGCCGTAATGGGCGGCGAGCCGCTTGGCGAGCGTGCCCTTTCCGGATGCGGCGGGTCCGTCGATGGCGATGATCATCGCGCGCCGCCTCAGGCTGTGAAGGACGCCCCGAGGCCCTGCATCAGGCTCTCGAAGGCGGGGAAGCTCGTGGCGATCATGCGGCGGTCGTCGACCGTCACGGGCTGCTCGGAGGCCAGCCCCATGACCAGGAAGCTCATCGCGATGCGGTGGTCCAGATGGGTGGCGACCGCGCCGCCGCCGCGGGCGGCGCCCGCCGCCCCGCGCACCACGAGGTCGTCCCCCACCACCGCGTGGTCGACGCCGTTGCGGGCGAGTCCGTCGGCGACGGCCTGCAGCCGATCGCTCTCCTTGACGCGCAGCTCCTGCAGGCCGCGCATGCGGGTCTCGCCGGCCGCGAAGGCCGCCGCCACGGCCAGCACCGGATATTCGTCGATCATCGAGGGCGCGCGGCCCGCCGGCACGTCCACTCCGGTGAGCGCCGAGTGGCGCACCCGCAGGTCCGCCACCTCCTCGCCGCCCTCCTGGCGGCGGTTCTGCGCGACGATGTCGGCGCCCATCTCCTCCAGGGTGGTGAGGAGGCCGATGCGCAGCGGGTTCATCATCACGCCCTCGACCACGATGTCGGAGCCCGGCGTGATCAGGGCGGCCACGATCGGGAAGGCGGCCGAGGAGGGATCGGCCGGCACCACCACCGGGGCGGGGCGCAGCTCGGGACGTCCTTCCAGGACGATGCGGCGGCCGTGCTCGCCCTCGGGCGTCACCGTGACGGTCGCGCCGAAATAGGCCAGCATCTTTTCGGTGTGGTCGCGGGAGGCCTCCACCTCGATCACGACGGTGCGGCCCGGGGCGTTGAGCCCGGCCAGCAGCACGGCCGACTTGATCTGCGCCGACGCGACCGGAGTGCGGTACTCGATCGGGAGAGGATCGACCGCGCCCCGCAGGGTGATCGGGCAGCGGCCGCCCTCGGCTTCGGCCAGCACCTGCGCGCCCATGAGGGTGAGCGGATCCAGGATGCGCCGCATCGGCCGCTTGCGCAGCGACTCGTCGCCGTCGAAGGTCGCCGTGATCCCGTGTCCGCCGACCACGCCCATCATGAGGCGCGCGCCGGTGCCGGCGTTGCCGAAGTCGAGCGAGCCCGCGGGCTCGCGCAGGCCGCCGACCCCGACGCCCTGGATGCGCCAGGCGCCCGGCCCCGTCCGCGCCACGGTCGCGCCCAGCGCCCGGCAGGCTTCGGCGGTGCGCAGCACGTCCTCGCCTTCCAGCAGGCCTTCGACGGTGGTCTCCCCGACCGTGAGCAGGCCGAAGATCATGGCGCGATGGGAGATAGACTTATCGCCCGGCGCCCGGACCCGCCCCTGGAGCGCTCCGGTGCGGTGGGCCGTGAGCGGCTGGGGAGCGCCGTCATGGGCGCTGGTGGGGGATGAGCTGGACAAGGGTTCCCTCCCGAATGCGAGCCCGTCGGGGCGGGGCCGCAGGTAGCATACGCATGGCGGCGCGTCACGCGCGGGGAGCCGCCGAGCGTCGTCTCGCAAGATTCGACGCGCCGCCAAGGCGGCGCAAGGCCCAGGACACGTTGACAGCCGGGGATTGCGCGACTAACCGAAGCCCTCTCTCCTTTTGTTTTCCTGACAAGGCTGGTCCCAGTGGCGAAACCGGAACTCGGAACCAAGCGCCAATGCCAGAGCTGCGGCGCGAAGTTCTACGACCTGAGCAAAGACCCGATCATCTGCCCGAAATGCGGGACGACCTATGTGGCGGCCGCCATGGCCGCGCCGACGCGCGGGCGCGCCGCCGAGGTGGCGAATCGCGAGGAGGACGAGGACACGGACGAGGCGGCCGCCGGCCCCGAGCTCGTGTCGCTGGATGAGGTGGAAGCCGAGGAGTCCGGCAAGGACATCCCGGGCGACGACGTCGAGATCGAGGACGACATCGCCGAGGACGACGACACCTTCCTGGAAGAGGAAGAGGCCGGCGACGACGATGTGGCCGATCTGATCGATGGCGAAATAGAAGACGACGAAGAGGCTTGATACCGGCGGCGAGGGCGGCTATAGACCCCCTCGCCGACGCAACGCGGACGGCGCGCCGGGGCATCCCAAGCCCTCGGCCATCGGTGAGTGGGGCCATAGCTCAGCTGGGAGAGCGCTTGAATGGCATTCAAGAGGTCGGCGGTTCGATCCCGCCTGGCTCCACCAACCGGATCCTGGGGCGCCCTGCTGGGCAGCGGCCATCAGAATCAGTGACACTCAGCGGGACGCTGCGTCACACAAGCGCCTGACGGACACTCTCATCGCCAGCATCGCGCTCTCAACGGTGGAATCGCCGTCGCCGGGGGATGGCGCGGACGGTCAGCTCCGGGTGTTTTGCAGCAGGCTCTTTTCCGACGCGGGCGCGGGAATGGCGTCCGGCTTGGGCGTCGGCTGGAGCAGGCGCGCCTGCTGGGCGTAGCGGAACACCGAGCGGGTCAGGAGCAGCCCTTCGGCGAGGCCTTCGGCCTGCTCCTCATACTCGAAGTCGCCGGTGTCCAAGGCCTTGATCTCCGCCATGACCCGCGTCTCGAGATCCCGGAAAGCGCGAGGATCGGGCTGCTCGGTCTGATAGGCGTCCAGCACGGTTTGCAGCGCGCGCATGACGGCCGCGATCGTGATCGTATCGATGGAAGTGAAACGGTCGTCGGACATGTCGCATCCTTTACTCGATGATGACTCTCCGAGACGAAGGCGCCTCTTCTTTGGGCGATTGACGGCTCGTCGGTGGCGCTCGGCATCGATCTTGGATTTAAAGTGATCGATAGAACCGCACTTGAAAAGCAATCACAGGTTGTATCGCGCGCCGCAAAAGGGTGTGACTGTGCGATTCCAGGCAAAGCTGCGTCGGACAGTGAACAGCCTGTTAAGCTTTGGCTCGAAAGGCCTGCAGCTGGGCGCAACTCTCAGGCGAGTTGAAGCTCCTGCATGCCGGCCTGCTCGGATCGGCGCAACGCCTCCCGCTCCCGGGCCTGCTCGCGACGGCGCATGATCTCGTAGCCGACCGCGCCCAGCACGGTGACGAGGATCAGGATCAGCCCCAGGGCATTGACGGCCGGGGTGAGCCCGGTGCGGACCTTCGAGGCGATGTAGATGGTCAAGGTCGTGTCGGTGCCGCGGGTGAACAGCGTCGTGTTGTAATTTTCGAAGGACTGGAAGAAGGCCAGCACGGCGCCCGACAGGATGGCGGGCCTGAGATGCGGCGCCAGGATGCGCCGGAACACCTGGGTGTGGCTGGCGCCGAGATCGAGCGCGGCCTCCTCGAGGCTGGAGTCGAAGCGCTGCAGGCGCGCCAGCACCATCAGCATCACATAGGCGATGATGAAGCTCGACTGCCCGATGGTGGCGAGGTGCAGCCCGCCCTTGACGCCCAGCCTGTCCCAGAAGACCAGCGTCGAGATGCCGATGATGACGCCGGGCGTCAGCAGGGGCGACACCATGAGCGCGTACAGGAAGCTGCGGGCGCGGGCGTGCAGCCCGTTGAGCACCACCGCGGCGGCGACCCCCATGGGCACGGACACCACGATCACGGCGAAGCCGATGATGAAGCTGTTCTTCAGCGCGTTCCACATGCCGGCGTCGTTGTAGAGCGCCTCGAACCAGCGCGTCGTGAAGCCGGTCCAGGGCGTCACCGTGGGAAAGCGGCTGGTGTTGAAGGTCGCGACCGCCATCACGACCAGCGGCACGAACAGGTAGAGCAGGAAGAGGCCCAGATAGACCTGCAGGATGCGATCCGAGGCGCGTTCCGACCGCATCCGGCGGCTCTCCTTGCGTTGCGCTACTTGGCGATTTCGGTCAGCCCCACCCGGAAGAGGCGCATCATCAGCAGGATGAACGCGACGCACAAGCCGAGCAGGATGAAGGCGTAGGCCGAGCCGCGCGGCCAGTTCTGGGCCTCGAAGAACCACTGGTAGATGGTCTCGGTGAACCAGCGGGTGCCGGGCGAGCCCAGCAGCGCCGGCACCACATAGGATGAGGCGGCCAGCACGAACACCATGATGCACCCCACCGCGACGCCCGGCTTGGCGTGGGGCAGGACGATGCGCCAGTGGATCCGCCAGGTCGGCGCGCCGAGGTCCCGCGCCGCCTCGATCTGGTTGCGGTCGAGGCTCTCCAGCGCGTTGTAGAGCGGGAACATCATGAAGAGCAGGAAGGCGTAGGTCATGCCGATCAGCACGCCGGCGCTTCCCGAGAGCCAGCGCACCGGCGCGTCGATGAGGCCGAGGCTCTTCAGCGCCACGTTCAGCGGGCCGCTATAGGCCAGCACGATGTACCAGGAGAAGGTGCGCAGGATCTCGTTGATCCAGAAGGGGATCACCAGGATCAGCAGCAGAAAGGCCGTCCGCTCCGGCGGAGCCACCTTGGCGAGGTAGAACGCCACCGGGTAGCACACCACCAGGCAGATGAAGGTGACCAGGCTGGCGCCCCAGATGGTGCGCAGGAAGACCCGGAAATCGTCCGGAAACTCCCAGGCGGCGATATCGACGCCACGAAACAGCGCAGCGTAGTTCTCCAGCGTGTAGTGATCGTTCGGCCCGCCCATCTGGGTGACCGGCAGGTTGGGATGGAACGAGTTCTCGACCATCACGAAATAGGGCAGGACCACCATCGCCAGCACCCAGACGGCGACCGCCGTCAGCATCGCCAGCGTGAGACCGGTCCCGTAACGGCGGAAGAGCTCGCTCATGTCAGCCCTCCCGAGCGGCCGGGAGCACCACGGCGCTCTCGGGCGAAAACACCAGCGAGAGCTCGACCCCGGGGGTCAGCGCCGGCAGGGCGCCGTCATTGGCGACCTGGACGATGATCTCCCCGTCGGCCGCGCCGCGCAGGAACAGATTGGCGAAGCTGCCCTCGAAATCGACGTGGTCGATGCGCGCCGTGAGCCGGTTCGCGCCGTCCCCGCCCATGCGCAGCCGCTCGGGGCGGACGAAGACGGTGCCGGAAGCGCCCGCCTGCAGGGCGGGTCCCGCACGGCCGACCAGCGGCCCGGCGGGCGTGTCGACCCGCGCCAGCCCGCCCTCGACGGCGTCGACCCGGCCGGTGAACCGGTTGCTCTCGCCCACGAAGGTGGCCACGAAGGGCGTCTTCGGCGCGTCGTAGATCTCCGACGACGTCCCGACCTGCTCGATGGAGCCGCGCGACATCACGGCGACCCGGTCCGACATGGTCAGGGCCTCGCCCTGGTCATGCGTGATGTAGATGAAGGTGACGCCGGTCCGGCGCTGGATCGCCCTCAGCTCGGCCCGCATATGCTGGCGCAGCTTCAGGTCCAGCGCTGAGAGCGGCTCGTCAAGCAGCATCACCTTGGGCTCGACCGCGAGGGCGCGCGCGATGGCGACGCGCTGCTTCATGCCGCCCGAAAGCTCGCTGATGCGCTTGTCCGCCGCGTCCGGCATGGCGATGAGCTCCAGGAGCTCCATGGCGCGCTTGCGCCGCTTCTCCCGGGCGACGCCGCGGACCTCAAGCCCGAAGGCGATGTTCTCCCACACGCTCATGAGCGGGAAGAGAGCGAGGTTCTGGAAGATGAGGGCGGTGGGCCGGTCATTGGGGCCGATCCCGGCCATGTCCCGCCCGCCGATGCGGACATGCCCCTCCGTGGGCTGCGTGAAGCCCGACAGGATCCGCAGGATGGTGGTCTTGCCGCAGCCGGACGGTCCCAGGAAGCTGAAGAACTCGCCCGCCCTGACGGTGAGGTTGATGTCGCGCACCGCCGTGAAGTCGCCGAAGCGCATCGTCACGTTGTCGAGTTCGACGTCCTGGCTCATGACTCACCGGCGCGAGGGGAAGGCGGCCTGCGCCGCTCGGCGGCTTCGCCGCACGAAGGCCCGCCGACAGCGCGGCGGACCTCCGGGTCTTTCGGTTCAATGGCGGGACTGAAGCCGAAGGCCTCAGGCCGACATGAACTTCTTGGCGTATTCGGTGCGCTTGGTGATGAACCAGGACGGCTGGGCCGGCCACCACCAGAGGTTCTTCAGCGCGTCGCCCGGATAGGCGCTCTGGAAGAACTTCTTGGAGTTGGCGTCGGCGAGATCGACCGCGCCCTTGGACGTGGAGTTCGCCCCATAGGCGGCCGCCCAGGCCGCGCCGCCCTCCGGAGAGTTCATCCACTGCATCCAGGCGTAGACCTGCTCGAGATTCTTGGCGCCCTTCAGCAGAACGAAGTTCTGCAGCCAGCAGACGGTGCCCTCGACCGGCGCGATGTAGCCGATCGGGAAGCCTTCCTTCATCAGCGCCGACGCGGAGGTGTCCCAGCACATGCCGACCGTGCAGCCATTGGTGCGGAACGCGCCCTGCGCCTCGTTCTCGTTGGACCAGAACTGGGCGACGTTCTTGCGCTTGGAGAGCGCGAATTTGAGGATCTCGTCGTAGTTCGCGGTCATCTTGGCTTCGTCGGAGAAGCTGTCCTCGAACTTGAAGGGCAGCTTGCCCTGGGCCGACAGGCCACGGCCGATGGCCACGAGGCCCGAATGGCCGCGCAGCGTGAGCTTGCCGGCGTATTTGTCGTCGAACAGGTCCATGAGGCTGGCCTTGCCGAACGTCATTGGCGCCTCCTTGGTGTGGAAGGTCAGCGATTCGCTGCCCCACACGGAGCTCGCCCCGTAGCGCTTGCCGTTGACGATCATGGCGTTCGCCGCGCCGCCCTGCAGGAAGGCCGGGTCGACGCCCTCGATGCCCATGCGCTTCTCATCCCAGGGCTGGACGAAGTCGTTGTCGGTCCAGCTCAGCAGGCGATCGGAGGTCGGCTCGGAGATGTCGAAGGCGCCGTTGGTGGCCGCGCCGGTCTTGGCCTGGGCGACCATCTCGTCCTGGCTGCCATAACCGGTGAAGTTCACCTTGATGCCGGTCTTCTTCTCGAACTGGGCGAAGACCTTCGGGAACTCGTCGTAGCCGGCCCAGCCGATGAAGTTGAGGACGCCCGAGGAGGCGAGCGAACCGCGGATGATGGCCGGCGAAGCCACCCCGAGGGCGGCGGCGGCCGCGCCCGCCTTGATCAGTCCACGGCGGGAAATGAGCCCGGCTTCGTTGTCAGTCTTCGTCATGTTCGACCCTCCGGATGACGGCGTCGGCTTCGCCTCGGCCCAGCGTCCGAACCGGACGCATTTGTTGTTTATTGACGACACTTTACGGAGCCATGACGCAAAGCGGAAGCGGCAAACGCGCCCTCCGCCCGACCGCCATGCGGCGCTCCCTCGTCCCATCCCGATCATGGCGGTCCCCCGCGGACGCGCAAGGGCTCAGCCGAAGCCTGAAGCGTAGGGTCGGCCCGACGGGGCGCGGCCCGGCTTTGCGACGGTCACTTGTCACAATCCGACAGGCGCCTCCGCGAAGCTGCGTAAACTGACGGCAGGCCGGCTTTGGGGCGGCGCTTGACAGTTCGCAGGCGCGGCCTCAGCCTGACCAAACGGTCAGGATTGGACCCGCGGCCGCGCGCGTCCGGCGAATGGGAGGGGAACCATGAGCGCCAACCGAAGCACCCCAGGCGTCGCAGCCGGGCGGCTGTCCACGGCCGAATACGCGGCGAATTTCGGCGACCTTCATCCGCCGCTGGACCGGCACGAGGCGCATGTCGAGGCGGACCGCTGCTATTTCTGCTACGACGCGCCCTGCCAGAAGGCCTGTCCGACCTCCATCGACATCCCGCTCTTCATCCGCCAGATCCAGACCGACAACCCGATCGGCTCGGCCGAGACGATCCTGTCCGCCAACGTCTTCGGCGGCATGTGCGCCCGGGTCTGCCCCACCGAGACGCTGTGCGAGGAGGCCTGCGTCCGCAACGACGCGGAAGGCAAGCCGGTGAAGATCGGCCTTCTGCAGCGCTACGCCACCGACATCCTGCTGGCCCAGGGCCATCAGCCCTTCACCCGCGCCCCCTCCACGGGCAAGCGGGTCGCCATCGTGGGCGGCGGCCCGGCTGGGCTGTCCTGCGCGCATCGGCTGGCCCAGGCGGGGCACGAGGCGGTGGTGTTCGAGCATCGCGCCAAATTGGGCGGCCTCAACGAATACGGCATCGCGTCCTACAAGGCGCCGGACGACTTCGCCCAGCGCGAGGTCTCCTTCATCCTGTCGCTGGGCGGAATCACGGTCGAGACCGGAAAGCGGCTCGGCGACGGCCTGGACCTGGCCGAGCTTCGCCGGGATTATGACGCCGTGTTCCTGGCCATCGGCCTCGCGGGCGTGAACAGGCTCGGGCTGGCGGGCGAGGGCGCGCTGGCCGGCGTCAGGGACGCGGTGGAGTGGATCGCCGAGCTGCGGCAGACGCCGGACCGCTCGACGCTGCCGATCGGCCGCAGGGTCGTGGTGATCGGGGGCGGCATGACCGCCGTGGACGCCGCCGTGCAGGCCAGGCGCCTGGGGGCCGAGGAGGTCACCATCGCGTATCGGCGCGGGCAGGAGGCCATGAAGGCCTCCACCTATGAGCAGCAGCTCGCCCAGACCAGCGGGGTCACGATCCGCACCTGGGCGGCGCCCGTGGCGCTGACCGGCGACGGCGGCCGCGTGACGGGGGTGACGTTCGAGCGGATGGCCGAGGCGGACGGGCGTCTGGCCGGGACCGGCGAACGGTTCACGCTGGCCGCCGACATGGTGTTGTGCGCCGTCGGCCAGGTGCTGACGCCGGCCGACTTCGGCGGCGCGGACGTGCTGGAGCTTTCAGGCGGGCGGATCGTCGTGGACGCGCAGCGCCGCACCAGCGCGCCGGGCGTCTGGGCGGGCGGCGACTGCGTCGCCGGCGGGCAGGACCTCACCGTCACGGCGGTGGAGGACGGCAAGCAGGCGGCGATTTCAATCCACCGCCACCTGACGGGCGCCTTGGCCCACGCGGCCGAGTGAGGGGGACACCATGGCGGATCTGCGCACCGACTTCCTCGGAATCAAGTCGCCCAACCCGTTCTGGCTCGCCTCCGCGCCGCCGACCGACCGCGAGGTGAACGTCACCCGCGCCTTCCGGGCGGGATGGGGCGGGGTGGTGTGGAAGACCCTCGGCTCGGAAGGGCCGCCCGTCGTCAACGTCAACGGGCCGCGCTACGGGGCGATCCACGGCGCGGACCGGCGCCTGCTGGGCTTCAACAACATCGAGCTGATCACGGACCGGCCGCTGCAGGTCAACCTGCAGGAGATCAAGGCGGTGAAGAAGGCCTGGCCCGACCGGGCCATGGTGGTCTCGCTGATGGTGCCCTGCGACGAGGAGAGCTGGAAGGCGATCCTGGCCGCCGTCGAGGAGACCGAGTGCGACGGCGTGGAGCTCAATTTCGGCTGCCCGCACGGCATGTCGGAGCGGGGCATGGGCTCGGCCGTGGGCCAAGTGCCCGAATACATCGAGATGGTCGCCCGCTGGTGCAAGCAGCACACCCGCATGCCGGTGATCGTGAAGCTGACGCCCAACATCACCGACATTCGCTTCCCGGCGCGCGCGGCCAGGCGCGGCGGCGCCGATGCGGTGTCGCTGATCAACACGGTGTCGTCGATCATGTCGATCGACCTCGACCGGATGGCCCCGACGCCGACCATCGACGGCAAGGGCTCCCATGGCGGCTATTGCGGCCCCGCCGTGAAGCCCATCGCCCTCAACATGACGGCCGAGATCGCCCGCGATCCGGAGACGCATGGCCTGCCCATCTCGGCGATCGGCGGAATCACCACATGGCGGGACGCCGCGGAGTTCATCGCGCTCGGCGCCGGAACCGTGCAGGTCTGCACCGCCGCGATGACGTACGGGTTCAAGATCGTCGAGGAGATGACCGCCGGCCTTTCCACCTGGATGGACCAGAAGGGCTATCGCAGCCTCGACGACTTCCGCGGGATGGCGACGCCGAACGTCACCGACTGGCAGTACCTGAACCTCAACTACGTGACCAAGGCGAGGATCGACCAGGACCTGTGCATCAAGTGCGGCCGGTGCCACATCGCCTGCGAAGACACCTCCCACCAGGCGATCGCCAACATGGTGGACGGCCGGCGGATGTTCGTCGTCAAGGACGAGGAGTGCGTCGGCTGCAATCTGTGCGTGGAGGTCTGCCCGGTGCAGGACTGCATCACCATGGAGGCGATGCCGCCGGGCTCGGTCGATCCCCGCACGGGCCGCACGGTCCAGCCCGGCTATTCCAACTGGACCACGCATCCCAACAACCCCACGGCGGCGCCGCTCGCGGCCGAGTGAGCGGGGTCAGACCGGCTCGCGCCCCGTCACCAGCCGCGCATAGGCCCGCCGGACGGCCGCTTCGGCCAGCCGGGCGACCTCCTTGCGGTCAGAACCGGGGCCGAACGGGATCGGCTCGCCCCAAGCCACCACGGCGTCGATGGGCCGCCCCGCCATGATCGGGGCGAGATGCGGGATCAGGTCCATGTCGCCATACCAGGCGATCGCGGCGCGGCCCTCCCGGCCGACCGGAACGCCGCCGCGGCGCGGATAGGCCACCGTCACCGGCTGGATCATCACCCGCGCCTCGTGGCCGGCGTCCGCGATCGCGTCGCGGGCGGCTCCGATCAGCGACGACCGGAACGGCAGGACGCGGTTGCCGTCGCCGGTGGTGCCCTCGGCGAAGAGCACGATGGCGTCGCCGGCCGCGAGGCGCTCGGCGATCTCGCGATTGGCCTCGGCCGCGCCCTTGCGGCGCGTGCGGTCGATGAAGATCGAGCGCTGGAGGCGCGCGAAGGCGCCGAACACCGGCCAGGTCCCGACCTCGCGCTTGGCGATGAAGGACAGCGGCTCCAGCGTCGAGATCACGCTGATGTCGAGCCAGCTCGTGTGGTTGGCGACGATCAGGAGCGGGCGGGCCGCGCTCGGCGCGCCCTCCTGCGCGACCCGGACGCCGAACAGGAGGCAGACATAGCGGTGGAACGCCCGCGGCAAGGCGTGCGCCATGCGCCAGCCGAAGCGGATCGCCACATGCTGCAGCCCCATCATGGCGAGGGTGACCGGAACCAGGGCGGCCAGCACGATCGCGATGCGAAGGCGGCGCATGGCGGGCCGGTCAGCCCTTGCGGTCGTCGTCGAGCGGGACGGCGTAGAGCTCCAGCCGGTGGTCCACGAGGCGATAGCCGAGCCGGCGGGCCACCTCGGCCTGGAGCCGCTCGATCTCCTCCGAGCGGAACTCCACCACCTGGCCGGTGCGCAGATTGACCAGATGGTCGTGGTGCTCGTCCGGCGTGCGCTCATAGCGGGCGCGGCCGTCCTTCAGGTCCAGCCGGGCGATGATGCCGCTGTCCTCGAGCAGCTTCACGGTGCGGTAGACGGTGGAGATCGAGATGCCCCGGTCGATGGCGTGCGACCGGCGGTGCAGCTCCTCGACGTCCGGGTGGTCCTCGGCCTCGGCCAGGACGCGGGTGATCACCCGCCGCTGCCCGGTCATCCGCAGCCCCGCCGCGATGCAGCGCTGCTCGATGGGGTTGTTCCTGGCCTGCCGGGTGGGGCTCACATCGGCTCCGCTGATTTGCAACTGGCTCGCCCTTATAGGAAAGGCGGGCCGCCGCGTCCACCGGGGCGCTCAGTCGAGCTCGCGCTTCAGCACCAGCGCGGTCGCGGCCGAGCCGTCGGGCTTGCGGTAATAGCCGTTGCGCCGGCCCACCTCGTCGAAGCCGAGCCGCCCATAGAGGGCCCGCGCCGGCGCGTTTCCCTCGTCGACCTCGAGAAACAGCCGGCGGATTCCCAGGCCGGCGAGGCGGCCCAAATGGGCCTGCAGCAGCCTCTTGCCGAGGCCGGCGCCACGCCGGCGCCGCGCCACCGCGATGGTGAGGATTTCGGCCTCGTCGGCGGCCATCCGCGACAAGACGAACCCCTCGAGCCCGGCCCCGCGGCCGATCCCCTGCCCGACCACCGCCTTGTCCAGCAGCATCGATTCGCAGTCCTGGGCGGACCAGGACGCGTGAAAGCCCTCGGCGTGCAGGTCTGCGATGGCGGCGGCGTCCTGCATGCGCAGGGCCCGGACGCTCGGCGTCGGCGGCATCAGGAACGGAATGCGCATCTCATCTCCGCGCGGTCACCGGTCTGTGGCGGATCAGCGGCGCGGGATCCTGACGTGATCCTGCGGCTTGGCGTCCGGCGAGCGCAAGTAGAACGGCTTGGCCAGCGCGCGCTCCGGGACGGCGGCGAGCCCCAACCGCGCCACCCAGAGGACCTCCGGCGCGGCGGCCGTGTCGACCACGGCGGCGTCCAGCCCGGCGGCCCGGGCCTCGACGCAGAGCACGCTCGCGCCGGACCCGATCAGCAGAACCGGGCCGTTCCCGATCTGCCGCACGGCGTCGCGCAGGCCCATGATCTGCGGCGCGATGATGGAGCGACCGCCCCGGGCGACGACTTGGCAATAAATCTGTCCATGACGGGCGTCGATCGCGACCCCCACCAGGGCGCCCCCGGCCGCGCCGATTAGCGGCGCGGCGTAGGCCGAAAGCGTGGTGACGCCGACCGCCGGGACGCCCGTGGCCAACGCGATGGCGCGCGCCGCCGAGATTCCGACCCGCAATCCGGTGAAGCTGCCCGGGCCGACCGTCACTGCCACGCGGTCGATGGAGGCGAAGCCGCCCTCGACCGCGTCCATGACGCGCTCCAGCATCGGCATCAGCGCTTCGGCGTGGCCCCGCTGCATGGGCTCGCTCTCGATCGAGAGCGGCAGGTCTGACCCGCTGTCGAGCACGCAGGCCGAGCAGGCTTCGAGCGCGGTATCGATGGCGAGGATGCGCACCGGCGTCTCCAGGGGCGACCGCAGTCACGCGATGGAGCAGAACTCCTCAAACTCGAGACGCGGTGAGCGCGGGAACAGCCCCGCCGCCGAACCATAGCCCAGATTGCAGATGAAATTCGACTTGATCTTTCCATCCGGGAAAAAGGCCGCGTCCAGGCCGGCCTTGTCGAAGCCCGACATGGGCCCGCAATCCAGACCGAGGGCCCGGGCCGCCAGGATCATGTAGGCGCCCTGCAAGGACGAGTTGCGGAAGCCGGTCTCCTCGATGGCCGCCGGCTTGCCGGCGAACCAGGACCGCGCCGTCTGGTTGTGCGGGAAAAGCTTGGGCAGGTTCTCGTAGAATTCCAGGTCGTAGCCCACGATGGCGGTCACGGGCGCGGCGAGGGTCTTGGCCCGGTTGCCTTCGGACAGATGCGGCGCGAGCCTGGCCTTCGCCTCCGCCGACTTCACGAAGACGAAGCGCGCGGGGCCGCTATTGGCGGCGGTCGGGCCCAGGCGGACGAGCTCGGCGAGGCGGCGCAGCAGCGCGTCCGGCACCGGCGTCGGCTCAAAGTCGTTGTAGGTGCGGGCGTCGGAGAAAAGCTGGCGCAGGGCGGCGTCGCTGAGCGGGCCCTTGGCGAGGGCCGGGGCGTCGAGAACGGTCATGGGAAGATCCTGGACTGCAAGGCGCGCAGGCGTGAGCGCGGCCTTGAATCAGATAGGGGCCGCCCCCGGAAGGGCAGCCCCCATCGGCGCAACGCAAACTTTGCCGCGCCGCAAGCAAGAGCCTCGGCGGATCAGACCGCCTGGACCTCGCGCACGTCCGGCAGGAAATGGCGCAGCAGGTTCTGGATGCCGTGCTTCAGGGTCGCGGTCGAGGACGGGCAGCCCGAGCAGGAGCCCTTCATGGTGAGGTAGACGACGCCCTCGCGAAAGCCCTTGAAGGTGATGTCGCCGCCGTCGCCGGCCACCGCGGGGCGGACGCGGGTTTCCAGCAGTTCCTTGATGGTCTCGACGGTCGCGGCGTCCTTCTCGTCGAAGAACTCCGTGTCCGGAGCATCCTGCGCGTCCATGCCGTCGGCCTGGCCCTCGAACAGGGCCTCGCCCGACATGAAGTGCTCCATGATGGCGCCCAGGATCGCGGGCTTGAGGTGCTGCCACTCGCCGTCGCCCTTGGTGACGGTGACGAAGTCCGAGCCATAGAACACGCCCGCGACGCCCGGCACGGCGAAGAGGCGGCGCGCCAGCGGCGAGCGCTCGGCCGCGCGCGCGTCGCGGATGTCGAGCGTGCCTTCCGGCATCACGGCGCGGCCGGGCAGGAATTTCAGCGTGGCGGGATTGGGGGTGGCTTCGGTCTGGATGAACATCGGTCTCTCCTCACGCGACCGGTTCAAGGCCGGCGGTGACTGCGTCGCTGCGAATTCTATCACATGATGTGGCGCGCCGGACCGTCGGAATCAATCCGGTTGGGCGCACACTAGGCCAAAGCGTCGATGTCGGCGTCGCGCAGGGCGCCCGGGACGATGGCGATCGGGATCGGGAAGGAGGCGGCCGTCTTGCCGGCCAGATGGGTCACGAGCGGGCCCGGGCCCTCGCTGCCGGATCCCGCCGCGACCACCAGGAGGGAGATGTCCTCGTCCTCCTCGATGAGGGCCAGGATCTCGTCCGCTTTAGGGCCGGTTCGGATGATCTGCTCGGGCTCGATCCCGGCGATGGCGCGGGCGCGGGCGGCGGCGGCCTCGAGCCGCTGGCCCGCCTCTTCGGCGGCCTCGGCCTCCATCAGCGAGCCCACGCCGAGCCAGTGCTGGAAGTCGGCGGGCGAGATCACGGCCAGCAGCGCCAGCGAGGCTCCGACGCGGCCGGCCCGCCTCGCGGCGAAGTAGAGCGCCCGGTCGCACTCCTCGCTGTCATCGACGACGACGAGGAATTTGGGGCGATGTCCCGCTTCGTAGGACCGTCTCGGCTTCAGGGTCATACCGGCTGGCCATCCTGGGTAGGGCCGAGTCGGGCCATGCTGACAGGCGCCGACGCGGCCCACAAGGGCCGAGGTCCGGGTTCAGCGGCGGCGCACCAGGCCCAGGATGTCCTTCACGGCGGCCATGGTGGGGGCCGCGATGGCGCTGGCGCGCTGCGCCCCGTCGGCCAGCACCGAGTCGATATAGGCGGGATCGGCCTGGAGCCGCTTCATCTCGGAGCCGATCGGACCGAGCTTGGCGACCGCCAGGTCGACCAGCGCGCCCTTGAAGGTGGAGAACTGGGCCCCGCCATACTCGGCCAGGATCTCGGCCTTGGTGCGATCCGAGAGGGCCGCGAAGATGCCGACGAGATTCTCGGCCTCGGGCCGCTTGGACAGGCCGGCCTCCTCGGAGGGCAGCGGCTCCGGATCGGTCTTGGCCTTGCGCACCTTTTGGGCGACCGCGTCGGCGTCGTCGGAGAGGTTGATGCGCGAATAGTCCGACGGGTCGGATTTCGACATCTTCTTGGAGCCGTCGCGCAGGCTCATGACGCGGGTCGCCGGGCCCTGGATCAGCGGCTCGGGCAACGGGAAGAAGCCCTCGCCATGCCCCTGGGCCACAATGGAGGCCGAGAAGTCGTTGTTGAACTTCTGGGCGATGTCGCGCGCCAATTCGAGATGCTGCTTCTGGTCCTCGCCCACCGGGACATGGGTGGCGCGGTAGACCAGGATGTCGGCGGCCATTAGGGTCGGGTAGGCGTAGAGCCCGACCGAGGCGTTCTCGCGGTCCTTGCCGGCCTTCTCCTTGAACTGGGTCATGCGGTTGAGCCAGCCGATGCGGGCCACGCAGTTGAACACCCAGGCGAGTTCGGCGTGCTCGTGCACCTGGCTCTGGTTGAAGACGATGTGCTTCCTGGGGTCGATGCCGGCCGCGATGAAGGCGGCCGTGACCTCGCGGATCTGGGACGTCAGGGCGGCCGGGTCCTGCGGGACCGTGATGGCGTGCAGGTCCACGACGCAATAGATGCAGTCATGGCTGTCCTGGAGCGCCACGAATTTCGTGATGGCCCCGAGATAGTTTCCCAGGTGCAGGTTGCCGGTCGGCTGCACGCCGGAAAACACGAGCGGTTTGAAGGCGGCCATTCTGAAGTCTCCCAAGTCGGCGCGCTTATGGCGAGTTCGACGGGAAGGCGCAAGGGGAAGCAGGACTTGCGCCCATCAGGGGGCGCGCTTGCGCCAGCGCGCCGCCCCCATGGCGAGGGCCAGCCCCGCATAGAGGGCGGCGCCGCCGGCGCAGAGCCCGATGAGCGCGGCGGCGCGGACCAGCGTCGGCTCGCCGGCGTCGAGCCAGCCGGCCAAGGCTTGCCGTCCCGCCACGACGGCCGCCGCCATGCCGAGCGCCGCCGTCATGCACACCGCGCAGCGGCGCAGCGCCTCCCGTCCCGGCGTCCAGCCCTGGAGCCGGGCCAGGAAGGCGGCGAGCGCCAGCGCGTCGACGAGGGCCCCCAACGAGACTGCGCCCGCCACGCCCGCCACGCCCGCCGCCGGCTGGAGCGCCAGCCCGGCCAGGATCGTGACGGCGAGCGCCGCCGCCGCCGCGATCATGGGCGGCCGGACGGCCTCGCGGGCCAGGAAGGCCTGGGCGAACACGCGCGCGGCGGCCGCGGCCGGCAGGCCGACGCTCAGCGCCGCCAGGGCGCCGGCGGTGGCCGCCGCGTCGGCGGGCGAGAAGGCGCCCCGCTCGAACAGGATGCTGGTGATCGGGCCGGCCAGCACGGCGAGGCCGGCGGCCCCTGGGATCGCCAGCGACAAGGCGGCCAGAAGAGCCCGGTCCAGCAGCGGGCCGACCGCCCGGTGCTCGCCGGCGCGCGTGAGGCGGACGATCTCGTTCAGCAGCACGACCCCGGCGCCGGCCGCCACGAGGCCCAGCGGAAGCTGGAACAGACGGTCGGCGTAGTGCAGTTGCGCGAAGGAGGACGGCTCGCGTGACGCGAGCTGCAGGGCGGCCAGGATCGACAGCTGCGCCGACGCGGCCGTGACCACGCCTGGCCCCGCCAGCGCCAGAAAGCGCCGAAGCTCCGCCGACAGGCGCGGCCTGACCCAGGCCGGCCTGTATTGTCCGCCCCACAGCGCCGCGCCCGTCGCGAGCAGCTGCGCCAGGCCGGCGGCCGACACCGCCATGGCGACCGTCAGGCCGACGCTCTCCGGCGGCGCGGGCGAGCGGGCGAGGCCCAGCAGGACGAGCACCAGCACGGCGTTGACCAGGACGGGCGCGAGCGCCGCGATCCGCAGGCGGCCCTGCGCGGCCAGAATGGCGGAGGCCAGCGCCGACAGCGAGCTCGCCGCGATGAGCGGCGTGGTCCAGCGGGCGTAGGCCGTGGCGAGGGCGAGGCGGTCCGGGTCGTCGGCGAAGCCGGAGGCGAGCCCCAGCACCAGCAGCGGCGCGACGGCTTCGGCAAGGCCGACCACCACGAGAAGCAGGAGCGCGAGCCCGGCGAGCGCCTCGCCGGCGAAGCGGCCGGCGGCGTCCGGGCCGTCGCGCGCGGCGATCCTGCCATGGAGGGGCACGAAGGCGCTGTTGACCGCGCCCTCGCCGAGGACGCGGCGGACGAGGTTCGGAATGCGCAGCGCCACCAGGAGCGCGTCGGCGGCCGGGCCGGCTCCGAGCGACGCCGCGATCAGCACGTCGCGGGCGAAACCGAGCAGCCGGGACAGGATGGTGGCGACGCCGACGACGGCGCCGTCCCGCAGGGCGCTCGCCGGGGCCGAGGCCTCCGGCGCGTGCGCTGGGCCGGGAAGGACGGGCGGCTGCTGCATGCGCCGGACGGAATCAGGTTCCGCCGCCCGGCGCAAGCGCGGCCGGCCGGGGCCTCACAGGATGAAGCGGCTGAGATCGGCGTTGCGGGCGAGGTCGCCCACCGCCTTCTCCACATAGGCGGCGTCGATCGTGATCGTCTCGCCGGAGCGGTCGGGCGCGGTGAAGGAGATCTCGTCGAGGATCCGCTCCATCACGGTCTGGAGCCGGCGCGCGCCGATATTCTCCACCGAGCCGTTCACCTCGACGGCCACCCGGGCGATGGCGTCGATGGCGCTGTCGGCGAAGTCGAGCGTCACCCCCTCGGTCGCCATGAGGGCCACATATTGCTTCACCAGGCTCGCCTCGGTGTCGGTGAGGATGCGGCGGAAATCCTCCTCGTTCAGCGAGCTCAGCTCCACCCGGATCGGCAGGCGGCCCTGCAGCTCCGGCAGAAGGTCGGACGGCTTGGAGACGTGGAACGCGCCGGACGCGATGAAGAGCACGTGGTCGGTCTTCACCGGGCCGTGCTTGGTCGCCACCGTGGTGCCCTCGATCAGGGGCAGCAGGTCGCGCTGGACGCCCTCGCGGGAGACGTCCGCGCCGCCGCGGTTCTCGCGGCCGCAGATCTTGTCGATCTCGTCGAGGAACACGATCCCGTTGTCCTCCACCTGGCGGATCGCCTCGGAGACGATCTGCTCCTGGTCGAGGAGCTTGTCGCTCTCCTCGGCGACGACGGGCTCATAGGCGTCCTTGACGGTGGTGCGTCGCGTCTTGGTGCGCCCGCCCATCGCCTTGCCGAAGATGTCGCCCAGCGAAATGGCCCCGACGGACGCGCCCGGCATGTTGGGCAGCTCGAACATCGGCATGCCGGACTGGCCCTGCGCCACCTCGATCTCGATCTCCTTGTCGTCGAGCTCGCCGGCCCGCAGCTTCCTGCGGAACGCGTCGCGGGTGGTCGCGCTCGATCCCGGGCCCACGAGGGCGTCCAGCACGCGCTCCTCGGCCGCCTTGTGGGCGCGCGCGCGGACGTCCTTGCGGCGGGCGTCGCGCACCAGCGAGATGCCGATCTCGACGAGGTCCCGGACGATCTGCTCGACGTCGCGGCCGACATAGCCGACCTCGGTGAATTTCGTCGCCTCGACCTTCAGGAAAGGGGCGTTGGCGAGCCGCGCGAGGCGGCGCGAGATTTCGGTCTTGCCGCAGCCGGTCGGGCCGATCATCAGGATGTTCTTGGGCAGGACCTCCTCGCGCATGGGGCCCTGCAGCTGCTGCCTGCGCCAGCGGTTGCGCAGCGCGATGGCGACCGCGCGCTTGGCGTCGCGCTGGCCGACGATGAAGCGGTCGAGTTCGGAGACGATCTCGCGGGGAGAGAATGTGGTCATCGCCCTACCTGGCGCGTTGCGGGACAGTATGGGTGGGAG
Source organism: Alsobacter sp. KACC 23698 (assembly GCF_045348435.1). Classification (GTDB taxonomy): domain Bacteria; phylum Pseudomonadota; class Alphaproteobacteria; order Rhizobiales; family Beijerinckiaceae; genus Alsobacter. The sequence continues at coordinate 5,058,330 of NZ_CP157484.1, read as the reverse complement.
CAAGGAGTGGGAGGATAAGGACGCCCGGCGCCTCAGGCGGCGTCGAGGCTCTCGATGGTGAGCTCGCTATTGGTGTAGACGCAGATTTCGGCGGCGATGCGCAGGCTCTTGCGCACGATGGCCTCGGCGTCGAGGTCCATGTCGGCGAGCGCCCGGGCGGCCGACAGCGCGTAGTTGCCGCCGGAGCCGATCGCCATGACGCCGTCCTGCGGCTCGAGCACGTCGCCGGTGCCGGACAGGACGAGCCCGACCTGCCGGTCGGCGACCAGCATCATGGCCTCGAGCCGGCGCAGGTAGCGGTCGGTCCGCCAGTCCTTGGCGAGTTCGACGCAGGCGCGCATGAGCTGGCCGGGATACTGCTCCAGCTTCGCCTCGAGCCGCTCGAACAGCGTGAAGGCGTCCGCCGTGGCGCCGGCGAACCCGACGATGACGTCGCCCCTGCCGAGCCGGCGCACCTTGCGGGCGTTCGACTTCATGATGGTCTGGCCGAGGCTGACCTGCCCGTCGCCGCCGATGACGACCTTGCCGCCCTTGCGGACCATCAGGATCGTTGTGGCGCGCCAGCGCCCGTCGTCATGTTCGGCCATCTCGTCGTTCCAGCAGGGACGCATCCGGTCGACGCGTCGGGATGAAGGACGCGCGCGGCGTTCCGGCCGGCGCAGTCCCTCATGTAGGCGTTCGGCGCCCCGAGACCAACCCGGGTTCGGGCTGCCCACGGATTCGGCGCCGAGGTGGCGTTCAGGCACGCGAGTTGCTAGAAGCGGCCGGCGGGCCACCAATTTCCGATCATGCGCGCCCGCTGGAGACCACGCCATGCGTTCGGCGAGCGTGTCGCGCAAGACCGCCGAGACGGAGATCTCGGTGAGCCTGAGCATCGACGGAAGCGGCGAGGCCCGCATCCAGACGGGCGTCGGATTCTTCGACCACATGCTCGAGCTCCTGACGCGGCACGCCTTGTTCGACGTCACGGTCGAGGCCAAGGGCGACCTGCATGTCGACCAGCACCACACGGTCGAGGATGTCGGGATCGCGCTCGGCCAGGCCTTCGCCCAGGCTCTCGGCGACAAGCGCGGCATCCGCCGCTACGCCAGCATGCACCTGCCCATGGACGAGACGCTGAGCCGGGTGTCGATCGACATCTCCGGGCGGCCCTTCCTGGTGTTCCGGGCGGCCTTCACGCGCGACAAAATCGGCGCCTTCGACACCGAACTCGTGCGCGAGTGGTTTCAGGCTTTTGCAACGAATGCGGGCATCACGCTTCATGCGGAGACGCTCTACGGCGACAACAACCATCATATCGCCGAAAGCCTGTTCAAGGGTCTGGCGCGAGCCTTGCGGGAGGCTTGCGCGGTGGACCCGCGGGAAGGCGAGCGGGTCCCCTCCACCAAGGGGGCGTTGTGAGCCACGGCGGGTCGAGGCTCCCGTGAGCCGCCCTGCACGACTGCTCGAGAGAGGCGCGACATGACGACCTATTCGGTTCACCTGCCCGCCGAGGCCGCGCCCGGATCGCCGGCCGGACTGGAACGCGCCGTGCTGGTGAAAGAGGGCTTCCACTGGCTGGCGCTGTTCTTCCCGCTGATCTGGCTGCTGGCGAACCGGCTCTGGATCGCCTTCCTGGCCCTGCTCGCCCTCACGGTGGCGCTCGTCTTCGTCGGCCGCGCGGCCGGGCTCGGGGATGGGGCGATCGGCGTGCTGGACGTTATGCTGGGCCTCTTCGTGGCGATCTCGGCCTCCGACCTGAAGACCTGGGGCCTGGCGCGGCGGGGCTATGCGGTGCGCGACGTCGTGACCGGGGCGTCGCGCGACGAGGCGGAACGCCGCTTCTTCGATCGCTGGCTGTCGCGCGCGACGGAAGTCCCGGTCCGGCTGGGCGGGAGCCCCGGCCCCGCGCCGTCGCAAGCGGTCCGGCCGCAGCCTCAGGTGCTCGGGCTCTTCCCCGACGCCGGGAGCGCCCGATGAGCGTCGCCATCATCGACTACGGGTCCGGAAACCTCCACTCCGCCCAGAAGGCCTTCGAGCGCGCCGCCCGGGAGGCGGGCCTGGACGTTCCCGTGCTGGTGACCTCCGACCCGCAGGCCGTGCTGGACGCCGAACGCGTCGTGCTGCCCGGCGTGGGAGCCTTCGCGGACTGCCGGGCGGGCCTCGACGCCGTCCCCGGCATGGTGGACGCTCTGGAGGAGGCCGTGCGGCGGAAAGGGAAGCCCTTCCTGGGCATCTGCGTCGGCATGCAGTTGATGGCCACGCGCGGGCTGGAATACGTCACCTCGCGGGGGCTGGACTGGATCCCGGGCGACGTCACCCTGCTGGAGCCGTCGGACCCGTCGCTGAAGATCCCGCATATGGGCTGGAACACGCTCGACGTGCGGCGCGAGCATCCCGTGCTGGCCGGCGTCCCGACGGGTCCGGACGGCTGGCACGCCTATTTCGTGCACTCCTATCACCTCGCCGCCTCGGACCCCGCGACGGTCGTGGCGGAATCGGACTATGGCGGCCCGGTCACGGCGGTCGTCGGACGGGACAACATGGCCGGCACGCAATTTCATCCCGAAAAGAGCCAGAAGCTGGGCCTCGCCCTGATCACGAACTTCCTGAGGTGGCGCCCGTGATCCTGTTTCCCGCGATCGACCTGAAGGAAGGCCGCTGCGTTCGCCTAGTCCAGGGCGACATGAGCCAGGCCACGGTCTTCAACGACGATCCCGCCGCCCAGGCGGCCGCCTTTGAGGCCGAAGGGTTCACGTGGCTGCACCTCGTGGATCTCGACGGAGCCTTTGCGGGCCGGCCGATGAACGCCGCGGCGGTGGAGTCCATCCTCGCCCGCGTGTCGCTGCCGCTGCAGCTCGGCGGCGGCATCCGCGACATGAAGACCGTGGAAGGCTGGCTGACCCGCGGCGTCCGGCGGGTGATCATCGGGACCGCGGCGGTGCGGGATCCCGACTTCGTGCGCGAAGCCGCGCGGCGCTTCCCTGGCCAGATCGCGGTCGGCATCGACGCCCGCGAGGGCCGCGTCGCCGTCGAGGGCTGGGCCCGGATGTCCGAGATGTCGGCCGAAGACCTCGGCCGCACCTTCGAGGACGCCGGCGTCGCGGCGCTGGTCTACACCGACATCGCCCGGGACGGCGTGCTCACGGGGCTGAACATCGAGGCGACCCTGGCCCTCGCGGCGGCGGTCGGCATCCCGGTGATCGCCTCGGGCGGGCTCGCGTCGCTCGACGACGTGCGGCGCATGCTGCAGCCCGACTGCGCCGTGCTCGAAGGCGCGATCAGCGGACGCGCGCTCTATGACGGCCGCCTCGACGCCCGCGAGGCGCTGGCGCTGATCCGCAACGCGGCGCAGGATCCCGCCCATGCTTAAGGTCCGGGTGATCCCCTGCCTCGACGTGAAGGACGGGCGCGTGGTGAAGGGCGTCCAGTTCGTCGGCCTGCGCGACGCGGGCGACCCGGTCGAAAGCGCGATCGCGTATGACGCGGCCGGCGCGGACGAGCTGTGCTTCCTCGACATCACGGCCAGCCACGAACGTCGCGGCACGCTGATCGACGTCGTGACCCGCACGGCGGAAGCCTGCTTCATGCCGCTGACGGTCGGCGGCGGCGTGCGCACGGTCGAGGACATCCGGACCTTGCTGCTGGCCGGGGCCGACAAGGTCTCGATCAACACGGCCGCGGTGACGGACCGCCAGTTCGTGCGCCGGGCGGCCGAGAAGTTCGGTGTGCAATGCATCGTGGTGGCGATCGACGCCAAGAAGGTCTCGGGACCCGGCGAGGACGACCGCTGGGAGATCTTCACGCATGGCGGCCGCACGCCCACCGGCATCGACGCGATCGCTTTCGCCGAGGAGGTCTGCGAGCTGGGCGCGGGAGAGATCCTGCTCACCTCCATGGACCGGGACGGCACCAAGTCGGGCTACGACGTGGCGCTCACCCGCGCGGTCTCGGACGCCGTTCCGGCGCCGGTGATCGCATCGGGCGGCGTGGGCACGCTCGACCACATGGTGGCGGGGGTCCGCGACGGCCACGCCAGCGCAGTGCTGGCCGCCTCGATCTTCCACTTCGGCGAGCACACGGTCCTGGAAGCCAAGCAGAAGCTCGCGGCCGCGGGACTGCCCGTGAGGATCGACTGATGGCGTTCACCCTGGCGGACCTGGAAGCCTATCTGGCGGAGCGCGCCAAGGCGTCCCCGGACGAATCCTACACGGCCAAGCTGATCGGCAAGGGTCCGGCCCACGCCGCCAAGAAGCTGGGCGAGGAAGCGGTCGAAACCGTGATCGCGGCCGTGGAGGGCGATCTGCGCGCCCTGAAGATGGAAAGCGCGGATCTGCTGTATCATCTCTTAGTCGTGCTTCGCGCGAGAGGGCTGCCGTTGCAGGATGTTCTTGACGAGCTCGCCCGCCGTACGGCGCAATCCGGGCTTCAGGAAAAGGCGTCGCGCCCGCAAGGGTGAAGCGTCCCCCGCCCATCAGAGGAGCGCGCGCATGAACGAGCGCGTCACGCCGGCCAGCGACGAGCTCTCTCCGTACCGCGTGTTCACGCGCGACGAATGGGCGGCCCTGCGCGCCGACACGCCTTTGACGCTGGGCGTCGAGGACCTGCTGAAGCTCCAGTCGCTGCACGATCCGATCTCGCTCGAGGAGGTCGTGGCGATCTACCTGCCGCTGTCGCGACTTTTGTCGCTCTACGTCGCGGCCACGCAGGGGCTGTTCAAGGCGACGCAGCGCTTCCTGCTCGCCGAGGACGGAAAGGTGCCCTACGTGATCGGCATCGCCGGATCGGTGTCGGCCGGCAAGTCGACCACCGCACGCGTGCTGAGGGCGCTGCTGTCGCGCTGGCCCAACACCCCCAAGGTGGACCTCGTCACCACCGACGGCTTCCTCTATCCCAACGCCGTCCTGCAGCGCGAAGGGCTGATGGAGAAGAAGGGCTTTCCGGAAAGCTATGACGGCCTCGCGCTGACGCGCTTCCTGTCGCAGGTGAAGGCCGGCGAGCGGAAAGTGCGCGCACCGGTCTACTCGCACCTGATCTATGACGTGATGCCGGAAGAGTTCGTGACGGTGGACCGTCCCGACATCCTCATCGTCGAGGGCCTCAACGTGCTGCAGCCGAGCCGCGCCCGGGACGGCCGGACAGTGCCCTTCGTGTCCGACTTCTTCGACTTCTCGGTCTATCTGGACGCCGACGAGGACCTGCTCGAAAAGTGGTACGTGTCGCGCTTCATGACGCTGCGGCAGACCGCCTTCCGGGATCCGAGGTCCTTCTTCAAGAAATACGCCGAACTGACCGACGAGGAGGCCGAGGAGGTCGCGCGATCCATCTGGCGGCGCACCAACCTGCCGAACCTGCGGGACAACGTGCTGCCGACGCGTCCGCGGGCCAGCCTCGTGCTCACCAAGGGCGCGAGCCATCGCATCGAGAAAGTGGCGCTCCGCAAGCTCTGAGCGGCGTGAAGCCCGGCGCCGCCGGCGCATGTTTCACGTGAATCAGGCGGCTCAGAGAAGGCCTTCTTCGCGGGCGAGGTCGAGCAGAGGCGCTTCCGGCCGGGCGCCCACATGCTGGATGACCTCGGCGGCCGCGAGCCCGCCCAGCCGGGCGCAGGTCACCGCGTCGAAATCCCGCGCCAGGCCGAACAGGAAGCCGGCCGCGAACAGGTCCCCGGCTCCGGTCGTGTCGACGAGCTTGTCGATCGGATGGGCGTCGACGGCCTGCGTCTCCTCGCGGGTGACCACGAGGCAGCCCTCCTCGGAGCGAGTCACGACGCCGAGCAGGTTCTCGTCCCGCAGCGCCGAGACCGCGGTGGCGAAGTCGGCGGTCTGGTAGAGGCTGCGCAACTCGCTCTCATTGGCGAACAGAATATCGACCGCGCCGGAGCGCATCAGGTCGAGGAACTCGTCGCGGTAACGGTCCACGCAGAAACTGTCGGAGAGCGTCAGGGCGACGCTGCGCCCGGCCACATGGGCGAGCTGCGCGGCGCGGCGGAAGGCCTGCTTGGCATGCTCGCGGTCCCACAGATACCCCTCGAGATAGACGATCCGCGAGGCCGCGACGGTCTCCGGATCCACGTCCTCGGGGCCCAGGTTCTGGCATGCGCCCAGATAGGTGTTCATGGTGCGCTCGCCATCCGGAGTCACCAGGATGAAGCTGCGCGCCGTGGCGGGGCCGGAGGCGGAGGGCGCGGTGGGAAAATGGACCCCGATCGAACGGATGTCATGGGTGAAGTGGCGGCCCACCTCGTCGGCTTTCACCTTGCCGATATAGGCCCCCCTCCCCCCGAAGGACGCGACCCCGACGATGGAGTTGGCCACCGACCCGCCGGAGATCACCGTCGCGGGTCCCATGGCTTCGAACAGACGCTCCGCCTCGGGCTCCTCGATCAGCCGCATCGCGCCCTTGTGCAGGTTGTGGGCGATGAGGAAATCGTCCTCCGTACGCGCAAGAACGTCCACGATGGCGTTTCCGAGGCCGAGGACGTCGTAGAGCGGAGCAGTCATGAGGGGCTTTCCGATGATGAAGGGCGGCCCGTGGTGACACCCGGGCCGGCGGCGGTCAAGCGCGGTCGGGCCGGGAGCGCTTCTGCGCCCGGTCCAGGATGGCGTCGATCGCGGCCAGATCCTCGTCGTCCAGGTCGCCCACGCACCGGGCCAGGCGATTGGCCAGACGGGTGGCGGCGGGCGAGAGCCCGGCCGTGTCTACAGCGATGCGCGGATGGGACAGGTCTGCGAGCCGCAGGAGGTCCTCGGCGTCGTCCCAGATGATGTTGAAATACTGGATGACGCGCTGGACGAAGCCCCAGTTGGGACGCCCGCGGCGGCCGTGTTCGAGCGCCGACAGATAGGTCGGCGACACCCCGAGGGCCTCGGCCATGTCCTTCAGGGCCAGCCCCCGCTCGGCGCGCAGCGCGCGCAGCCGCTCGCCGAAGGGCGTCATGCTTCGCCCGGGGCTCGCCGCCGCCGGATCCTCACATAGAGCGCGCCCGCGCCGCCATGATGCTGGGCGGCTTCCTCGAAGCCCACCACGAGAGTCCTCAGATCAGGCAGCCGCAGCCAGTGCGGCACGGTCCGGCGCAGGACGCCGCGCTCGTCGAAGAGGCCGCCGCGGTCCTGCGCGCCGCCGCCCTTGCCGGTGACGACGAGCACCACCAGGAAGCCCTGGGCCTGCGCGCCGTGGAGGAAACCCCGGAGCGCATCATGCGCCTCGGCCTGCCGCATGCCGTGCAGGTCGATGGAGGCGTCGATCGGATGGGAGCCGCGCGACAGCCGCTGGCGCAGGCGCCGCTCCAAGGGCGCGAGCGGAGCGACGGGCGCCGGCGCCGGCTTGGCCTTTCGGGGCGCGGGCGGCGCGGGCGGAGGCGGCTTGGCCGCGCTTTGCGGTTCGGGCGCGGCGGCGGGAGCGGGCGGAGGTTCCGGGCGAGCCTGCCCCGGCATGGGGGCGACATGGCGCGTGACATGCGCCCACAGCGCGACTTCGTCGCCCGTCAGGGTGCGGCGGCGGCGTGTCATCCCAGACGGCTCACGACCGGGGCTCCAGCACCACGAAGCGGCCGGGATGCCGGACGAGCCCGGCCTTCGTTCCGGCCTCGGCGCCTGAGCCGAAGAAGATGTCCGCCCTGGCCGGGCCCAGGATCGCCGAGCCAGTGTCCTGCGCGATCATCAGGCGCGACCACGCCGAGCCGGTCGCGGAGGTCAGGTCGGCGTCGATCCAGAACGGCAGGCCGTAGCTCCACAGCCCGCGGTCCACCGCGATGGAGCGGCCCGGGGTCAGCGGGACCGAGGCGGCGCCGATCGGACCGGCCGCCGGGTCCATGCCCTGGCCGATGGCGAAGAAGATATAGGAGCGGTTCATCCGCATGATGCGGCGGGCCTCGGCAGGGTTCTGGCGCAGCCAGGCCTTCAGCCGCTCCAGCGACATCTCCTCCAGGGTCATGCGCCCCTCCGAGACGATGATGCGTCCGATGGAGGCGTAGGGGTGGCCGTTGCGGCCGGCATAGACCATGCGCAGAACTGAGCCGTCCGGAAGGCGCACGCGGGCCGATCCCTGCACCTGCGCGAGGAAGAGCTCGACGTCGTCGCGCAGGTATAGAAGCTCGAGTCCCCGGCCGGCGAGGGCGCCGTCCTGGATGGCGGCGCGGTCCGCATAGGGCTCCAGACCGGAGGGCGTCCGGCGGGCCGCCGCCAGCGCGGGATCCAGGCCGCCCCGGTCGACCCCGGACGGGATCGTGACGAGGTCGTCAGGACGGCCCAGCACCGGCGTGGGGAAATCGGGGCCGGGCGTGAGCGAGCCTTCCACCTCAGGCTCGTAATAGCCCGTCAGGAAGCCCTGGCCCTCGCGAGGCGCGATCTCCAGGGGCTGGAACCGCGTTTCGAAGAACAGTCTGGCCTGCTCCGGGCCGACGTCGCGAATCGCAAGGGCCGCCTCGCAGGCGTCCAGCAAGGCGGGCGCCGGGGCGAGGCCCGGACGCAACGCCGGGGTCGCGCCGGTCAGCGCCCGGCAAGTCCGAAGAAACGTCGCGAAGGCGGCTGCGTGGTCGTCGCGCGCCCAGCCGGCCAGCGCGCCGAAGTCGACGGGGCGAAGCGTCGACCCGCCGGGGCCTTCGCGACTCTGTGGGGAAAGCGAGGACATCGGGGCGGTCTCGGCGGAAGCAAGCGGAGCGGGAGCGTCGAGAGCGAGCGCCGGCGCCATGGCCCAGGCGCAGCCGCCGAGGGCGACGATAGCCCGGAGCGGCCGCCAGCGCGTCATCAGGCCCTCAGTGACCGGCTTCGGTCGCCACGAGCTTCCAGTTGGGATCGCGGGAGCCTGCGTCGCGCGCGAAGGTCCAGACATCGGTGACGTCCACGACCTTGTCGGGCGCGCCGTCGACGACGGCGCCGGTCCGGTCGCGCGTGGCGGTGATGAGCTTCGACAGGAAGCGCACGGTGATCTGGGCCGAGCGGCCGCGCAGCTGGGCGTCCACCAGCTCGGCCTTGTCGATCGACACGAAGGTGGTCTCCACCTTCTCGCCGCGCTTCTCGCGCTCGCCGATGGCGGCGACGAACCCGTCATACACGTCCTTGGAGAGGAGCTCCTTCAGCGCCCGGCGGTCGCCTCCGGCGAATGCCGTCACGATCATCTCATAGGCGCTCTTGGCCCCTTCGCGGAAGCCGCGGGCGTCGAATCCGTTCTCGGCGGCCGCGATGGCGTCGAGCGACGCGGCCAGCGGGGTGCCGGGTTCAGCGACGCCCTTCCAGCGGTCTGGATCGCGCTGGCCCAGTTCCGGAGCGGGCCCCTCGGGCGCTCGGTCGAGGCGCACCACATTGGAATCATTGGCGGCGGCGGGCGCCTGAGGCTCCGCCCGGCGCATCATGGGGGGCCTTTCGTTGCCGGTCCGGGTCCCGAGAACCGACCGGAGACGCCAAATCACGAACACGGCCAGGGCCAGAAAGATGATCGTGGTGATGTCGAAGGAATCCTGCATCGCTCGGTCGTCTCGTCCTGCATCGGCCCCGCGCCGAAACTCGTGCACGCCTTATATGGACCTTCGCGGCGTCAACATCCACCCGCGGTCCCGCTGGAAGTCGCGTCCGGAAGGAATCAGGGCGCGCCGCCGTCCTTGTGGCCCACCGGGTTCCGTGATAGCCCGCCCCGCGAAGGACCGGTGCGCCGGTCCGCACGCCCACACAGCTTACGGTCGGCCAGGGGGCCGCCAGCAGGAGACGACCCATGGCCAACGGAAACGGCGCCGGCGGCGCACCCGAGCAGGATATGGCGCCGGCGCTCAACGCGCTCGCCCAGTACATCAAGGATTTCTCGTTCGAGAACCCGAACGCGCCGCGTTCGCTGACCCCGCAGGCCAATCCGCCGCAGATCTCGATCTCGGTCAACGTCAACGCCAAGCAGCTCTCGGATACCGACTTCGAGGTCGAGCTGACGCTGGAAGGCAAGGCCGGCGAGGCGCCCGAGCTGCTGTTCAGCTTCGAGCTGCTCTATTCGGGCATCTTCCGGATCCAGAACATCCCGCAGGAGAATGTCCACCCGGTCGTGATGATCGAGTGCCCGCGCCTGCTGTTCCCGTTCGCGCGCCAGATCGTGGCCGACGCGGTCCGCAATGGCGGCTTCCCGCCGCTCTTCATCGATCCGATCGACTTTGCGGCGCTGTTCCGCCAGCGCATCTCCGAAGTGCAGGGCCAGCCCGCGAACGCCTGATGCCGGCTCATCAGAGAGCCTCAAGCTTGGAAGCCGGCCCCAGGGCCGGCTTCTTGCGTTTGGACGCGTTCAGGACGCCGCCTTGGCGGCCTCCGGCTCCGGCAGGTAGTCGCGCCAGATCACCTCGCCGCCCAGCGTGCGGATGAAGGCGTCGTGGGCGTCCAGCTCGGCGCGGGTGAGCCTCGACGGCAGCGGCTCGGGACGCACCAGCGTCCGCCGCTGTCCGGTGGCGCGCTCCACGGCGCTGCGCACTCCCGCCACCATAAGGCCGAGATCGGCCTGGCGGCCGCCCAGAAGCTCGACATAGACCTCCGCCAGGATCTCGGCGTCGAGCAGCGCGCCATGCTTGGTGCGGCGGGAATTGTCGATGCCGAAGCGGTTGCACAGCGCGTCGAGGCTGGCGGGCGCGAAGGGGAACTTGCGCCGGGCCAACGCCAGGGTGTCGACGATCCGGGCCTGCTCGATCGGCGGCTTGCCGAGCCGGTCCAGCTCGGCGTTGAGGAAGCTGACGTCGAAGGCGGCGTTATGCGCCACCATCTTGGCGTCGCCGATGAACTCCACGAAGGCGTCGGCCACCGCGGCGAAGACGGGCTTGTCGGCCAGGAACGCGCTGGAGAGGCCGTGCACCGCGAAGGCGGCTTCCGGCATGTCCCTCTCGGGATTGATATAGACGTGGAAGTTCTGTCCCGTCGGGATGTGGTTGAACATCTCCACGCAGCCGATCTCGACGACGCGGTCCCCGCCCAGCGGACTGAGGCCGGTGGTCTCGGTGTCGAACACGATCTCGCGGATGGACATCGACTTCCCTTGATCAGCCTGCCGACGCAGCCAGGAGGCGCCCCGCTTGTCCCTGCCGGCCCGCGCAGGCGCGGATGACGTCGCGGACCTGCCTCCGGGCGGCGTCGAAGCCCCGGCTGGTGTCGACCAGCCAATGGGCTTGCGCCCGCTTCGCCGAATCAGGCGTCTGCTTGGCCAGGATGGCCTCAAACTTCTCCAGGGTCATGCCCGGCCGGGCCAGCACGCGCTGCTTTTGCACAGGAGCCGGCGCGGTGACGACCAGGACGGCGTCGCATCGCCGGTCGCCGCCCGTCTCGAACAGCAGCGGAATGTCGAGGACGGCGAGGGGTTCGGAGGCGGCGATGCAGGCTTTCAGGAATGCGATCTCGGCGGCGCGGACCAACGGATGGACGATCGCCTCGAGCCGCTTGAGCGCCGCCGGGTCGCCCAGCACCATCCCACCCAGCGCCGCCCGGTCCACCGCGCCGTCGCGGGTGGAACCCGGAAAGGCCTCCTCGACGAGCGCAGCCGCCGGGCCGCGATAAAGCGCATGGACCGAGGCGTCCGCGTCGTGCACCGGCACGCCCGCCTCCCGGAAGAACCCGGCCGTGGCCGACTTGCCCATGCCGATCGATCCCGTGAGGCCCAGGACGAAGGTCATGCGGGATGGCTCTTCTGGATGTCGGCGACGACCAGGGCGCGCAGCTCCGGAGTCACCTCTGGAAGACGGCCGAACCAGTGCTCGAAGCCGGACGCCGCCTGGTGCAGCAGCATGCCGAGACCGTCGACCGTGCGGGCGCCCCGGGCCCGCGCCTCCCTCAGCAGAGGCGTCTCCAGCGGGACATAGACCGCGTCGGTGACGACCGCGCCGGGCCTGAGGCCCTCGAGCGACACGTCGAGCGCGGGCTGGCCGGTCATTCCCAGCGAGGTGGCGTTGACCAGAAGGTCGGCGCTGTGCAGGAGCTGGGAAAGGTCCTCCCAGCGGGCCGCCTGGACGCGCTTGCCGAAGAACCGCGCCAGCGTCTCGGCGCGGTCCCGGGTTCGGTTCAGGACCGTTACGAGCCCGACCTGACGGTCGAGCAGGCCCGCCACGATGGCCCGCGCCGCGCCGCCCGCCCCCAGCACGAGCGCATGGCCGGCGCCGTCCGCCCAGCCCGGCGCGTCGGCGTCGAGCGAGGACACGAAGCCCACGATGTCGGTGTTGTCGCCGTGGAGCACGCCGTTCTCGAACCACACCGTGTTGACGACCTCCAGGGCGCGGGCGCGATCCGTCGCGACCTCCACGGTGCGATAAGCCGCCTCCTTGTGCGGGACCGTGACGTTGCACCCCACATAGCCGCGGGCTTGCAGGGTCTTCAGGAAGGATGGAAAAGCCTCGGGCGAGACCTCCTCGCGCCCATAGGATCCGGCGAGGCCCAGCGTCTCCAGCCAATGTCCATGGATCAGGGGCGAGCGCGAATGCTTGACCGGCCAGCCGACGATGCAGGCGCGCGGCGCCGGTCCGGGGGCGGCCTCGCTCATTGGGCGGCCGCCCCGATCTGGCGGAAGAAGGCGAGCAGCGGCATGAGCGGGAGCCCCAGGATGGTGAAGTGATCGCCTTCGATCGCCTCGAACAGATGAATGCCCAGCCCCTCGAGCTGGTACGCGCCGACGCTGCCCAAGGCCACGCCGCCGGCCGCGTCCAGATACCTCGCGATCATGGCCTCCGACAACGCCCGCATGGTCAGGCTTGCGGTCGCCACGGTGGAAAAGAGCGCCTCGTCGTCGCGCATGACCACGGCCGCCGAATGCAGCGCGTGACGCCGGCCCGAGAGCCGGCGCAGTTGCTCCGCCGCTTCGGCGGCGTCGGTCGGCTTGTGGAAGGCGTCCGCGCCGCAGGCCAGCGTCTGATCGGAACCGAGCACCAGGCGGCCGGGCCGCAGGCGCGAGATCGCCGACGCCTTCGCTTGGGCGAGCGCCAGAGCGACTCCCTCGGGGTCGGCGTCTCGCATCCGGGCGGCCGCCTCCTCGGCGCGCTCGTCGATGTCGGCCGGCATGGCCTCCAGCGGGATGCCGGCGGACGCCAGCAGGTGGATCCTGGCGGCGCTGCGCGACGCGAGGACGAGCGGCTGCTGGCTGGTCCAGAGCAGGGAAGCCGACATCCTCACTCCACGATGAAGCGCATGCGGTGCTGCTTCAGGAGGTCCAGGATCGCGGCGGCCGTCTCCTCGATGGAGCGCCGGGTGACGTCGATGATGGGCCACCCGAAGCGGGCGCACAGCTTGCGGGAATGAGCGACCTCCTCGGTGACGGCCGTTTTGTCGACATAGGGCGTGTCGTCGGAGGCGTTGAGCGTGAGGAGCCGGTTCTGGCGGATCTGCACGATTCGGTCGGGGCTGGCGACCAGCCCGACCACGAGGGGCCGCTTGACGTGCTCCAGTCCGGGCGGCAGCGGAATCCCGGGCACGAGCGGGATGTTGGCGGTCTTGATGCCGCGATTGGCCAGATAAATGCTGGTTGGGGTCTTGGACGTGCGGCTGATGCCGACCAGGATGATGTCGGCCGTCTCCAGGTCCGGTGGCAATGCGCCGTCGTCATGCATCATGGTGTAGTTGAGCGCGTCGATGCGCTTGAAATAGTCGACGTTCAGGACATGCTGGGCGCCGGGGCGATGGGTCGACACGGTCCCCAGATAGGACTGGAACAGCCCGAGCACCGGATCGAGCACCGACAGGCACGGGCAGCTGAATTCGCGGCAGGCTTCCTCGAGGCGGCCCGCGAGCTCCGGCTCCACGAGGGTATAGAGCACCATCCCTGGCGCGGCCTCCAATTCGCCCAGGACGCGGTCGAGCTGGGTGGAGGTGCGCACGAGCGGATAGACGTGCTCGATGGCCGAGATGCCCTGGTACTGCGCGGCCGCCGCGCGGCTGACCGCGATCAGGGTCTCGCCCGTGGCGTCGGACACGAGATGCAGGTGAAAGTAGCTCCGTCCCAAAGCGAGCGGTCCCAGGTTCGAAGCCCGGAGGTCCGGGTCCTTCGGCGCAATTCACAGGGCTGTGGAGCGCTGTGGATGGCGGGCACAAATCGGCCCGACCGGTCGGCGGGCGCGAACACTGTCGCAAGCGCGGGGACAGCGATCAACAGACGATCCCGACGGGGATGGATTCGGGCGGCTTTTGCGCACAGGCGGGGACAACCGCGAAAGGCGCTGCGACGCAGGCGGAGCGTTAAGCATCAAAGCTCCGCAAAACCCTTAATGAATCGTTAACGGCCGCCGAGCGTCCCTCCGGGCCTTCGAGCGCGAGGCCGCCAAGCCGGTCGCCCGAGAACCTGTGGGCGTCCTGTGGAGCGCTTGGCGTTCCGCAGGCGGGCGGTCTAAAAGAAAGGACAAAAGAATCTTAGAAAGAAAAAGGATATTTGAAGTGGGATCGGATCACCCTTCGGGCGGCAAGCCGCTCCTGCGCGTGCTGGCCGGCGAGACGCTGAGCCGACCGCCTCTCTGGATCATGCGCCAGGCGGGCCGCTATCTCCCGGAATACCGGGAGCTTCGCGCCACGGCCCCCTCCTTCATGGATTTCTGCTACGCGCCCGCCAAGGCGGCGGAGGCCACCCTGCAGCCGATCAGGCGCTTCGGCTTCGACGCGGCCATCATCTTCTCCGACATCCTCGTCGTGCCCGACGCCCTCGGCCAGAAGGTCACCTTCGCGGAAGGCGAGGGACCGAGGCTCCATCCCATCACCCTCGACGGCGGTCTGAAAAGGCTCTCCGACGAGATCGACTTGGAGCGGCTTGGAGCGGTCTTCGAGACCATCGAGCGGGTGCGCGGGGCGCTGGGGCCGGAGACCGCCCTGCTGGGCTTCTGCGGGGCTCCCTGGACCGTGGCGAGCTACATGATCGCCGGCAAGGGAACGCCGGAGCTCGCTCCCTCCAGGCTCCTGGCCTATCGGGACCCGGAATTCCTGCAGGCGCTCATCGACCGGCTGGTCGCCGCCTCGATCCGCTACCTCGTCCGGCAGTTCCGCTCCGGGGTGGACGCCGTCCAGATCTTCGAGAGCTTCGCCGGGGCGCTCACCCGCGAGGGCCTGGAGCGCTGGTCCATCGGGCCCATCCGCCGCATCGTCGACGGAGTGCGGGCCGAGGTCCCGCATGCGCGAATCATCGTATTCCTGCGCGCTTCCGGTCTCGGACACCGCCTCGCGGCCGAGCGCACCGGGGCTGACGCGGTCGCTCTCGACTGGGCGGTGGACGGGCGCTGGGCGGCCGAGCAGGTCCAGGCGCTGAAGCCCGTGCAGGGCAATCTCGATCCCCTCACGGTGGTCGCCGGCGGGGCGGCGCTCGAGAACGGAGTGCGCGCCGTGCTGGACGCCTTCTCGGGCGGGCCGCACATCTTCAACCTCGGCCACGGAATCGTGCCCGAGACGCCGGTCGAGAACGTCGAGCAGCTGGTCAAGCTCGTGCGGGGAGACCAGGGTTGAGCTACGACTGGGTCAAGGCCCTGCATGTGCTCGCCATCATCTCCTGGATGGCCGGGCTCCTCTACCTCCCGAGGCTCTTCGTCTACCACGCCGACGCCGTGAAGGGGTCCGACAAGTCCGAGACGCTGAAGCTCATGGAGCGGCGGCTGCTCAAGGGCATCATGACTCCGGCCATGATCGTGAGCTGGCTCGCCGGGCTCTGGCTGGTCTGGCAGGGCGGCTGGTGGAAGGCGGGCTGGTTCCACGGCAAATTCGCCCTGGTGCTGGTCATGTCAGGCGTCCACGGTTTTCTCAGCAAGGCCGTGAAGGACTTCGCGGCGGACGCCAACGTTCGAAGCCCCCGGTTCTTCCGGGTCGTGAACGAGGCGCCGACGCTGCTGATGATCGGCATCGTCATCCTGGTCGTCGTGAAGCCGTTCTGACTGCGGGCGCGACGGGGCTTGTGCCCTGCGCCAAAAACTTGTATCCGTCGCGAGCCTCCCTCAGTCGTGGTCGGTGCTCGGGCTGTCGCTTCGGTTTCGCCGTCGCCACAGCCGGCGTCACGACAGGAACCGACAGGATCGGTCCCACGTTTTTCTCACCCACCTATCGCAGACGCCCGGCTTAGACGGGCCGCGACTCCCAGGACATATCCATGCGGGAAATCAAGCTCCAGGACCTCAAGGCGAAGTCCCCGACGGAGATGCTCGCCTTTGCGGAGGAACTGCAGGTCGAGAACGCCGGCACCATGCGCAAGCAGGAGCTGATGTTCGCGATTCTCAAGCAGCTCGCCTCCAACGAGGTGGAGATCATCGGCGAGGGCGTCGTCGAAGTGCTGCCTGACGGCTTCGGCTTCCTGCGATCGCCGGATTCCAACTACCTGGCCGGTCCAGACGACATCTATGTTTCGCCGTCGCAGATCCGGCGCTTCGGCCTGCGGACCGGCGACACGGTCGAAGGCCAGATCCGCAGCCCCAAGGAGGGCGAGCGCTATTTCGCCCTGCTCAAGGTCAACACGATCAATTTCGAAGACCCGGACAAGGCGCGCCATAAGGTCAATTTTGACAATCTGACGCCGCTTTACCCGAACGAGCGCCTGAAGCTCGAGATCGAGGACCCGACCCGCAAGGATTTCTCCGCCCGGGTCATCGACATCGTGTCCCCGATCGGAAAGGGCCAGCGCGGCCTCATCGTGGCGCCGCCGCGCACCGGCAAGACGGTGCTGCTGCAGAACGTGGCGCAGTCCATCACGACGAACCATCCCGAGTGCTACCTGATCGTCCTGCTTATCGACGAGCGGCCCGAGGAGGTGACCGACATGCAGCGCTCCGTGCGCGGCGAAGTGGTGTCGTCGACCTTCGACGAGCCGGCTTCCCGGCATGTGCAGGTCGCCGAAATGGTCATCGAAAAGGCCAAGCGCCTGGTTGAGCACGGCCGCGATGTCGTGATCCTGCTGGACTCGATCACGCGCCTCGGGCGCGCCTACAACACCGTGGTGCCGTCCTCCGGCAAGGTGCTGACCGGCGGCGTGGACGCCAACGCCCTGCAGCGCCCGAAGCGCTTCTTCGGCGCGGCCCGCAACATCGAGGAAGGCGGATCGCTGACTATCATCGCGACCGCGCTGATCGATACGGGCAGCCGCATGGACGAGGTGATCTTCGAGGAGTTCAAGGGCACGGGCAATTCCGAAATCATCCTGGATCGCAAGGTGTCGGACAAGCGCGTCTTCCCGTCGCTCGACATCACCCGCTCGGGCACCCGCAAGGAAGAGCTGCTGGTCCCGGCCGACGTCCTCAAGAAGATGTATGTCCTGCGCCGAATCCTGAACCCGATGGGCACCGTCGACGCGATCGAGTTCCTCCTCGACAAGCTGCGCCAGACGAAGACCAATGGCGACTTCTTCGATTCGATGAACACCTGAGGACGGACGTCGGATCGATTCGGATCCGGTTCCATCCGAGGACGACGCCGCATGGGCGGACAGATCCTCTCTTCCGACACGATCTACGCCCTGGCCACTGCGCCGGGGCGCGCCGCCCTCGCGGTGATCCGCATCAGCGGTCCCCTTTCGGGGCGCGTGCTGATGACGCTCGCCGGCGGCTTGCCCCCGGCTAGAAGGGCGACTGTCCGCACCTTGCGGGACGGTGCGGGCGTGGCGCTCGACGAGGCGCTCGTCCTCTTTTTTAAGGGTCCGGCCAGCTTCACGGGCGAAGACGTGGCGGAATTGCACCTGCATGGCGGACGGGCGGTGACATCCGCAGTCTTGCACGCGCTCTCGCTCATGGAGGGCGTCCGCCCCGCGCAACCGGGCGAGTTCACCCGTCGGGCGCTTCATAACGGGAAGATGGACCTGACACAGGCCGAGGGATTGGCCGATCTGATCGATTCGGAGACGGATGCCCAGCGCGCGCAGGCCATCCGGCAATACGGGGGTGGACTCAGCGCGGCGGTCCAGGAGTGGCGCTCTAAGCTCCTGACGGCGCAGGCGATCATCGCGGCCGACCTGGACTTCTCGGACGAGCATGATGTGGGCGACGACGTTCCGATCGGTGAGTTGCTGCGTCTCTTGGACCGGGTCCGAGCGGCCCTCCTCGCCCAGATCGCCGATCGCCGCGCCGAGCGGGTGCGGGACGGCGTCACCGTCGTGGTGACTGGGCCGCCCAATGTCGGCAAATCGTCGCTGTTGAACTGGTTCTCCGGGCGGGACGCCGCCATCGTCACCGACGTTCCGGGCACCACGCGCGACCTGATCGAAGTGGACGTGGACCTCGATGGAGTCTTGTTCCGGTTCGTGGACACGGCGGGCATCCGCGAGACCGCCGACCCGGTGGAATCGATCGGGATCGACAAGGCGCTGCGACGGGCAGCCGAGGCGGATGTTGTGCTCCGGCTGAGCGACCGAGATGAACAGCCCGGCGTGTCTGTTCCGCACGCGCTGCCCGACGTGATCCAAAAGACAGTTCGAACCAAGATCGATTCATATCCGGAACAAACACCATGGGCGGATTTCGCCATTTCGGTCGTGACCGGCGCCGGCCTCACCAATCTTAGGGGCGCACTGGTGGAGATCGCCTCTCCTCTGGCAGGGAGAGATCCGTCGCTTGTCACGCGTGCGCGGCACCGGGCGGCCATGACGGAAGCGGTCTCTCACTTAGACCGGGCTTGCACGCTGTTGCAGGCTGCCGGTGGTCTGGAGCTTGTCGCAGAAGAGCTTCGCCTGGCAGCGGGATCGTTGGCAGAGCTGACCGGAGCCATGAATTCAGAGGCCATCCTGGATCAGGTGTTCTCGTCATTCTGCATCGGAAAATAGTTTCACGTGAAACATCGATTCGACTCCGAACCAAGCTCCCGCTGGCGCATAGAGCCGGAATTCGGTATGAGGCGGCCATGAATGCTCTTTCCTTTGATGTGGTCGTGGTCGGTGGCGGCCACGCCGGCGTCGAAGCGGCAACCGCCGCGGCGCGGACCGGCGCCAAGACGGCGCTGGTGACGCATCGCTTCGCCACGGTCGGCGAAATGTCGTGCAATCCGGCGATCGGCGGTCTCGGGAAGGGCCACCTCGTCCGAGAGATCGACGCTCTCGACGGCGTCATGGCGCGGGCCGCAGACGCCGGAGGGATCCAGTTCCGTGTCTTGAACCGCCGAAAAGGCCCGGCTGTTCGGGGACCTCGGGCCCAGGCTGACCGCAAACTCTACCGCAACGCCGTCCAGGACATGGTGCGGCAGACTCATGGTCTCGACGTCATCGAGGGCGAGGCGAGCAGCCTTCACTTCACGAACCAGGCGCTGCGGGGACTGACCCTGGCGGACGGGCGCGTCGTCACATGCGGCGCGGTGGTGCTCACCACCGGGACGTTCCTGAACGGCCTCATCCACATTGGCGCCACGACTCGTCCGGCCGGGCGGATGGGGGAGCAGCCGTCGATCCAGCTTAGCCGCTCCCTCCAGGCGCTGAACCTTCCGCTCGGGCGGCTCAAGACCGGCACCCCCGCCCGACTGGACGGCCGCACGATCGACTGGTCCGGCCTGGAGCATCAGGACGGCGACAACCCGCCCGAGCCCTTTTCGTCCCTGACATCGGCCATCACCCGGGAGCAGGTGCGGTGCGGGATCACCTACACCAATGACCGCACCCACGAGGTGATCCGGTCCAACCTGGACCGGGCGCCCGTTTTCACTGGCGCGATCCAAGGAAGAGGTCCGCGCTACTGTCCGTCCATTGAGGACAAAGTCGTTCGATTCGCCGACAGAACGATGCACCAGATCTTCCTGGAACCGGAGGGTCTGGATGATGACACCGTCTACCCTAACGGAATTTCGACGTCGCTTCCCGAAGACGTCCAGGCGGCGCTGATCGCCACCATCTCCGGCCTGGAGAAGGCCAGGATCCTCAGGCCCGGTTATGCGATCGAGTATGACTATGTCGATCCGACGGCGCTTTGGCCGACGCTCGAGGTCAAGGCTGCCTCAGGGCTGTATTTGGCCGGGCAGATCAACGGGACGACGGGGTACGAGGAAGCGGCCGCGCAGGGCGTCGTGGCGGGACTGAACGCCGCGCGGCGAGCCGGGGGGCAGGACGGCGTCGTCATTGACCGTACGCAGGCCTATATGGGCGTCCTCATCGACGACCTCGTGACCAAGGGGGTCAGCGAACCCTACCGCATGTTCACGTCGAGAGCGGAGTACCGTCTCTCGCTGCGGTGCGACAACGCGGAGGATCGGCTGCATGCGCTGGGCGTCGAGGCTGGATTGGTCGGTCCCGAACGTCGCCGACGTTTTGCGGCCAAGCAGGCAGACCTCCAGCGGGGCAGGGCCTTGCTCGATGGGTTGACCGTGACGTCGGCGCAGGGCGCCCGCATGGGTCTGCGGCTGAACCAGGACGGATCAACCCGATCGGCCTACGAGCTGCTCTCCTACCCGGACATCTCCTTCGAACGGCTTTGCGCCATCTGGCCGGAGCTTCACACGATCGCTGGTCCTGTCGCAGAGCGGCTCGCCGTCGATGCGACCTACTCGGTTTATCTCGACCGCCAGGACAAAGACATCGCAAGCTTCCGGCGGGAGGAGGCGATGGCTTTGCCCGCCGACCTCACTTATGAGGGGCTCCCGGGCCTCTCGTCCGAGTTGAAGATGCGTCTCCAGACGGTCCGGCCCGCCAGCCTCGGTCAGGCCGGCCGGTTGGAAGGAATGACGCCGGCGGCGCTGGCGATCGTCGCCGCTCATGCCCGCCGGTCCGGTCGATTCGCAGCAGAAACGACGCGATATGCTTGACCGTGCGGCGGTGCTGGCCGAACTCCGTGTTTCACGTGAAACCGAGGCTCTGCTCGACGGCCTGGTCGCGTCCCTCATCAGATGGCAGACCGCGAAGAACCTTGTCGGGCCCCGAACGCTCGACGAAGTCTGGACGCGGCACATTCTCGATTCTGCGCAGCTAACTGAACATATCCCGCCCGAGAGCCGCGTTGTGGATCTCGGATCGGGCGCGGGCTTTCCCGGTCTCGTGTTCGCTATTCTGCGGAAGGGCGTGGCAGGCTCCCATGTCAGCATGGTCGAGAGCAACGGCCGGAAATGCGCGTTCCTGCGGGAGATGATCAGGACGCTCGGACTGCAGGCGTCAGTGTCGAACGCGCGTATCGAGTCCGTCCTTCCCGAGATGGTCGGAAAGGTCGATGTTGTGACCGCTCGGGCGCTTGCAAGCCTGACCGGATTGTTCGAATTGACGAATGAGCTGTTGAAAGGGCCTGTCACGGGGGTGTTCCCCAAGGGTCAAGATGTAGCGGATGAATTGACCGAGGCCGCTAAATACTGGACATTCGACGCGTCGACAGTGGCGAGCCGCACAGATTCGAAGGCCAGAATCGTGCTTGTTCGGGAGGTTCGCCGGAAGTCGCTGACTGCGTCCTGAAGATTAGGCGGATCATGACGACCGACACTATCCGGCTTAGCCGCTCGGGCGCTCGCCCCAGAGTCCTGGCGCTCGCCAATCAAAAAGGCGGCGTGGGCAAAACGACGACGGCCATCAATCTCGGCACGGCCCTGGCAGCCATTGGCGAGCGGGTGCTGATCGTCGATCTCGATCCGCAGGGCAACGCTTCCACGGGTCTCGGCATCGACCGCAAGAGCCGTCGGCTGTCGACCTATAATGTCCTCGTCGGCGAGGCGACGCTGCGCCAGGCCGTGCTCGAAACGGCCGTGCCGCGGCTCTGCGTGGCGCCGTCCACCCTGGACCTTCTCGGCGTGGAGCTGGAGATCTCCGGCGAGAAGGACCGGGCGCACCGCCTTCGCGGCGCCGTCGCGGCGCTTCACGCTCAACAGCTGGCCGATGGCGAAGAGGGCTTCACCTATGTGCTGGTGGATTGCCCGCCGTCATTGAACCTGCTCACCATCAACGCCATGGTGGCGGCTGGCGCGGTGCTGGTGCCCCTTCAATGCGAGTTCTTCGCGCTCGAGGGACTGAGCCAGCTACTCAAGACCGTCGAGCAGGTCCGGGCGGCGCTGAATCCAAGCCTCTCGATCCACGGCGTCGTGCTGACGATGTTTGATCCCCGAAACAATCTGTCGAACCAGGTCGTTCAGGACGTCAGGCAGTTCATGGGCGACAAGGTCTATGACACGGTCATCCCGCGCAACGTCCGGGTTTCCGAGGCGCCGTCCTACGGGAAGCCTGTGCTGCTGTACGACCTGAAATGCACGGGGTCGCAGGCTTATCTGAAGCTCGCGTCGGAAATCATCCAACGGGAACGGGCGCTTCAGGCCGCCTGACTCGTTTCGGTCATGAACTTATGGGAGCCGCATGATGGCTGAGGAAGCGCGTTCGCGCCTGGGTCGCGGCTTGGCCGCCCTGATCGGCGACGTCGGAGACGAGGTCGCGGCGGTCGACCGCGCGCGCGGTCAGCGCCGTGTGCCAGTCGAGTTCCTGAGGCCAAACCCCCGCAACCCCCGCAAACAGTTCGACGAGGCCGACCTCGACGACCTCGCGGCGTCGATCCGCGAGAAGGGCGTCATCCAGCCGATCCTGGTCCGCACCCTGCCGGGCCTCGTCGATGTCTACGAGATCATCGCCGGCGAGCGGCGCTGGCGCGCCTCGCAGCGGGCGGGCCTGCACGACGTGCCGATCCTGCTGGTCGAGGCGACCGATCGCGAAGCGCTGGAGCTCGCCATCGTCGAAAACGTCCAGCGCGCGGACCTTAACGTGCTCGAGGAGGCGCTGGGCTACGACCAGCTCGTCGCGGAGTTCGACTACTCCCAGCAGGACCTCGCCCGCATCATCGGTAAAAGCCGCAGCCATGTCGCCAACACCCTCCGGCTCCTGAAGCTGCCGGAACCCGTCAAGGCGATGGTGTCCAAGGGCGAGCTGACGGCCGGCCACGCGCGCGCACTGCTCACAATGCCGGACCCCGAGGCGGCCGCGAAACGTATCGTTGAGAAGGGCCTCAACGTTCGCGATGTCGAGAAGATGTCGCAGGAGGCCCACGCTGAGCCGGACGAGACCAAGGGCAAGCGCGCCCGGTCCGAAAAGGACCCCGACACCCGCGCGTTGGAGAAGGCCCTCGAAGATGTGCTCGGCATGGTGGTCACGATCCAGCACGGCGCCCGGGGCGGAGACGTGAGGATCAAATACAAGACGCTGGACCAGCTCGACGCGCTTTGCCGTCGCCTGCGCCACTGAGGGCTGGGGTCAGGCTCTCGCGGCGCGCGTCGCGATCGTCAGGAAGGCGCGTGAGGCCAGCACCTCGCCGAGGCCGCCGTTTCGCCGCGCCTGCGCCTGAGCGTCTCGAAGCGTCGCGATCACGCTCTCCAGCGTTCCCGCTCGCCATTTCGCGAGCTGGCGGTTGAAGGCGTCCTTGCGCTTGAAGAAGATGCGCGCCGCGTCGGCGGCCCGGTCGGGAGAGGCGCCAAGGTCGATCGCCACGCGCGTCTTGTGCAGCGTCATCGCATGCCGCAAGGCCGCCCCGATCACCACGCTGGCGTCGTCGCCCTCCTGGAACAGCCGCGTCAGGGCCCGGTCCATCGTGTCCGGCTCGCCCGAGAAGACGGCGTCCACAACGCTGTCCAGGACTGACCCGCCGATATCCGCCAGGACAGCCTCCACGTCGGCCGCGGTGACGATCTTGGATCCGTGCGAATAAGCGGCCAGCTTCTCCAGCTCCCGGCGGATCAGCAGCCGGTCGGGCGCGAGCATCTCACGCAGAAGCTGCTTGGCGTCGCGATCCGCGCTGAGGCCGAACTCGT
This sequence comes from Alsobacter sp. KACC 23698, assembly GCF_045348435.1. Classification (GTDB taxonomy): domain Bacteria; phylum Pseudomonadota; class Alphaproteobacteria; order Rhizobiales; family Beijerinckiaceae; genus Alsobacter. Next base: position 5,034,721 of record NZ_CP157484.1, on the reverse strand, counting down.
TCAGCAGCATGTCGATGACGGCCGGCAAATCCCTGCCCTCATCGGCGTAGCAGGCCAGCGCCATCGCAGTGCGGGCGCCCTCGACGAGAGCACGAACTGGATTGCGGCCCTGAAGGTCCCCGGCCTCGACGACGATCCTCGCATCCGTGGGTGGATGGGCGATCAGGGGCGCCAGCGCCGGCGCAAGGTTGCGCGACCCCGCCCTGACCCAGATGGACCTTCGGCCGCCGAACAGGCCGATGGTGTTGGCCTCGTCGGCGATGCGCGACGGGTCGCTGCTGATATCATCCCCGTCGAAGCGGACCAGCTGGAAGGCGTCGTCCGGGTTTTCGACATAGCCCCTGGCCAGCGCGCGGGCGCGCTCGTGAACCAGGCCCGCATTGGGGCCATAGACCAGGATCACCGCATAGGCCGGATCGGGACGGCGCACGAAGGCGTCGACTTCGGCTCCGCCCTTGCGCGACGCCATGTCAGGTTCCGGTCGCGAGCTTCGCGGCGATGCGGGTGCGGAGCTGGTCCGCAAGGGTCTTGGCGATGCGGATCTCAGCGTCGCGGGCCGCCCGGACCGCCGCGAAGCGCTGCGGCGAACGATCGTAGGAGGCGGACGCGAAGGCCTTGGCGCGCATGATCTCGCGGCCGCCATTGATCTCGACCAGCGCGAAATCGACCGTCGCCATGATGGTGGCGGAGTCGGCCCGGCCCGTGGCCGTGTTGACGATCGCGGCCTGGACGTTCTCGCGGACGTTCATGGTCAGCCGGTAGCGGTGCGGGACCTGCTCGCCGGAGCCGTTCAGCTCGAAGCCGAGCTCCTCAACGAGATAGTGGCCGAGCCGGTCCTGGACCTGATCGACGACGATGGATTTCAGGCCGGCGTCGACCAATCCGCCGCCGATCTTGGCCTCGCCGTAGAGCGGCCGCAGGCAGCCGCCGAGCGGCAGCGCCAGCGCGCCTAGGACGAGGACCGAGCGGCAGGCGCGCAGGAGGCGATCAGGCGACGACATTGACGATCCTCTGGGGAACAACCACGACCTTGCGAACCGGCCGCCCTTCCAGGGCGCGCAGCACGGCGTCGAGGCGCAACACCGCGCCTTCGACCTCCGCCGGCGTCGCCGTGCGGGGCACCGTGACGTCGGCGCGCTTCTTGCCGTTGATCTGGACCGGGAGAGTGATCTCGTCCTCCACGACCAGGTCGCGGTCCGCCGTCGGCCAGGGCTGGTCGGCGACCATCCGGCTGTGGCCCAGAGCGGCCCAGCATTCTTCGGCCAGATGCGGCATCATCGGGGCGACGATCTGGATCAGGAACTGGCCCGCCTCGCGGAAGGCCCAGGCCAGGTCGGCCGGCCGCTCGGCGCTGTCGACCGCCCCGATGGCGGACGAGAGCGCGTTGGCGAGCTCATAGGCGTGCGCGACGCACCGATTGAATCGGAGCCGTTCCACATCCTCCTCGGTGCTGATCAGCGCCCGGTGAGCCGCCTTGCGGATCGCCATTGCCTCGTCCGAGAAAGCCGTCGGCATGGGAGCGTCGAGAGGAGCGGCCATGCGGGCGATCTCGCCCGTGAGGCGCCAAAGCCGCTGGACGAAACGGGCGGCGCCCTGGACGCCCTCCTCGGTCCAGATCACGTCGCGCTCGGGAGGCGAGTCCGACAACATGAACCAGCGCGCCGTGTCGGCCCCATAGGTCCCGATGATGTCGTCGGGGTCGACCGTGTTGCGCTTCGACTTCGACATCTTCTCGATGGAGCCGATCTCGACCGGTTCGCCGTTCGACAGGAGCGTCGCGCGGCGGCCGGCGCCCTCGGCCTCGATCCGGATCTCGGCGGGGCTCGCCCAGGCGCCGTCCTGCGTCCGGTAGGTCTCGTGCACGACCATGCCCTGCGTGAACAGGCCGGCGAAGGGCTCCTCGTGCCCCACATGGCCGGTCTGCTTCATGGCGCGGGTGAAGAACCGCGAGTAGAGCAGATGCAGGATCGCGTGCTCGATCCCGCCGATATACTGGTCCACCGGCAGCCAGCGGTCGACCACGGCGCGATCCGTCGGAGCCTGGTCGAGCCAGGGATCCGTGAACCTCGAATAGTACCAGGACGAGTCCACGAAGGTGTCCATCGTGTCCGTCTCGCGCCTGGCCGGCTTGCCGCATTGCGGGCAGTCGACGTGTCTCCAGGTCGGGTGGCGGTCCAGCGGGTTGCCCGGCTCGTCGAAGGAGACGTCGTCCGGCAGCTTGACCGGCAGGTCCGCAATCGGAACCGGCACGACGCCGCAATCCTCGCAGTGAATGACCGGGATCGGGCAGCCCCAGTAGCGCTGGCGGGAGACGCCCCAGTCGCGAAGTCTGAAATTGACTTTTCGGGACGCGACGGGCCGGTCACCCAGGGTGGCGCGCTCCAGCCTGCGGGCGACCTCCTCGCGGGCCTCGGCCGTGCTCATGCCGTCGAGGAACCTGGAGTTGATCATCCGCCCGTCGCCGTCATAGGCGACGTCGGTGATCACGAAGGACGCCGGATCGACGTCGGGAGGGCAGACGACCGGGGTGGCCCCCAGCCCGTAGCGGTTGACGAAGTCCAGGTCGCGCTGGTCATGCGCGGGGCAGCCGAAGATCGCGCCCGTGCCGTATTCCATCAGGATGAAGTTGGCGACGTAGACCGGCAGCTCCCAGGACGGATCGAAGGGATGGCGCGCCCTTACACCGGTGTCGAAGCCCTTCTTCTCGGCCTTGTCGATCGCTTCCTGGGCCGTGCCGGTGCGCTTGCAATCCTCGATGAACGCGGCCAGGTCGGGCGAGCCCTCGGCGCAGGCGCGCGCCAAGGGGTGATCGGGGGCGACGGCGAGGAACTTCGCGCCAAACAGCGTGTCAGGCCGGGTCGTATAAACCTCGACCTCGGCGTGTCCCGCCGGCGCGGTGGTCGAATCGAGCCCGAAACGCACCATCAGGCCCTCGGAGCGGCCGATCCAGTTCCGCTGCATCAGGCGGACCTTCTCGGGCCAGCGGTCCAGGCCCTCCAGGGCGTCGTGAAGCTCCTGCGCGAACTGGGTGATGCGGAAGAACCACTGAGTGAGTTCGCGCTGCTCGACCAGAGCGCCCGAGCGCCAGCCGCGGCCGTCGATGACCTGCTCGTTCGCCAGGACGGTGTGGTCCACCGGGTCCCAGTTCACCTTGGCGGTCTTCCGGTCTACGAGGCCGGCCGCCAGGAAATCCAGGAACATGCGCTGCTGGTGCTTGTAGTAGCTGGGGTCGCAGGTGGCGATCTCGCGATGCCAGTCGAGCGACAGGCCCATGGACTTCAGCTGCGAGCGCATCGCCGCGATGTTGGCGTAGGTCCAGGTCGCCGGATGGACCTTGTTGGCCATCGCGGCGTTCTCGGCCGGCATGCCGAAGGCGTCCCATCCCATCGGATGCAGGACGTTGAAGCCCCGCGCACGCTTGTAGCGGGCGACCACGTCGCCCATCGCGTAGTTGCGGACGTGACCCATATGGATCCGGCCCGACGGATAGGGGAACATCTCGAGGACATAGTAGTGGGGCCGCGGGTCGTCGTTACGGGTCCGGAACAGCTCCCGCTCTTCCCAGATACGCTGCCACTTGGGCTCGGCTTCGCGGGCGTTATATCGCTCGGACGTCATCGATGGTCTTGGGCCCCGGTTGTCGTCCGGCTCCGGACCAGATCGGGCTCCAGTCGGAAGATGCGGACAAAAGCATTGCGTCGCCCCGCTTGCACGGTGCGCCTCTGGCGGACTAGGACACGATTGCGGCTATCGGTCAACGGTTTGGCGGGCGCGCCCAGAACCCCGCGGGAGGCGACGAGATGGATCACCCCAACGCTGTGGACCAGCTGAAGCTCGTCAGGGCCGCCATCGATCGGGCGGCCGAGGAGGCGGGGCGCCGCCCGTCCGAGGTCACGCTCGTGGCCGTCTCCAAGACCTTCGACGCCGAAGAGATCCGGCCGGTGCTCCAGGCCGGCCAGCGCGTCTTCGGCGAAAACCGCGTCCAGGAAGCCCGGGCCAAATGGCCGGGGCTGCGCGAGGAGTTCGCCGGGATCGAGTTGCACCTGATCGGGCCGCTCCAGTCGAACAAGGCGCGCGAGGCGGTGCAGCTCTTCGACGTGATCGAGACCGTGGACCGGGCGAGCCTGGCGGCCGAACTCGGCAAGGAGATCGCCCGGCAGGGTCGCGCCCCCAGGCTGCTCGTCCAGATCAACACGGGCGAGGAGCCCCAGAAAGCCGGCGTCGCGCCGGGCGAGGCCGACGTCTTCCTGGCGGCCTGCCGCGAACAGTGGGGTCTGGCCGTCGAGGGGCTGATGTGCATCCCGCCGGCAGACGAGCCTCCCTCGCCGCATTTCGCGCTCCTGCGCGTCATCGCCGAGCGCAATGGATTGCAGACGCTCTCGATGGGCATGAGCGCGGACTTCGAGGCGGCCATCCAGGTGGGCGCCACGCATGTGCGGGTCGGAAGCGCCATCTTCGGCCATCGCGGCTGAGAGGATCCGGCGCGCGCTCAGGCGTCCAAGCGCAAGCCCGTCCGCTCGCGCACAAGGTCCAGGAGCCGGTCGTCGGCGAAGTTCGGGACGGCCAGCGTAGCCCCGGCGGCGATCAGTTCGCCCTCATCCAGCGACGTCGTAAGCCCGACCACCGCCAACCCGGCCGCCGCGGCCGCGGCTACGCCCGAGCGGGAGTCCTCGAAGGCGACAGAGCGCGCCGCGTCCGAGCCCAGCCGCGCAAGGCCCGTCAGGTAGGGCATGGGATGGGGCTTGGCCTGCTCCATCTCGTCGCCGATCACGATGACGTCGAAGCGTCGGGCGAGGCCGAGGGCCTCCAGCATCAGCCGCGCATTGGCGCGCGGGGCGTTGGTGACGATGCAGCAGGGAACCTGCGCCCGCTCGGCGGCCGCAAGCAGCCGCAGCAGGCCCGTCAAGGGCTCGAGCAGGCCGGCCATGGAACGGAAGCCCGCTTCCTTGGCGTCCGCGAGGCGCGTCCGCTCCGCCTCCGGCATGTCGGGGAAGATGTCGCGCATGATCGCCGCGTTCTGCCGGCCCATGACGTGGGCCTTGTAGAACGCCTCGTCCACCTGCCGGCCGAAGGGCTCCAGCATCTGGTTGAACGCCTTCATGTGGACCGGATCCGTATGGACCAGGGTGCCGTCGAGATCGAACAGGAGACCGGGTTGGGCGGAGGTCAAGGCGTCCTCGGGTCAGGAGATGACGAAGCGGGTTCGGCCGGACAGGCGGGGCAGCAGTCTGCGCAGATCGGCGATCCTGATCGCGACGCACCCCTCGGTGGGCCGGAAGCCGTCCCGCGCCACATGCAGGAAAATGGCGCTTCCCCGCCCGCGGACGGCCGGCTTCCGGTTCCAGTCGAGCTCGACGACGATGTCGTAAAGCGCGTCGGGACGTCGCATGGTTTCGCAGCCGGCTGGGTAAGGCAACGTGACCGCCCGATTGTAGTTGCGGTCACGCGTGTCGTCGCACCAGCCGTCCCGGGCTCGGATCGGGCGCAGCGGCAGCATGCAGCGAGGCCTTTGGCCGTGGTCGGCCCTGTAGAAGGCCTGCACCGGCCGCAGCGCGCCGGCCGGCGTGGCGCCGTCGCCCTCGCGCTTGCGGCGGGTGACGCCGCCCCGGCCCAGCGCGCATGGGATGGGGCGTCCGTCCGTTATCAACAGCCCTCTCCTGGGATCGCCCGGACGCCGCAAGACGCGGATGTGGCGCAGCATGCTCGGCCGTGTCACTCTCGATCCCCTAAGGGCGGCGCGCAGGCTGCGCGGCGGCGGCGGGTTGCGGCGCATGCCGCGGCTGCGCTACTTGAAGCATCTTTGCGCGATGGGCGCCAACCTGGCGTCTCACGGGCGCCCAACCAGCGGAACGCCATGTCGAACGTCCGCAGCATCCTGGTCGTCGACGACGACACCGAACTCGCCGCGGCGCTCGCCGAGCAGCTCGCCCTTCACGAGGAATTCGCACCCCGCACCGTCGACACCGCCGCCAAGGCGCTCGCCATGGTGAGGGACGACCGCGTGGACCTCGCCCTCATGGATGTGGGTCTGCCGGACATGGACGGACGCGAGGCCGTCAAGCTCATGCGCCGAAACGGCTTCCGGTCGCCCATCATCATGCTGACCGGCCACGATACGGAGTCCGACACCGTATTGGGGCTGGAGTCGGGCGCGAACGACTATGTGGCGAAGCCTTTTCGGTTCTCGGTCCTGCTGGCGCGCATCCGCGCCCATCTGCGCCAGCACGAGGCGAGCGAGGACGCCGTCTTCACCATCGGCCCCTATACGTTTCGGCCCAGCGCCAAGCTCCTCGTCGCGCAGAGCGGCTCGAAGCTGAAGCTCACCGAGAAGGAGACCGCGATCCTGCGCTTCCTGTACCGGGCCGACGGCAAGGTGGTGACGCGCGACGTGCTGTTGGCCGAAGTCTGGGGCTACAACTCGAACGTCACGACGCACACGCTGGAGACCCACATCTACAGGCTGCGGCAGAAGATCGAGCGCGATCCCTCCAACGCGCAGATCCTGGTCACCGAAGCCGGCGGCTACAAGCTTCTGCCGTGATCGTCGCTCCGTCGCCCCTTCGCCCAATCCGGACCGTTCCTTGGCCCTGAAACGCGACATCGCCGTGCTGCACGGCCTGCCTTTGTTCGGCCTTCTGGAGGACGAGGCGCTGCGGCTCATCGCCTTCGCGGCGGAGGCGCGCGTCTACGCGCCCGGGGACATCCTGTTCCGGGCCGGAGAGCCGGCGGACGGCGGCTATGTGGTGACGAGCGGCCGGATCGCGCTCGACGCCGGCGACGGACGCGAGGCCGTCGTGGTCGGGCCGGGCACGCTTCTGGGCGAACTGGCGCTGATCGTCGAGACGGAGCGCCCCGCCACCGCCATCGTGCGCGAAAGCGCCAGCGTGCTGCGCGTGACCCGCAACGTGTTCCGGCGCGTCATGGAGGAGTTTCCGGGCTCCGCCGCACGGCTGCACGATGCGATCGTCGAGCGGTCGCAGCAGACGGCCCACCGGCTGGAGGGGATCCGGCGCCGGTTCGCCGCCATCGACGGCGGCCGGGCCTGACTTAGAACTCCAGGTCGATCATCACCGGGACGTGGTCCGACGGACGCTCCCAGCTGCGGGCCTCGCGCAGGATCGCGCTGCTCTTGAGGGAGCCGGTGAGCCCCTTGGACACCCACATGTGGTCGAGCCGGCGGCCACGGTTGGAGAGCTCCCACTCCTTGGCGCGGTAGCTCCACCAGGTGTAGACGCGCTCAGGCTCGGGCGTGAGCGTGCGGATCGCGTCCACCCAGTCGCCGCAGTCCTGCACGCCGAGAAGCTTCTCGCACTCGACCGCCGTGTGGGAGACGACGTCGCGCATCTGCTTGTGGCTCCAGACGTCGTTCTCCAGCGGGGCGACGTTGAGGTCGCCCACCACGATGGCGCGGTCGGCGCCGGGGCGGTCCTGGCGGCACCAGTCGCGCATCTCATCGAGAAACGAGAGCTTATGGGCGAATTTCTCGTTCACCTCGGGGTCGGGGATGTCGCCGCCGGCGGGAACGTAGAAGTTGTGGATCGTGACGCCGCTCGCATCCTTGGCATCCTTCACGGTCACGGCGATATGGCGCGCGTCGTTCTTGCCGCAGAAGACCTTGGAGCCCCGCTCCTCGAAGGGGAGGCGCGAGACGATGGCCACCCCGTGGTAGCCCTTCTGGCCGTGGATCGCGATGTGGTTGTAGCCGAGCTTCCGAAACTCGCCGAGGGGGAAGCGATCGTCGGGACACTTGGTCTCCTGCAGGCACAGCACGTCAGGAGCGTGATCCTGCAGGAACTGCGTCACGAGACCCGAGCGCAGGCGGACGGAGTTGATGTTCCAGGTGGCGACTTTCAGTCCCAAGGCGTGTTCCCTCGATGGCGGCCGGCGCGTGGAGGCGTACCGGTTCGTCGAAGGACCTGCAAGCGGCTGCGCGCCGCAGGACGTCGTCCGCCTAGTTCAGGATGCGGGTGAAATTGATGTTGAAGAGCCGCTGGTCGAGCTTGGCCTGAAGGTCGACATTGCGCAGCGAGACGTTGGTCTCGTAGCCCTGCGGGTCGACCACGAGCCACTGCTTCAGCGCATAGGTGCGCGGGTCGAAGAACAGCGTGACGCGCGAGGTGCCGCCGAAGGTGGACTTGTCCTCCAGCGAGACGCTGACCAGGTCGGGCGACGCGTCGGCGCTCACGAGCTTGGTGTCGCGGGCGAGGTCGACATGTTCTTTCAGCAGGAATTTCAAAGGCGTCTGGCCGATCGAGTAGACGTCCTGGGTGTTCAGCTTGCGGTCGCGGATGGCGACCGATGAGCCGTCGGCCACGATCTCGACCGGGTTGGACTTGTACTCGAAGCGCATCTTTCCAGGCTTCTGGACGAAGAGGTTGCCCTCCAGCCTGCGCCCGTTCTGGCCGACCTGGACGAACTCCGCGCTGAGAGAGCTCATGGCGTTGAGGGACGCGTTGGCCCGCTCGACGATGGCGCGCGGCGATGTGTCGGCGGCGGCGGCCGGCTGGGCCTGCGCCCGGGCGGAGGGCAGCGTGATCGGTCCCGCGGCGGCGACCTTCGTCTCGGCGCCGGGCGCTGCGTCGGCCGACGCCAGCGAGGCGGGGCGTTGCGGGGGCAACGGAATGCGGCGCGCTGCGGCAGGCTTGGGCGCGGGCTTGGCGGCCGCAGGCGGCGCCGCGAGGGCCGGGGCTGCGTCGGGCTCGGCCTCAGGCGTCTGGCCGGACGCGACCGCGACGGAGAGCGCCAGAGCCGCGCCAGCGCAGAGCAGATGCCAAGATGCCGACTTCTTCATCCGTCCCGACTACCTTTGCGTTGTGGCCGTTTCGCGACGCCTGAGTCGCGGCCCGGCCGCGCGGTCAGTCGTCGTCGAACGGGGCGTCGCCCCGGCCGGCGGGCTGCTCGATCAGGATCTCGCGCTTGCCCGCGTGATTCGCTGATCCAACAATGCCTTCCTTTTCCATGCGTTCCATCAAGGACGCGGCGCGATTGTAGCCGATCTGCAGCCGGCGCTGGATATAGGACGTGGAGGCCTTCTTGTCGCGCAGCACCACTGCGACCGCCTGGTCGTAGAGGTCGCCCGTCGGCGCGCCGAAATCGCCCTTGTCGAACACGGCGCCGTCCTCGGCCTCTTCGCCGGTCGCCCCGGCCTCCTCCTCGTCCTGCGTGACGGCGTCGAGATATTGCGGCCTGCCCTGCGACTTCAGGTGGGCGACGACCTTCTCGACCTCGTCGTCCGACACGAAGGGGCCGTGCACGCGCGAGATGCGGCCGCCGCCGGCCATGTGGAGCATGTCGCCCTGGCCCAGCAGCTGTTCGGCCCCCATCTCGCCCAGGATCGTCCGGCTGTCGATCTTCGAGGTGACCTGGAAGGAGATGCGGGTCGGGAAGTTGGCCTTGATGGTGCCGGTGATGACGTCGACCGACGGACGTTGCGTGGCGAGCACCACATGGATGCCGGCCGCGCGGGCCATCTGGGCGAGGCGCTGGATGGTGCCTTCGATTTCCTTGCCGGCCACCATCATGAGGTCGGCCATCTCGTCGACGATCACCACGATGTAGGGCAGCGGCTCGAGATCCATGATCTCGTCCTCGTACACCGCCTCGCCGGTCTCGCGGTCGAAGCCGGTCTGGACCGTCCGGGTGATGATCTCGCCCTTGTGCTTGGCCTCCGAGACGCGCGCGTTGAAGCCGTCGATGTTGCGCACCGCGAGCTTCGACATCTTCTTGTAGCGCTCCTCCATCTCCCGGACCGCCCATTTGAGGGCGACGACCGCCTTCTTGGGATCCGTCACCACGGGGGTGAGGAGGTGAGGGATGCCGTCATAGACGGAGAGCTCGAGCATCTTGGGATCCACCATGATCAGGCGGCACTGCTCGGGCTGGAGCCTGTAGAGCAGCGACAGGATCATGGTGTTGATGGCCACCGACTTGCCCGAGCCGGTGGTGCCGGCCACGAGCAGATGCGGCATGCGGGCCAGCTCGGCGATCACCGGCTCGCCCCCAATGGTCTTGCCCAGGCACAAGGCGAGCTTGAACTTGGACTTCTCGAAATCCTCCGAGGCCAGCAGCTCGCGCAGGAAGACGGTCTCGCGCTTGTGGTTGGGCAGCTCGATGCCGATTGCGTTGCGGCCCGGGACGACGGCGACGCGGGCCGACACCGCGCTCATCGAGCGGGCGATGTCGTCGGCAAGGCCGATCACGCGCGAGGACTTGATGCCGGGGGCAGGCTCCAGCTCGTAGAGGGTGACGACGGGGCCGGGATGGACCTTGATGATCTCGCCGCGGACGCCGAAATCCTCCAGCACGCCTTCGAGGAGCCGCGCGTTCTGCTCCAGGGCCTCCAACGAGACCGCCGGAGCGGCGTTTTTCTTGGGTTCGGCCAGAAGGGCAAGCGGCGGCAGCTGGTAGCCGTCGCGGTCCAGCAGGGAGGGTTGCGCCTCCTTGGCGAGGCGCTTGCCGGGCCTGGGGGCAGGCGCCGGCGCGGCGACGCGCGGGGCCGCGACGCCGTCGATCACCGGGCCGCCATGCTCCTCGGCGAAGTCGTCGTCGTCGTCCTCGTCTCGAACGTCACGGCGGGGCGCAGGCGGCTCGTCCTTGAACCGGGCTTCGCGGGCGGGCGCGTCGCGCACCGCGCCTTCGCGCCCTGGCGGCTGGCGGGGGGCGGCCTGCCTGGCGAAGCCGGGCTCCACGCGCCCGGCCGGGCGCACCGGGACGTCATCCAGCTCGTCCGCCTCATGGGCCGGCATGGCCGCGCGCACGCGGGCCGCGAAGCTGGGGCGCTGCTGCCGCCGGCGCCAGGATCGCAGGATGGCGCCCTTGAGGCTGAGCAGGCCATGGATGACGGCGCCGACCGACACGATCGCGAGGCCGGGCTCGCTGCCGCGGTCCTCGTCGTCGAACTCCTCGGCGCGGGCTGCGCGGCCTTCCCGGGCCTCGGCTTCGGGCGAATCGTCGCGGTCGAAGCCCAGGCCGGCCGCCGCCGAGAGGGTCAGGATGGCGGCGACGCCTAGCGCCGCCATGAGGACCAGCTTCACCGGTCCGTGCCCGCTTCCGGGAAGATAGCGCAGCGCCGAAAGCAGCCAGTCGCCCATCACGCCGCCCAGGCCGGTCGGCAGGGGCCAACGCGCCGTGGTGGGCAGCGAGCTGGCGACCCCGGCGGCGGACAGCGAACCCGCCACCCAGAGCAATACCCGCATGCGGCCGCGGCGCAGGCGCTTGCCCGACAGCAGACGCACGCCGGCCAGCGCCGGGGGCGCCAGGACGGCGATGGCGGCAAGCCCCATGATCTGCATCAGAACGTCGGCCACGATCGCGCCGGGGCGGCCCAGAAGATTGCGGACAGGACCATTGATGGCGTGGTTGAGGCTCGGGTCCTGGACGGACCAGGAGACGAGCGCGATCGCGCACGCGCCGGCGGAGGCCAGGAACGCCAGCCCGGTCAGCTCGGCGGCCCGGCGCCACATGAACTCTCGCAGGGCTTCCGAGAGGTGGTCGAAATTCGAACCGCTCGCTCGTGTCGTCCGCATCAGCCGGGATCCGCGTGCACAGGGGGGACCCGCGCATCCGCGCAGGCCCGGTCATCCACCGTAGGAACGGCGCGGTTAAAGCCTGCTTAACCATCGACCGTCCGGACCGGCGCTTTCGGGGCGGCGGAGGGGCCAAGAAAAAGGGCGGCAGGTGAACCTGCCGCCCAGTTTGGGAGGAAATGGAGGGGGATCGCAGCGCCCCTCCGCGCCAGCTCTCAGTAGTTGTAGGCGCGCTCGCCATGCTCGGCGATGTCGAGGCCCTCGCGCTCCTTCTCCTGCGTGACGCGCAGGCCGACGATCACGTCCACGACCTTGTAGAGGATCGCGGAGCCGAGGCCCGACCACACCAGCGTCAGGGCCACGGCCTTCAGCTGGATCATGACCTGGGTGGCCATGACGTATTCGCCGGGAGCCGCTTCGCCGGGCTTCACGGCGTAGTCGACAAGGCCGACGCCGCCGAGATCCGGGGAGACCAGGATGCCGGTCGCGATCGCGCCCAGGATTCCGCCGACGCAGTGGACGCCGAAGACGTCCAGCGAGTCGTCGTAGCCGATGGCGTTCTTCACGGTGGAGCAGAAGAAGAAGCACACCGCGCCAGCCGCGAGGCCGAGCACGATCGACCCCATCGGGCCGGCGAAGCCGGACGCCGGGGTGATCGCCACGAGGCCGGCGACCGCGCCCGACACCATGCCGAGCAGGGAAGGCTTGCCCTTGGCGGCCCATTCGACGAACAGCCAGGAGACGGCCGCCGCGGCGGTGGCCACGAAGGTGTTGACGAAGGCGAGAGCGGTGGTGCCGTTCGCCTCGAGGTTGGAGCCGGCGTTGAAGCCGAACCAGCCGACCCACAGCAGGGAGGCGCCGATCATCGTCATGGTCAGCGAGTGAGGAGCCATCAGCTCCTTGCCGTAGCCGACGCGCTTGCCGATGAGGACGCAGCCGACGAGGCCCGCGATGCCGGCGTTGATGTGCACGACGGTGCCGCCGGCGAAGTCCAGCGCGCCCATCTTGAACAGGAAGCCCGCGTCCGCCTGGACCTCGGCGAGCTTGGCTTCGGCCGCCGCCTTGGCGATGGCGTCGGCGCCCGCGGCCGCCACGGCCTTGGCGGCGTCACCGATGGCGTCCGGGCCGCCCCAGTACCAGACCATGTGGGCGATCGGGAAATAGATGAACGTGACCCAGAGGACCACGAACAGGATCAAGGCCGAGAACTTGATGCGCTCGGCGAAGGCGCCGACGATCAGGGCGGGCGTGATGCAGGCGAAGGTCATCTGGAAGGCCATGTAGACCAGTTCGGGGATGACCACGCCGTTGGAGAAGGTCGCCGCGACGGCGTTGACGTCGACGCCCTTGAGGAACGCCTTCGAGAAGCCGCCCACATAATCGTTCAGGCCGCCGCCATTGGTGAAGGCCAGCGAGTAGCCGTAGAACACCCACAGCAGCGCCACGATCGACACGATGGCGAAGACCTGGGTCAGGACGGCCAGCATGTTCTTGCTGCGGACGAGGCCGCCGTAGAACAGCGCCAGTCCGGGGACCGACATCATCAGCACCAGCGCGGTGGCGACGAGCATCCAGGCGGTGTCGCCCTTGTTGGGAACGGGCGCATCGGCCGCAAACGCGGCGACGCTCGTCAGCGTGGCGAGCGACGCCCCAAATACGCTCGCCCTGACTGTGGTGGACAACTTCATCGGTAGAGACTCCTGTCCGAAAAAATCAGAGCGCGTCGGCGTCGCGTTCGCCGGTGCGAATGCGGACGGCTTGCTCGATGGGTGAAACGAAGATCTTGCCGTCGCCGATCTGGCCGGTCTTGGCCGCGGCCGAGATGGCGTCGATCACCTTGCTGACGAGATCGGACGCGATAGCGACCTCGATCTTCAGCTTCGGAAGGAAGCTGACGGCGTACTCGGCGCCGCGATAGATTTCGGTATGGCCCTTCTGACGGCCATAGCCTTTGACTTCGGTCACCGTGAGCCCGTGCACCCCGATGGCGGTCAGCGCGTCGCGAACCTCCTCGAGTTTGAACGGCTTGATAATGGCCATCACGATCTTCATGAGTGTCGGATCCCCGTTACGCCACCGGCGCGTGTAGACGCGCGGTTCGAGCCGCCTGACGCCAATCAAGCGGCGTGCCAGTTTCGGGGTATCGTCGACTCGGCCGTGCAGGAGAGTGATTCGCGCCTGTCGAAGAGGCGCCAGCCAGACGCGGCGTCGCCTGCCGCCGCCGCCGAGCCGAGGGGGGCGCCTAAAAATTACTCAGACGACGCTCGATTGGGCGCCGCGCTGGCGCCCCTCAAGGCCGGCGTTGTCTGATGAGGCCTTCCTGCGCGACGGAGGCGACCAGAACGCCTTCTCGGGTGTAGATGGAGCCGCGGGAAAATCCACGCGCGCTTCCGCTGGACGGGCTGTCCTGCGTGTAGAGCAGCCACTCGTCGGCCCGGAACGGCCGGTGGAACCACAGCGCATGATCGAGGCTGGCCGCCTGGATGTCGGGATCGAAGACGCTCTTTCCATGGGCCACGAGCGCCGAATCGAGCAGCGTCATGTCCGACGCGTAGGCGAGCACGCATTGGTGGATGATGGGATCGTCCGGCAGTCGGCCGGTGGCGCGGATCCACACGCTGAACACGGGGTCGCGCGGGCCGGGCGCCAGATAGCGCCCAAAATCGACAGGGCGAAGCTCGATGGGCCGCTCGCGCTCGAAGTAGCGGCGGACCGACTCCGGCATGTTCGGCATGACGCTGCGGCGCATTTCGGCGTCGTCGGGCAGGTCCTCGGGCGCCGGCGCGGCCGGCATCCCGATCTGGTGTTCCAGCCCGCCCTCGTCGACCTGGAAGGACGCCGAGAGCGTGAAGATGGCGTGCCCGTGCTGGATCGCCTTCACCCGCCGGGTGGTGAAGCTCTTTCCGTCGCGCACCCGCTCGACCTCGTACACGATCGGCGCGGCGGGGTCGCCCGGCAGGATGAAATAGCCGTGCAGGGAGTGCGGCCGGCGGCCCTCGACGGTGCGGCACGCGGCCACGAGCGCCTGCCCGATCACCTGGCCGCCGAAGACCCTCTGCCAGCCGACCTGCGGACTGCGCCCGCGGAACAGGTTCACCTCGAGGGGTTCGAGGTCGAGCGTGGCCAGGAGATCGGCGACGGCTTGGGTCATGGGGGGTCTCAGGGTCCAAGGTGGCTCGCTCCCTTATGGCATCGGGCCCCCGGGCTGCGCCAGACCCTGGAGCGGCCGGAGCGCGGCGTCCTCGGGCCGCATTGTACCAGCCCCGCCATGGGAGTAGAGAAGCGACGTCCCAGCCGCGAGGCCCGCATGCCCCAGACCCACGCCGTCCGTCCGTCCGGAGCCGGCCCCGGCCGCGCCGACATCGTGGTCGCAGGCGCGGGCGCGGTAGGCCTGACGCTTGCGTTGGCCTTGAAGAGCGCCTTGTCGGGCCGCCTCTCGGTGACCGTGTGCGACCCGACCCTGGCCGGTTCGCCGCGGGACGACGACCGCGCCTTCGCGGTGGCGGCGGGGCCGCGCCGCATGCTGCAGACCCTGGGGGTCTGGGACGGCGAACTGGCAGGCGGCTCGCAGCCGATCCGCTCCATGACGATCACCGACAGCCGCGTGTCCGATCCGGTCAGGCCCGTTTTCCTGGACTTCAGCGGCGAGGTCGGGCCGGACGAGCCTTTCGCCCACATGGTCGACCATGGGCTGCTGCTGCGCCGCCTCATGGCTCGGGCGCGGGAGCTGGGGGTCGAGCTGCGGCCGGACACGGTGGCGGCGGTCGATGCGGACGCCGACATCGCCGAGATCCGGTTGGCCGGTGGCGGCGCCCTGCGAGCCTCGCTGGCCGTCGCCTGCGATGGGGCGCGGTCGCCCCTGCGGGAGCAGGCCGGCGTCGGAGCGGTCTCCTGGCCTTACGGGCAGTCCGGCATCGTCGCCACGATCGGGCATGAGCGCGACCATGAGGGGCGGGCCGAGGAGCACTTTCTTCCGTCGGGTCCCTTCGCGATCCTGCCGCTCCCCGGCCGGCGCAGCTCCATCGTGTGGACCGAGGCTTCCGCCAGCGTTCCGGCGCTTCTCGGGCTCGACGACGAGGACATCCTGGGCGAGATCGAACGGCGGTTCGGCCTGCGGCTCGGCCTGCTGACGCTGGAGAAGCGCCCCGTCGCCTACCCGCTGGCCTTCATGGTGGCGCGGCGCTTCGCCGCTCGCAGGCTCGCCTTGGTCGGGGACGCCGCCCATGTGGTGCATCCCATCGCCGGGCAAGGCCTCAATCTCGGCCTGCGCGACGTCGCCGCCCTGGCCGAGGCGATCGTGGAGGCGGCCGGACTCGGGCTGGACCCGGGCTCCCCGACGGTGCTGGACGCGTATGAGCGCGAGCGCCGCTTCGACACCGTCCTGATGGGCGGGGCGATGGATGCCCTCAACCGATTGTTCTCGAACGACCTGCCGCCGGTCAGGGCCGTGCGGGATCTCGGACTGTCGATGGTGGACCGGATGCCGGGCCTGAAGCGCTTCTTCATCGGACGCGCCGCGGGCGTGGCGGCGGGATCGTCCCGGCTCCTGCGGGGCGAGGCTCTCTAGGTTTATGGGTTGTCGCAAGCTTCGTGCGAAAAGCCGGATTCCCACCTTTCCGCAGCGTGCTCCAGGACTCAGTCGTCGAGGCGGCGGGCCTCCTCGGGCAGCATGATCGGGATGCCATCGCGGATCGGGTAGGCCAGCTTGGCGGAGCGGCTGATCAACTCCTGGCGGGCCGCGTCATAGTCCAGGCCGCCGCGGGTGAGCGGGCAGACCAGGATCTCGAGCAGTTTCGGGTCAATCCTGGTCGCGACGGGTTGCCGTTCGTCGGCTGCGGGGCGGTCGGTCATGCTTCTCGTCCGTCATTGCAGGGGAGTTTCGGAGCCGTCCTGTCCGCGCGCCAGATCCATTTCGGTGATGGCGACCAGGATCTCGGCGCGGCTCTTGAGGTCCGGGGCTTCCAGCAGCGCCTGCTTCTCGCGCGTCTCGAAGGGGCTCATCATCGACAGCGCATTCACGAGCGCCTCGTTGGAGGCCTCCTTGATGCCCTTCCAGTCGATCGACAGGTCGTTGGCCTCCACGAAGGCCTTCAGGGTGCGGATAACCGATTCGCGGTCCACGTCCGCCTCCCCGGCCCGTGCCTCGTAATCGCTCGGGAAGGCGGCGAAATCGACCCGGCACTGCCGATAGGGCGTGGTGACCAGCAACTCCTCCAGCACGCGAAAACGCGCGATGCCTGTGAGCGTCACGAGATAACGTCCGTCGCCGGTTTCCGACAGCTGCGTGATCCGGCCCGCGCATCCGACCGCGTGCAGGCTCGGCGTCTTCGGCATGATCTCGGATTCGACGTCGGGCTGGATCATGCCGATCACCCGCGCGCTCTTGATGGCGTCGTCGATGAGCGCGACGTAACGCGGCTCGAAGATGTTGAGCGGCATCTCGCCGCGCGGCAGAAGCAGGGCGCCCGGAAGCGGGAAGATCGGGATCACCGATGGCAGGTCGGCCGCGTTGCGGTACGTCGCGTTCATGCTCATGCCCACCTCCGGCGGGAATCGCCAGATCCTGCGACAGCCGGTCCGCCGCGCCAAGCTCCCGATCCTCGACCCCAGATAGCGCGGCGCCTCTGGTCGTCGACCTCCCGGTCTATCGGAACAGCAAGGCCGATAGCTTGCGCCGTCCCGCGACGGTGTGCGGGTCCATCGGGCCCCAGGCCTCAAAATACTGGATCAGCTGCTTGCGGGCCCCGTCGTCATTCCAGGCCCGGTCCTGCTTAATGATCGCGATGAGGTGATCGGTCGCGGCGGCGCGCTCGCCGGCCGCCCCCAGCCCGACCGCCAGGTCGAAGCGCGCCTGGTGATCGGCCGGATCCGCCTGGACGCGGCGCTCGAGCTCGGCCAAGTCGCCCACGGCGCCGGCCTTCTCGGCCAGGTCCAGAGCGGCACGCGCCCCGGCCAGTGCGGGATCGTTCTCCTTGCCGGCTGGCGCCATGGCGAGGATGTGCCGCGCGCCCTCGTAATCGGCCGCGTCGACATGCAGCTTGGCGAGGGCGGCGATCGCCGCGACATTGTCGGGCTCCTGGGCCATCACCTCGGAATAGATCTGAGCCGCGCCCTCGGCGTCGCCGCCGGCCAGAAGGGCGGCCGCTTCGTCCAGCAGTTCGGCTGTCGCGCCCGGGCCGAGCGGGCCGACGAGCCGCTCGATGAAGGCCGTGACCTGGCTCTCCGGCAGCGCGCCCATGAAGCCGTCGACCGGCTGCCCGTTCTGGAACGCGATGACCGCCGGGATGGACTGGATGCCGAGCTGCCCCGGGATCTGCGGATGCTCGTCGATGTTCATTTTGACCAGCTTGACCTTCCCGGCCGCGGCCTTGACGGCCTTCTCGATCACGGGCGTGAGCTGCTTGCAGGGCCCGCACCAGGGGGCCCAGAAATCGACGAGGACGGGCCGCTTCGTCGATTCGGCCAGCACGTCCTGGCGGAAGCTCGCCGTTGTCGTATCAGTGACCAGGGTGTCGGAGCCCTGCGGCGCAGGGGTCATCGCTTCGAAGGCCATCACTCGTCTCTCCCGCCGGGCGCTCCGGCTCCGCCGGCCGCCGGCCGGTCAACTCGCCCCTAAGATGGGCCGCCATGAGGCAAACGGCAACGCCAAGCGACAGGCGCTCAGTCGGCCTCGCCGCGGGGCGTTCCGATCTCGACGACGAGCGGCGCGTGGCCTGTCGCTTCGAGGAAGCGAGCGAGGCCCGCGCGGCTCACGCCCGTCGTCATGGTGTTCACCAGCGGATGAACGTTAATCCGCTCATGCTCCATGAGCCTTGCGTCGAGGACCACGGTGGCCCGCTTCCCGGAATCGTTCAGGACCGCGAAGGGGGTGACGGAGCCGGGCTCCACCCCCAGGACCTCCATCAGCAGCTCCGCCGATCCGAACGAAACGCGCCCGGCCCCGCCGACCCGCTCATGAAGCTTCTTCAGGTCGATGACGGTGTCCTCCAGGGCGGAAACCAGAAAGAGCCGGCCCTTCTTGTCCTTCACGAACAAGTTCTTGACGTGCGCACCCGGGAGTTCGCCGCGCAGGCGCTTGGATTCCTCGACCGTGAAGACGGCGGGATGCGTGACGGTCTCCGACGGGATGTCCAGCGAGTCCAGAAAAGCGAACAGGTCCTGAGGGGATGCGGGCATCCGGGTCTCTCATCGGCGATGCGGCGGGGCGCAGGTTCAAGGTGGTTCTTACGCAGGCGACGCGGCTCCCACAAGCGCCGCCCGGCGCGGCCGCCGCGGCGCATGATGCAGAAAGATGCGCGGACCCTGTTGCATCGCTCCCGGGTTTGCGGCATATACCGGCCCGCCGGCGGCGACGCCCCGGCGGATGCGGGTGTAGCTCAGGGGTAGAGCACAACCTTGCCAAGGTTGGGGTCGAGGGTTCGAATCCCTTCGCCCGCTCCAATTTCCCTCCATGCCCCGGAGGGTTCCGAAAGGCCGCCGCAAGGCGGCTTTTTCGCGTTCAAGGGCAATGCGATCGATCCGGCCGGCGTCGCGGGCGCGACAAGGGACGGCGGCTTGGCCGTGGACGGCGGCGCGGGCTTGTTCAATGTTGGCCCGGACGATCCCCGCGCGATTGCGCTGAATGACAGGACGATGCCGATGCGACGTCGAGCCATCCTGGCGCTCCTGCTCCTCGCCAGTCTGGCGTCGCCCGGCGCGGCGCTGGCCCAGGTGGACCGCGTCGTCAGGATCGGCGTGCTGAGCGACATGAGCGGGCCCTTCTCCGACCAGGTCGGGGCGGGCTCGGTGGCGGCGGCGCGTCTGGCCGTCGAGGATTTCGGCCGCGCTTATCCGGACGCCCGTGTCGAGGTCGTGTTCGCCGACCACCAGAACAAGCCCGACGTCGGGCTGGCGATCGCGCGGCGCTGGGTCGACGTCGACGACGTGTCGGCCATCGTTGACCTGCCGAATTCGGCCGTGGCGCTGGCCGTCTCGGGGCTCATGCGGGAGCGCAACCGCGTCGCGCTCGCCTCCAGCGCCATGACGTCCGACCTGACGGGCAGGAGCTGCGCCCCGACCACCGTCCAGTGGGTCTCGGACACGTGGGCGCAGGGGTCCGCCACGGCCAGGGCCCTGGCGGCGCGGGACCTGACGTCCTGGTACTTCCTGACGGTGGACTACGCCCTGGGGCACGCGCTGGAGCGGGACGCGCTGGCGGCGCTTCAGGCGACCGGCGGCGACAGCCGGGGCGCCAGCCGCCATCCGCTCGCGACGGCCGACTTCTCGGCGCTTCTGGTGGCCGCCCAGGGGTCGGGCGCCAAGGTATTGGCCCTCGCCAATACGGGCGCGGACATGATCAACGCCGTCAAACAGGCCAACGAGTTCGGTCTGACCCGGACCATGACGCTTGCGGCCCTCTTCGTGCAGATCTCCGACGTGCACGCGCTCGGGCTCGCCACCGCGCAGGGCATGCGTTTCGCGTCGCCCTTCTACTGGGATCACGACGACGCCTCGCGGGCCTTCGCGGCCCGTTTCGGGCGCGTGATGGGGGGGCGGATGCCGACCGAGGACCACGCCGGGGTCTATTCCGCGACGCTGGCCTATCTGCAGGCCGTGTGGACGGCGCGCACGCTGGATGGCGCGGCCGTGGTGGCGCAGATGAAGCGCTCGCCCTTCGTCGACCCGCTGTTCGGGCCTATGACGATCCGGCGGGACGGCAGGGCCGTGCACGAGCTGCGCCTCTATGAGGTCAAGTCGCCGGCCGAGAGCCGCGGTCCCTATGATTATTACAGGCTCCTCGCCACGGTCGCGGGCGGGGATGCGTTCCGTCCGGAAGGCGTGGGCGGCTGCCCGTCCGGAGGCGGCTGAACGCCTCAGCAGCGCGCAAGCTCAGAGCTGCGGATGGTCCTCGAGATGGCGCCAGGAGCGGTCGATCATCGGATTGGGTCCGGCGAATTCGGCGAGCTTGCCGAAATCGGAGACCGAGACCTCGCGCCGCCGCACCCCGACCCCGTAAGGCTCCAGGGCGACGAAGCTGCGCCATAGGTTCTCCGGCGTGGTGCCGAGATAAAGCGCGAGCGCCTGCTTGCTCATCGGCAGCCTGATCCAGCGGCCGGCCGAATCAGCCGGAACGGTGCGCAGGATCCAGTTGGCCAGCCGCTCCGCCATCGTCCTGAGCTTCTGGTTCTTCAGCTCCGCCAACGTCTCGTGCTCGCACTCTGCGAGATCATGCGCCACGTTGCGGGCGAATTGCGGGTCGGAGTTGAACATCGCCCGGACGTTCTGGGCCGGCATCAGAACGAAACGGCTGTTGACCAGCGTGCGCGCCGAATAGGTGTTTTCGGTCTGGGTGATCGCGGCCGAGACGATGAAGACGGAACCGGCGTTCAGGAAGCCGAGTCCCGATTCCCGTCCCCGATGGATGGAGAAGCGTTCGATCTGACCTTCCAGCAGCACATAGATGAAGGGCGAGATCTCCCCTTCGTCGAAAATGGCGACACTGGCTGGATAACGCTGGACGAAGGAGCCCTGCGTCAGCGAGAGGAGCGTCTCGTCCGAAAGCCCCTTAAACATCGGAGCGTTCTTAATGAGGTCGGAGATGATGTTAGACACGGCAGTCCAGATTGAATTTTGACAAACAGGAACAATACATTTTAGCAACACGAAAGGTAGGCGCGATTGGGGGAGGGGTCAACTAAAAATATGACGACGCTCCTCGCACATAAAGAGAAGCTTAAATTGGCGTTTTCTGGCGCTTGCGGCTAATTTCTGTGTCACGCCTCCTGGGGACGATGTAAAAAGATTAGGCAGGATCAGTAGACGAGGTCTGTTTCGGTCTTTGATCCGGCTCAATGCTTTGAGCTATGGTATTCCAAATCAAGCTTGAACTCCGCCTTTTCGGCGATGACCTGAAGAGCAACGCGCATCGCCGCCAAGCAGCTTTCGCAAGGTTGCTGGCATGGCGTGGTTTCGTGGCCGCTGGATAATTCGGCGATGCGGGTCTGCTCGTGACAGAAGGCCAGACTAGCGGCGAAAAGATCAGCAGGTTCGAGAATCTTCATGGACGAACTTCACGATCAAGGGCGGGGTGAGAGCAAAAAGGGCATCCGAACGCTCCGGGGAAGAGGAGCGATTCAACCCCTTCACTTAACAGAAGATGTAAAACGCCCAAATAGGTATAATTTCTAAAACCGTCAAAAAGCGGGTGCAACGGAATGCAACCGTACGTGACCCCTGCGCGGTATCGCGCAAAGCGTGCAATTCGGCCTGTTTGTACGTCAGAGTAGCGGAGATTTGGGAAAGGCGCGGCGCAGGCCGCTGTCCGACTCGGGTGCACAATAGCCTGCGCGCGCTGAGCTCTCACGAGGTTCTGCGATGCGTATCTTGCGTCTTCTCGGTCGAAAATTGATCGAAACCGGCACGCTCCGGGTCATCGACGCCCGCGGGCATGCGGTGACCTTCGGAACCGGTTCGGCGCCCTCCGTCACCTTACGGATCCACGACGCCGCGACGGGCTTGAAGCTGGTCCTCAACCCTCAGCTGGCTCTGGGCGAAGGCTACATGAACGGCCGGATCACGGTCGAAGGCGCGACGATCTACGACGTCCTCGACCTGGTCCTTTCGAATTCAAAATGGGGACTGCCGGGCGGAGTCCTGGCGAAGATCGCCAACGCGGTCAGAGTCCAGGGCCGACGCTTGTGGCAGTTCAACCCGGCCCCCCGCTCCCGCCTCAACGTCGCCCATCACTACGACCTGTCCGACCAGCTCTACGGGCTGTTCCTCGACGAGGACCGACAATACTCCTGCGCGTATTTCGCGTCCCCGGGCGACACGCTGGAAACCGCCCAGGCGCGCAAAAAGCGCCATGTCGCGGCGAAGCTTCTGCTCGAGCCCGGACACAGGATCCTGGACATCGGCTCGGGCTGGGGCGGGCTCGGGCTCTATTTGGCGTCGCTGGGCGACCACGACGTGACCGGCCTGACGCTGTCGGAGGAGCAGCACCGCGTCTCCACCGAGCGCGCCCGAGCCGCGGGCGTGGCCAACCGGGTACGCTTTGCGCTGCGCGACTACCGGGCCGAGACAGGGCGCTTCGACCGGATCGTCTCGGTCGGCATGTTCGAGCATGTCGGCGTCAACCACTACGACGCCTATTTCCAGAAGATCGCCGACCTGCTGACGGATGACGGCGTCGGGCTGGTGCACACCATCGGCCGGGCCGACGGCCCGGGCGCGACGAACGCGTTCATCCAGAAATACATTTTCCCGGGCGGCTATTCGCCGGCCTTGTCGGAGATCCTGCCGGCCGTGCAGCGCGCCGGCCTCTACGTGACGGACGTGGAGGTGCTGCGCCTGCACTACGCCGAGACGCTGCGGCACTGGCGGGCCCGCTTCAACGCTCACCGGGACGCCATCCGCCAGCTCTATGACGACCGCTTCTGTCGCATGTGGGAGTTCTACCTGGCCGGCAGCGAGGCGACGTTCCGGTATGGCGGCCACGTCGTTTTCCAGATCCAGGTCGCCAAGGCGATCGACGCGGTCCCGCTCACCCGGGACTACATCGAGGCGTTCGAATCCCGGAATCCGATTCCGCAAGCCGTCGCGCCCCCGACCCAGATCGCCGCCGAGTAGGACGCCGGCGGCGACTCATCCGTGGGCGCGACGCAGCGCCTGGTCGAGATCGGCGTAGAGGTCGTCCGGATCTTCGATCCCGGCGGACAGGCGCAGCAGATCCGGCGGGCAGGGCGTCCCGGCGCCCTCGATCGAGGCGCGATGCTCGATCAGGCTCTCGACGCCGCCGAGCGAGGTTGCCCGCTTCCACAAAGCGACGCTGGCGGCCGTCGCCACGGCGCTCGCCTCCCCGCCCCTGACGCGGATCGACAGCATGCCGCCAAAGCCCCCCTGCATCTGGCGCGCCGCGATGTCATGTCCCGGATGCGTCCGCAGGCCGGGATACAGCACGGCGGACACATGGGCGTGGTTGGAGAAGCGATGGGCCAGGTCCGCGGCCGTCGCGGCGGCGGCCCGCACGCGCAGGTCCAGGGTCCGCATGCCGCGGATCAGGAGAAACGCCTCGAACGGCCCCAGGATCGCGCCGAGGTTCTTGCGGTTGCCCACGATGCGCGTCCAGAGCGCATCCTTGCTGCGGGTGGCCAAGGCGCCGGCGACCACGTCGGAGTGCCCGTTCAGGGATTTGGTGGCGGCGTGCATCACGATGTCGGCCCCCAGCGCGAGAGGCCGGGTGAACACCGGCGTGGCCACCGTCGAATCGACGGCCACCTTCGCCCCGGCGCCATGCGCGATCGTCGCGATGGCGGCGATGTCGCTGATCGACCAGAGCGGATTGGAGGGCGTCTCCAGCCAGACGAGCTTCGTCTTGCCCGGCTTCACGGCGTTGCGGACCGCGTCGACGTCGCTGGTGTCGACGAAGTCGACGACGAGGCCCCAATGCCTGGCGTCGTTCAGGAGCCAGCTGCGCAGCGCCCAGTACATCACGGTCGGCGCCACGACATGGTCGCCAGGCGAAAGGGCCAGGAACACGCAGGTCGCGGCCGACATCCCGGACGAGAAGACGAGGGCCTCCTCGGCCTCCTCCCACATGGCGATCACGCCTTCGGCTTCCCGCACCGTGGCGTTGTCGGGACGTCCGTAGACGTAGCCGGACGTGTACTGGTTGTCCGGGTCGCGCAAATAAGTCGTGGCGATGTGGATGGGCGGCACCACCGCCTTGGTGATCGGATCGGTGTGGCCCATCGCCTGAGCGGTCAGGGTGCGCTTCGCCCAACGCGGGGGTGTCTGGCGGGGGGGCTTGCTGGTCGTCATCGGTCTTCCTTCGGCCCGTCCCGCGAGGGACTCCCAGGGCGGGAGCGGACCATGCGCGGAACGCGGGCGGGACTGAAACAGAGCGAGCCCGCGACCACAAGGCCCCTTGCGGCCGCGTCGGGCCGGATAGGCCCTTGCCAATCGGGCCCGGCGCACGACATCCGGGTCCGGAGGCCTCATGACATCGTCCGACATCCGCGGCCGCGCGCCGCTCAATCCCGTTCTCGCCGGCCTGCTGTCGCTCGCCCTCGTCGCGGCGGCCGGGACCGTCGGCAGCATGGCCACGCTGCCCAACATCCCGACCTGGTATGCGGGGCTGACCAAGCCGTCGTTCAATCCGCCGAACTGGATCTTCGGGCCGGTCTGGAGCGTGCTCTACCTGATGATGGCCTACGCGTTCTGGCGCATCCTGCAGACCGAACCGCAGACGCCCGGCCGCGGCCCCGCGATCGTGGTCTTCCTCGCGCAGCTCGCCCTCAACGCGTTCTGGTCGGTGGCCTTTTTCGGCATGCACAACCTGCTGCTCGGGCTCGTGGTGGTGATCGCGATGGAGATCGCGATCGTGGCGACCATCGCGCTGTTCCGGCGGCTCGACCCGCCCGCAGGCTGGATCCTGGTTCCCTATGCGTGCTGGGTGGCGTTCGCGTCCGTCCTGAACGCGGCCATCCTGCTGCTCAACTGGTGACGACCAGGAGCGTCTCGTGGACGGCGGCGCGCAGGTCTGACAGCGAGAAAGGCTTGGTCAGCACGTCCCGGATCAAGGCTTCGAGGTTGCGGGCCCTCTCGCGCTGGTCGGCGTAGCCGGTCATGAGCAGGATCGGCAGGTCGGGCCGTTCCTTGGCGGCCGCAAGGGCGAGTTCGATGCCGTCCATCATCGGCATGCGGATGTCGGTGAGGAGCAGGTCGTAGTCCGCCCCGGGAGCGGCCAGCATGTCGAGCGCCTCGGCGCCGTCGCAGGCGGCCTCGACCGTGTGGCCGTCCAGCTGCAGCCCACGCGAGATGAAGCCCCGCAGGGGTTCCTCGTCGTCAGCGATCAGTATGCGAGCCATGTCGGAGTCCCTTGGGCTTTCGTCTTTCTTCGGCGCTGGACGCGTGCGGGGGCGCGCCGGCTGGTTCAGGCGTCGTTTCTCTCCACGACGCCGATGAAAGGCAGTTCGCGATAGGAATGGGCGACATCCATGCCGTAGCCGACCACGAACAGGTCCGGGCAGGAGAAGCCGACAAAATCGGGCGCGATCGAAACGGCCCGCTTGCTGGGTTTCTCGAGCAGGCAGCAGGTCATCACCCGCGCCCCGCGGGCGGCCAGAAGATCCTTGGCGAAGGCCAGCGTCCGCCCCGACTCCAGAATGTCGTCGACGAGCAGGACGTCGCGGTCGCGAACGTCGCTCTCCACGTCCCGCAGGATGGAGACCTGGCCGGAGGACACCGTGCTGGCGCGGTAGCTGGAGAGGTGCATGAACTCCACCTGCGGCGTCATGCCGGCGCGATGCAGCGCCCGCATGAGGTCGGCCGCGAACATGAAGCTGCCCTTCAGGATGGCGATCACGAGCAGGTCCGCCGGCTCCCTGGCGGCGATGCCGCGGGCGATCTCCTCGTTGCGGGCGGCGATGGTCGCCTCATCGAACAGGACGCGGACGCGCCGGCTTTCAGTCATGGCGCGTCGTCCCGCGCTGCGCTTGGTTTGGCATGGTTCATCCCCCGCATGGTCGCCCCGGTCGAGTCGCGCACCCTATCACCGGGTGAGGGTCGCGTGGGAGTCGCGGTCGGCGAACCGGACCACGACGTCGCGTCCCTCGGCCGGCGGGGAGACCAGGCGGGTCCGGAAGGTGGTGCTCTCGCCCTTGCCCAGGGTGCTGCGCGAGACGTCCGAGGTCCAGGCGTAGATCTCGCGCCCCTCGGCGCCGCGCAGGCTCACCGTGACCTTGGGGACCTCGGTCTCGCCGGCGGAAACGCCCTTGATCTGGCCTTCCACGACAAGGATCGCTTGGTCGCGGTCAATCACCAGTTCCGACCTGAGATCTCCGAATTCGAGGCCGCGCAGGTTCACGGGCGCGCCGGCCGCGGCGTAGAGCTTGGCGGTCTGGGGCATGATCCTGACGATCGCGGCCCGCTGGGTCACGGCCAGCGTGGCGGCCACGAGCAGCGCGGCGGCTGCGGCGTGCACGGTCGAGAGACGAAGGCCACGGCCGGTCCGCTTCGGCGCGTCGGCCCTGCGTCGGCCGGGTGCGGGGCGGCGCTTCTCGGGCGCGGGAGCCGTGGAGGCCTCGAGCGCCTCATGGTCGGCGCGCGGGGCCTCGCGAGCCTCTTGCGAGACGAACGACGCGTCCAGCGACGTCGAGAGATCGGCTTGCGCCTGGACGCCTTCGCTCTCCGGGATGGCGTCGGCCGGGGTCGCGTGCCACAGCTGGCGGCACTTGGCGCAGCGAAGCTGCCGACCGTCTCCGAGCTGTTCGGAGGTCAGCGAATAGGTGCTTGCGCAAGACGGACAGACGATCAGCATGGCGAATCAGGCACACTCGGACAGGGGACCGCCCCCTGCCCGCCACTCATTGGTCGTCCGGCAGCCTTAATGAATGGTAAAGGGATCCTGCCGGGCCGATCCGATCGGGCTGTCATCCACAGGGGGCGAGAGAGCGCGTGGTCCGCTTCGAGAATGTCGGTTTGCGGTACGGGATGGGCCCCGAGGTGCTGCGGGACATCACCTTTTCGATCGAGCCGCAGTCGTTCCAGTTCCTCACCGGGCCGTCCGGGGCCGGAAAGACGACGCTGCTGAGGCTCATCCTGCTCGCCCTGAAGCCGACGCGCGGCCTGATCGACCTGTTCGGGCAGGACGTGACAACGCTTCAGAAGGACACGCTGACGACCCTGCGGCGGCGCATGGGCGTCGTGTTCCAGGATTTCAGGCTGCTGGAGCACCTCACGACCTATGAGAACGTCGCTTTGCCGCTGCGCGTGCAGGGGCGGGACGAGGCCAGCTACCGGGCCGAGGTGGTGGAGCTGTTGCGCTGGGTCGGGCTCGGGGAGCGGATGCACGTGCTTCCGCCGGTGCTGTCGGGCGGCGAGAAGCAGCGCGCCGCGATCGCGCGCGCCCTGATCGTTCGGCCGGATCTCCTGCTTGCCGACGAGCCCACCGGCAATGTCGATCCCTCGCTGGCGCGCCGGCTGCTTCGTCTGTTCGTCGAGCTGAACAAGAGCGGCACCGCGATCGTGATCGCCACCCACGACCTCGCCCTGATGGACCAGTTCGACCAGGCGAGGCGTCTCGTGCTGGGCGACGGCCGGCTGCACATCTATGAATAGCGTCAGCGCATGAGCCAGACCGGACATTCCGACGACGAGGTCGTGCGGCGGCCCTCCGCGACGGACGGCGTGGAGCACGAGGCGGCTGCGACCGCCGACGCGGACGCCGCCCAGCCCGAGCGGCCGCTGGGCCGCAACCAGCCGCTGGTGCCCGCCGCCTCGATCGCCGGCCGCGCGCTCGTCACCGTCATCGCCATCATGACGTTCCTGGCTGGCCTGACGGCCGGCGCGGCGCAGCTTCTGTCGGAGGCGTCCGCCGACTGGCGCAGCCAGGTGTCGCGCGAGGTCACCATCCAGGTGAGGCCGGGTCCAGGCCGGGCCATCGACGACGAGGTCGCCAGGGCCGCCGACCTCGCCAGGGCGACTCAAGGCGTCTCGGACGTCCGCATCTACACCAAGCAGGAATCCGAGCGGCTGCTCGAGCCCTGGCTGGGCTCGGGCCTCAACCTGGAGGAACTCCCCGTTCCCCGCCTCGTGGTGCTGAAGATCGCGCCCGCAGCGCGCGTCGATTTCGGCGCGCTCAGGCAGAGCCTGGCGAGCGGCGTCAAGGGGGCGAGCCTCGACGATCACCGGCTCTGGGTCGAGCGGCTGGCCACGATGGCCAACACCTTCGTGCTGCTCGGCGTCGGCATCCTGGCGCTCGTCCTGTCGGCGACCGGGATGGCGGTGGCGTTCGCCACGCGCGGCGCCATGGACGGCAATCGCGGGATCGTCGAGGTCCTGCATTTCGTCGGCGCAAGCGACGCCTATATCGCGTCGGAGTTCCAGCGCCACTTCCTGCGGCTGGGGCTACGCGGGGGCGCGCTGGGCGGCGCCGCGGCGCTCGTCTTTTTCGTCGCGGCGGGCTGGTTCGCGGCCGCCTGGGTCGCGACGCCCGAGGGAACGCAACTGGAAGCCTTGTTCGGCCGTTTCTCCATCGGCTGGCGCGGCGTTTTGGCCGTGGCGGCCATCGCGCTGCTGGTCGCGGCGGTGACCGCAGTCGTGTCGCGCCTGACGGTCAGGCGAACCCTGCGCGAGCTGTCCTGATTCCATGCGCGGCTTCGCCGCTATCTGCGTTAACGGTTTGTAACCATGATGACTCAATCCTTGATCCGAGCGGATTGAACGGGAGGAACGTCTCGGCCCTGGCGCGCCCACCGCATGCGCGCCACCGCCCGGATTGAAACCATGATGAGATTGGCGCGAAACCTCCTGATCACGTGCTGCATCCTGGCCGGGCTCGCGCTCTCGGCCGGGTTCTTCCTGTTCGTGCAGGGGCTCGACCGCAACGAGAAGGCGGCCGCCGCGCGGGTGGACGGGATCGTGGCGCTCACGGGCGGCGCCGAGCGCATCGCAGACGCGGTCGACCTGCTGGCCCGCGGCCGGGGCGAACGGCTCCTGATCACGGGCGTGAACGAGAAGACCACCAAGGAGGAGATCGCCCGGCAGCGGCCGGAGTTCCGGGCCTATTTCGCCTGCTGCGTGGATCTCGACTACCAGGCCCTGAACACCATCGGGAACGCCGAGCAGACCCGCAACTGGGCGCGGCGGCACAATTTCCGGCGCCTGCTGATCGTCACCTCCACCTACCACATGCCGCGCACGCTGGCGGAACTCGGCCACGCGATGCCGGAAGCGCAGTTCCTTCCCCATCCGGTGGTGACCGAGAAGCTCGACTTGGCGTCGTGGTGGCGCGAGCCCGGCATGGTCAAGCTGCTCGCCTTGGAATACGTCAAGTTCGTCGCCGCCGTGACGCGGATCCAGCTCGGCGTCCGCGACGAGGACATGGGCTCCGCGCGGGCGGACCGGCCGGCCGCCGTCTCGGCCTTGCGCTGAAGCGGTTCCACTCGGGGCCGAATGATTCTAAGCAGGGTCGCCGCGCGTCTCCGGCCGGCTCGACGGACCCAACATGACGCTGCGCTCCCTGCTCCTGAACATCGTCCTCTATGTCAGCCTCGTGATCCACATGGTGCTGGCGCTGCCCACGCTGGTGCTGCCGAGGCGGTTCCTGATGGCCTATGTGCGGGGATGGGGCCGCTATTTCGTATTCATCTGCCGGGTGATCGGCGGGATCGGGCTGGAGGTCCGCGGACGCGAGAACATTCCCAAGGGCCCGCTCCTGGTCGCCGCCAAGCACCAGTCGATCTGGGAGACCTTCGCGCTGATCGGCCTGTTCGACGATCCGTGCTTCATCCTCAAGCAAGAGCTCACCTGGATCCCGCTCTTCGGCTGGTTCGCCCTCAAGGCCCACATGCTGCCGGTGGACCGGCGGGGCGGCGCGAGCGTGCTCAAGCAGCTCAACGAGAAGGCCCGGGAGGAGGTCCGCGCCGACGACGGCCGTCAGATCCTGTTCTTCCCGGAAGGGACCCGGCGTCCGGCCGGCGCCCCGCCGCAGTACCGGCACGGGGTCGTGCACGTCTATGAGCGCCTCGGCGTGCCCTGCCTGCCGGTGGCGCTGAACTCCGGACTGTTCTGGCCCCGCCGCAGCCTGCAGCACCGGCGCGGCACCGTCATCGTCGAGATCCTGCCGCCGCTTCCGCCCGACATGCCCCGCGACGAGTTCGCGGCGACGCTGCAGGCCCGGATCGAGGAGGCTTCCGACAGGCTCCTGGCCGAGGGCTTGGCCGAGCTCGGCCCCAACGCGCCGGTGCTGCCGTCCCGCCCGGCCCGGACCTGAGCCGCGGGCGCCTCCGGCGGCGCCGACCTTGACTCCGGCGGCCCCATCTTCTATCCGCTGCGGCTTCATCGACGATGTCTCGTCCTTGAGCCACCGCCCGGGCCCGGAGCCCGGAGGTCAACGCCCGACAGCGCGATGCGCCCTCGGGCGCGTTCGGCTTTGGACTTGAGGTCGCCGCAATCCATGCGCTTGGTCGCCGTCCATCACGGCTCCAGCAAAGGCGGGTGACGATGTTCGAGGGCCTTTCCGACAAGCTCTCAGGCATTCTGGACAAGCTGACGCGCCGCGGCGCATTGACGGAGGACGACGTCAACGCCGCCCTGCGCGAGGTTCGCCGCGCCCTGATCGAGGCCGACGTGGCGCTCGAGGTCGTGCGCAGCTTCACCGAAAAGGTGCGGGCGCGCGCCGTCGGGGCCGAGGTGGTCAAGTCCGTCACCCCCGGCCAGATGGTCGTCAAGATCGTCCATGACACGCTGGTGGACACGCTCGGATCGCAGGCCGATCCGATCAACCTGGACGCCGTGCCGCCGGTGCCGATCCTGATGGTCGGCCTGCAGGGCTCGGGCAAGACGACCTCCACGGCCAAGATCGCCAAGCGCCTCTCCGAGCGCGAGCGCCGCAAGGTGCTGCTCGCCTCCCTCGACACGCGCCGGCCCGCCGCCATGGAGCAGCTCGCCGTGCTCGGCAAGCAGGTGGGCGTGGAGGTGCTGCCCATCGTGGCCGGGCAGACCGCGGTCCAGATCGCACGGCGCGCCATGGAGGCCGGCCGGCTGGGCGGCTTCGACGTCGTGATGCTCGACACCGCCGGCCGCACCACGGTCGACGAGGCCCTCATGGCCGAGGTCGCCGACGTGAAGGCGATCACGAACCCGCACGAGGTGCTGCTCGTCGCCGACGCGCTCACCGGCCAGGACGCCGTCAACACCGCGCGCGCCTTCGACGACCGGGTCGGCATCACCGGCATCGTGCTGACGCGCGTCGACGGCGACGGACGCGGCGGCGCGGCCCTGTCGATGCGCGCCGTCACCGGCAAGCCGATCAAGCTCGTCGGCGTCGGCGAGAAGATGGACGCGCTGGACGAGTTCCACCCGGCGCGCATCGCCAACCGCATCCTGGGCATGGGCGACATCGTCTCGCTCGTCGAGAAGGCGGCGCAGTCGATCGACCAGGAGAAGGCGCTTCGCATCGCCGACAAGATGCGCAAGGGCAAGTTCGACCTGGACGACATGCGCGAGCAGCTCGCCCAGGTGGAGAATCTGGGCGGCATGGGCGGCCTGCTGGGTATGATCCCCGGCATCGCCAAGATGAAGGACCAGATCGCCAGCGCCAATCTGGACGGCAAGGTGATCAAGCGCCAGGTGGCGATCATCAACTCGATGACGGCCGCCGAGCGCCGCAACCCGGACGTGCTCAAGGCGTCGCGCAAGAAGCGCATCGCGGCGGGTTCGGGCACGAAGGTCGAGGAGGTCAACCGCCTCCTGAAGACCCACCGCCAGATGGCCGACATGATGAAGATGATGGGCCAGGGCGGAAAGCGCGGACCCATGGCGGGCCTCGCCAACATGTTCGGCATGGGGGGCGGCATGCCGCAGGTCACCCCCGAGATGCTGGAGAAGCTGAAGGGCCAGCTGCCCCCGGGCGCGATGCCGCCCGGCATGGGCGGAGGGCTCCCGGCTACGCCTCCGGCGGGCCTGACCGGCGGCGCCAAGGGCCCGGGCCTGCCCGGCCTGGGCGGCCCGAAGATCCCCGGCCTGCCGGGGCTCGGCGGCGGGTTCAATCCCTTCGGGGGCAAGAAGAAGTGAGCGACGCGTCCTCC
This sequence comes from Alsobacter sp. KACC 23698, assembly GCF_045348435.1. Lineage (GTDB taxonomy): Bacteria > Pseudomonadota > Alphaproteobacteria > Rhizobiales > Beijerinckiaceae > Alsobacter. Next base: position 5,002,626 of record NZ_CP157484.1, on the reverse strand, counting down.
GGGGCGCCGTTCCCAAGACGTCATTCACCATCCACCACCAAAACGCACTGCTAGAAGGACCACCACCATGTCTCTCAAGATTCGTCTCGCCCGTGGCGGCGCCAAGAAGCGTCCCCACTACTCCATCGTCGTCGCCGACAGCCGCTATCCGCGCGACGGCCGCTTCATCGAGAAGCTCGGCACCTTCGATCCGATGCTGCCGAAGGACTCGGCCGAGCGCGTCAAGTTCGACGCCGAGCGGGCCAAGGACTGGCTGACCAAGGGCGCCCAGCCCACCGACCGCGTCGCCCGCTTCCTGGACGCCGCCGGCCTGATGAAGCGCGCCACCCGGAACAATCCCGAGAAGGCGCTGCCGAAGAAGAAGGCGCAGGAGCGCGCCGCCGCCGCGGCCGCCGCGGCCGGCGAAGCCGCCGAGTGACATCGACGCACCGGATCGCGGGCCCCTTCGGCCCGCGTTCCGCGACCTGAGAGGCGCGTGTGGCTGACGATCTCATCCTGATGGGCGTGCTCGGAGCGCCGCACGGCGTGCGCGGCGAGATGCGGCTGAAGTCCTTCACGGAGGATCCGCTCGCCATCGCCGACTATGCTCCCCTGACCGACGAGGCGGGAAAGCGGTCGTTCCGGATTCTCTCGGCCCGATCCGTCAAGGACGACATGCTGGTCGTGCGCCTCGACGGCGTCGCCGACCGGGACCAGGCGGCCGCCCTGACGAACACCCGCCTTTTCGCTCCGCGGGACCAGCTCCCGCCGGTCGAGGACGAGGACGAATTCTACCACGCCGACCTCATCGGCCTGGCGGTCGTGGCCGAGAACGGCGAGGAACTGGGGACGGTGCTGGCCGTTCTCGATTTCGGCGCCGGCGAGATCCTCGAGATCCAGCCTGCTTCCGGTGGCCGGCCATTCATGCTTCCCTTCACCCGTGAGGCGGCCCCGGTGGTCGACCTCGAGGCGGGCCGCATCGTCGCCCGTCCCCCGGTCGAGACGTCCGGCGAAGAAGAACCGCCCGAGGAGGCCGTATGACGGACGATGTCGAGCATGCGGGGTTTCCGCCCCAGCTCCTGGAAGGCTACAAGACCTTCTCGGAAAACCGCCTGCCGCGCGAACGCGAGCGCTTCGAGGAACTGGCCGCCTCGGGCCAGAAGCCGAAGGTCATGCTGATCGGCTGCTGCGACTCGCGCGTCTCGCCCGAGGTGATCTTCGACGCCCGGCCCGGCGAGATCTTCGTCGTCCGCAACGTGGCGAACCTGATCCCGCCCTATGAACCGGGCGACGAGCACCAGCACGGCACCTCGGCGGCCTTGGAGTTCGCCGTGATGGGCCTGCGGGTCGAGCACATCGTCGTCATGGGCCATGCGCTGTGCGGCGGCGTTCGCGCCTTCGCGGAAAACGAGAGCGACCCCTATACGCGCCCGCTGTCCCCAGGCGACTTCATCGGCCGCTGGATCAAGCTGATCGCGCCCGCGGCCGAGGCCATCGGGCCCGGCTCGCATGGCGACGAGAGCTATGTCGAGCGCCTCGGGATGGCGTCGGTCGAGAACAGCATCGCCAACCTGCTCACCTTTCCATGCGTCCGCACGTTGGTGGAGCGCAAGCGCCTCTTTCTGCACGGGGCCTATTTCGGCGTGACGACCGGCCGGCTGCGGATCCTGAACCCGGCCACGCGCCAGTTCGAGCCTTATGGGCCCGGCCCCGACGGGCGCTTCTCGCTGATGCATTGCGGCTGACCGCCATGACGCTCCCGGTCACCCCCGCCGCGATCCAGACCGCCTACGAGCGCATCCGTTCCCATGTCCGCCGCACGCCGCTGATGCGGGCGGACGCGATCGCGGGCGCCGATGTCACCTTCAAGCTGGAGCTGACGCAGCACGCAGGGTCGTTCAAGACCCGCGGCGCATTCAACAACCTGCTGTCCCGCACTGCGCCGGCGGCCGGCGTGGCGGCCGCGTCCGGCGGCAATCACGGCATTGCGACGGCGCTCGCGGCCCATCGCTTGGGCCTCAAGGCCACGATCTTCGTGCCCGAGATCTCCTCGCCTGTGAAGATCGCGGCGATCCGCGCGCAGGGCGCGGAAGTCGTGGTGGGCGGCGCGCGCTACGCCGACGCGCAGGAGGCCTGCGACCGCTTCGCGGCCGCAAGCGGGGCGTTGACGATCCATCCCTATGACGCGGTCGAAACGCTCGAAGGACAGGGCACGGTCGCGCTCGAATGGGAGCAGGATCAGGCGCAGCTGGGACTGGGCGCGCTCGACACCGTGCTGGTGGCCGTCGGCGGGGGAGGGCTCGCGGCCGGCATGGCGGCGTACTGGCGCGGGCGCGTGAAGGTGGTCGCGGTGGAGCCCGAGGGCTCGCGCTGCCTGCACGCCGCGTTCGAGGCGGGCGAACCCGTGGACGTGCCAGTGTACTCCGTGGCCGCGGATTCGCTCGGCGCGCGGCGCGTCGGCGCGCTGCCGTTCGCGATCGCCCGCGAGGCGATCGACCACGTGGCGCTCGTGGGCGACGCGGCCATCCGGGACGCGCAGAAGCGCCTGTGGGCGGACTACAGGCTCGCCTCCGAGCCTGGCGGCGCGGCCGCGCTGGCGGCGCTCCTGAGCGGCGCCTATGCGCCGCGCCCGGGCGAGCGCGTCGGCGTGCTCCTGTGCGGCGGCAATGTCGATCCGGCCAGCCTGGCGGCGCTCTGATCCATGTGGACCGCCAGCGTCCTGACGCTGTTTCCGGACATGTTCCCAGGCCCACTGGGACAGTCGCTCGCGGGCGACGCGCTCGGGCGGGGCCTCTGGGCGCTCGAGCCCTACGACATCCGGCGCCACGGTCTGGGCCGCCACCGCGCCGTCGACGACACGCCGGCCGGCGGCGGGGCCGGGATGGTGATCCGGGCCGATGTCCTGGCGGCCGCCATCGACGAGGTCTCCCCCGAAGGGGACCCGCGGCCGCGGCTGCTGATGAGCCCTCGCGGGCGTCCGTTGACGCAGGATCGCGTGCGCGAGCTCGCGTCCGGCCCTGGCGCGGTGTTGATCTGCGGGCGCTTCGAGGGCGTGGACGAGCGGGTGATCGCCGGCCGCGTGCTCCAGGAGGTCTCGATCGGCGACTACGTCCTGTCGGGAGGCGAACTCGCTGCGCTGGTGCTGATGGACGCGTGCGTCCGCCTGCTGCCCGGCGTGATGGGCAAGGACGCCTCCGGGACCGAGGAGAGTTTCGAGGGCGGCCTCCTGGAATATCCGCATTACACGCGTCCGCGCGAGTGGGAGGGGCGGCCCATCCCGGAGATCCTGCTCTCCGGCGACCACGGCCGCATCGCGCGCTGGCGGCGCGAGGAGGCGGAGCGGATCACGCGCGAGCGCCGTCCGGACCTGCTGGCGCCGAAAACCGGCGCCTGAGCATCGACAAGCCGCGCGTCCTCGTGTATGGACCCGCGTCCAACTGAAAACAGCGGCGCCGAACGCCTGGCCTGGGCAAACCTGGGACCGAACCGGCAGGAGATCGACATGGATATCATTCAGCAGATCGAGAAAGAGCAGGCGGACCGCCTCGCTTCCGTCCGCGGCGTGCCGGACTTCCGTCCCGGCGACACCGTCCAGGTGAACGTTAAGGTCGTCGAAGGCGAGCGCACCCGCGTGCAGGCCTATGAGGGCGTCTGCATCGCCCGCAACGGCGGCGGCATCCAGGAGAGCTTCACGGTCCGCAAGATCAGCTACGGCGAAGGCGTGGAGCGCGTGTTCCCGGTCTACTCGCCGCTGATCGAATCCATCAAGGTCGTGCGCACCGGCAAGGTGCGCCGCGCCAAGCTCTATTACCTGCGCGACCGCCGCGGCAAGTCGGCTCGCATCGCCGAGCGCAAGGACGCTCCCAAGGGCGACAAGGCGAAGGCCGCCGCCCCGAAGTAAGGCCGCGATCGGCCGGGCGCTGCGCGCCCCGGCCGCCGTCCGGCGGAGCGCCCTCGGGCCGCGTTTTCGTATGGCGAACGGGCCGTCCGGCGGCCCGTCGCCCCAAAAAGGCTTCCGCCTCGCGCCGAGCGCTATTAGATGTGGGCGGATTTCGCGTTCCCGGAACGCTCTCCACCAGCAGAGACAGAGCCATGGCCCCGCGCACCCTCTACGACAAAATCTGGGACGACCACGTCGCCGATACGCAGCCGGATGGGACGTGCCTGCTCTATATCGACCGCCACCTCGTGCATGAGGTGACGAGCCCGCAGGCCTTCGAGGGGCTGCGCATGACGGGCCGGAAGGTCCGCGCGCCGCAGAAGACGCTGGCCGTGGTCGACCATAACGTGCCGACGTCCGACCGCCGGCTCGGCATCGAGGATCCCGAGGCGCGCACGCAAGTCGAGGCGCTGGCCGAGAACGCGCGCGAGTTCGGCATCGAGTATTTCAACGAGCTCGATCCCCGCCAGGGCATCGTGCACATCATCGGCCCCGAGCAGGGCTTCACGCTGCCCGGCACCACGATCGTGTGCGGCGACAGCCACACGTCGACGCATGGCGCCTTTGGCGCGCTGGCCCACGGCATCGGCACCAGCGAGGTCGAGCACGTTCTCGCCACGCAGACGCTGATCCAGAAGAAGGCCAAGAACATGCGGGTGACGGTGGACGGCCAGCTGCCGCCCGGCGTCACCGCCAAGGACATCATCCTGGCCATCATCGGCGAGATCGGCACGGCCGGCGGCACCGGCAGCGTCATCGAATACGCCGGCGAGGCGATCCGGTCGCTGTCGATGGAAGGCCGGATGACGATCTGCAACATGTCGATCGAGGGCGGCGCGCGCGCCGGCCTGGTGGCGCCGGACGAGAAGACCTTCGCCTATCTGAAGGGCCGTCCGAAGGCTCCGAGCGGCATGGCGTGGGACATGGCGGTCGAGTATTGGCGCACGCTGGTGTCCGACGAGGGCGCGCTTTTCGACCGCGAGATCCGGCTCGACGCCGCCAGCCTGCCGCCCATCGTGACCTGGGGCACCAGCCCGGAAGACGTGGTCGCGGTGACCGGCTCCGTGCCCCGGCCCGATGACGCCCCCTCCGAGCAGAAGAAGGCCGCGATCGCGCGTGCGCTCGACTATATGGGCCTGAAGGGCGGCGAGCGGATCCAGGACATCAAGCTGGACCGGGTCTTCATCGGCTCGTGCACCAACGGCCGCATCGAGGACCTGCGCGCCGTGGCCAAGGTGGTCGAAGGCAAGACGGTCAGCCCCCATGTGAGCGCCATGATCGTCCCGGGATCCGGCCTGGTGAAGATGCAGGCCGAGGATGAGGGCCTGGACAAGATCTTCAAGGCCGCGGGATTCGATTGGCGCGAGCCGGGCTGCTCCATGTGCCTGGCGATGAACGCCGACAAGCTGGCTCCTGGCGAGCGCTGCGCATCGACGTCCAACCGCAACTTCGAAGGCCGGCAGGGCTTCAAGGGCCGCACCCACCTGGTGTCGCCCATCATGGCGGCCGCCGCCGCGGTCGCCGGACATTTCGTCGACATCCGCGAGTGGCGCTGACGTCGACGCCGTCTTGGTCTCCGCCGACGAAAAAGCCCGGGCTCGCGCCCGGGCTTCGCATGTCAGGACCGACCCGCGGATCGGGACAGGTCACCAGCAGCGGCGCGTGACGCGGAAGCCGCCGAAATAGGGGTCCCAGCGGCGCACGACGCGGCAGCGCGGCCCGCCCCAGCGCGGCGGCCCGTAATAGGGGCGCGCATAGCCGTACCCGCCGCCCCAATAGTGCCGGCGCGGGCCGCCATAGCCGTAGCCCGGGCCCCACTGGACGGTCGTGGCCAGCCCTCCCTCCGCTTGGGCGGCGGGAGCCGCGGCGACCGGCGGGAGCGGCGCTGCCTGCGCGCCGGTGAGCCCACCGACCAGCAGCGCGCCGGCGGCGAAGGCTTGAAGGGTGAGAATGCGGGGGGAAATCATGGTACAGATCCTCATGTTGACGTCAGCCGGCCCCTATTCGGCTGTCTGAGAGAGTGAAACAACGCCGCTGAATGGACCCGGAACGGCATGTTCAGCGGCGGTTCAACAACATGAACGGTCTTTCACGCCGGATGGTTGGCCGGGTGAGGCGAAAAGCCCTGGAGCGTCGGTCTTGAACACAGGCAGGCCCAGCGACGAGGAGCGTCAGCGCGAATCCCGGGAGGCGCTCGCCAGGACGTCGGCTGAAAGCGGCGTGCTCGGGAGTTCGGCGCTGGCGCAAGCCGCCCGACACTTCACGGCGGCCGACGCGCCGCAGGACGACCGGATCGAGGTCTGGGGCCGGCGCATCGCCCGGGCGCTGGCGCTGCTGTTCGTCGGCTACCTCGTGCTCGAACTGCTGGCCTTTCTGAACCGCTGAGCCGACCTCGACCGCCCGGTTGAAGTCCACGACCGGGCTCCCATCTGTCCGGAGCCGCCCGGGACACGACCGATGACCGCCTCACGCCCTGACCGCCCCAAGACCGCGTCGCCGTCCGACGCTGGGCTCGTGCACCTGCGGGCTCCCAGCCTCGACGATTTCGAGCGACTGGCGGCCGACGCGTTCGCACGACTGCCGGCCGAGTTCCGCGCCCTGTGCGAAGGCGTCGTGATCCGGGTCGAGGATTTCCCCGACGACGAGACTCTCGACGCGATGAATTGCGAATCGGAGTTCGACTTGCTCGGCCTGTTTCGCGGCACGGGCCTCGCCCAGGCCGGCGCGACGCTCCAGACCGGCCAGTTTCCCAACATGGTCTGGCTGTATCGCCGCCCCATCCTCGACTACTGGGCCGACCATGACGAGAGCCTCGGCGATCTCGTCACCCATGTGCTGGTGCACGAGATCGGACACCACTTCGGCCTGAGCGACGCCGACATGTACGGGATTGAGGCGGCGGCGGAGTAGGCCCTACCCACCGGTCGCGCGGCCTGCTAAAGCGTGGCTCACACGCGCCATCCGCAAAGCTCGGATCCGAACCATGCAGCCCTTCACCACCCTCACCGGCGTCGCCGCTCCGCTCGAGATCATGAACGTTGACACCGACATGATCATCCCCAAGCAGTATCTGAAGACCATCAAGCGCACCGGACTCGGGGCTGGTCTGTTCGCCGAGATGCGTTTTCGGGAGGATGGGACGGAGAACCCGGACTTCGTCTTGAACCAGCCCGCCTATCGCCACGCGCAGATCCTGGTGGCCGGCGACAATTTCGGCTGCGGCTCGTCGCGCGAGCACGCGCCCTGGGCGCTGCTGGACTTTGGCATCCGCTGCGTCATCTCCACGTCCTTCGCGGATATTTTCTACAATAATTGCTTCAAGAACGGGATCCTGCCCATCACGGTGTCGCAGGAGGACCTCGACAAGCTGCTCGATGACGCCAAGCGCGGCGCTAATGCGACGCTCAGCATCGACCTCGCCGCCCAGGAGATCCGCGGTCCGGATGGTGGGGTGGTGCGGTTCGACCTCGACCCCTTCCGCAAGCACTGCCTGCTGAACGGCCTCGACGATATCGGCCTCACGATGGAGAAGGCCGGCGCGATCGAGACCTATGAGCAGAAGAAGGCCGCGAGCCAGCCCTGGCTCTGAGCCTCCGAACTCGTCACGACAAAAAACCCCGCGGTCGCCCGCGGGGTTTTTTCATGCGCCGGGGGCAGGCCGTCAGCCGGCCAGGCGCTGCATCTCCTTGAGGATGGCGTCGCCCATCTCGGAGGTGGAGACGGCGTTCTGGCCGGAGGCGGCGATGTCCTTGGTGCGCAGACCGCTGTCGAGCACGTTCGCGATGGCCTTCTCGACCATGTCGGCGGCCTCCAGCAGGCCAAAGGAGTAGCGCAGCGCCATGGCCAGCGAGCCCATCATGGCGATGGGGTTGGCCATGCCCTTGCCGGCGATGTCCGGCGCGGAGCCATGCACGGGCTCATAGAGCGCCTTGCGCTTGCCGGTGACGGGGTCCTCCGCGCCGAGCGATGCGGAGGGCAGCATGCCGAGCGAGCCGGTCAGCATGGCGGCGACGTCGGACAGGATGTCGCCGAAGAGGTTGTCGGTCACGATGACGTCGAACTGCTTGGGCTGGCGGACGAGCTGCATGGCCAGCGAGTCGGCCAGCTGGTGCTCGAGCGCGACGTCCTGGTACTCGGCCTTGTGCAGGGCCGTGACCACCTGGTTCCAGAGCACGCCGGACTTCATCACGTTGCGCTTCTCGGACGACGTCACCTTGTTGCGGCGCTTGCGGGCGAGCTCGAAGGCGACGCGGGCGATGCGGTCGATCTCGTGGGTCGTGTAGACCTGCGTGTCGACGGCGCGCTTCTCGCCGTTCTCCAGCGTGACGATTTCCTTCGGCGCGCCGAAATACACGCCGCCCGTGAGTTCGCGGACGATGACGATGTCGAGCCCCTCGACGAGCTCTCGCTTCAGCGAGGAGGCGTCGGCCAGGGCCGGGAAGCAGATCGCCGGACGCAGATTGGCGAATAGCGCGAGATCCTTGCGCAGGCGCAGGAGGCCGGCCTCCGGGCGCGCCTCATAGGGTACGGCGTCCCATTTGGGACCGCCCACCGCGCCGAAAAGCACGGCGTCCGCCGCCGTGGCGCGCGCCATGGCGTCGTCGGTGATCGCGACCTTGTGGGCGTCGTAGGCGGCGCCTCCGACGAGGTCCGTCTCGGTCTCGAAGCGGGCCACGCCCTGGGAGCCCAGCCACGTCACCAGCTTCCGGACTTCGCCCATGACCTCGGGCCCAATGCCGTCGCCCGGCAGAAGAAGGATGTTGTGGCTGCTCATCTTTCGCCCCTTGTGCTGGTTCTGGCAGGCTCTTTAGGAGCCACGCCGGCGCGTGGCAAGGGCGATCTCCCGGCGAAAGCCGCGCCTTCGATTCAGCTGCACTTAACATCAGGCAAGTAGAGTGGATGCAAGAATCCTCCTGGCAGGCGCTGACGATGACATTTTCCGGCAAGACTCTCGGCGTGGCGGCGGGCTTAATGGCGCTCGGGCTCGGCGGCTCAGTGCTAGCGTTGTCAATGGGCGGTGCAGTCGCGGACGTCCCGCCTGCGATCCACGCGCCCTATGCGCCCCAGAAGGTGGTCTACCACGTGGTCCAGGGCGGCGGCTGGTTCGGGCGGGAGCATGCGGCCCGGCTGCAGTCGATGCGCAATCACGTCAACGCCGTCGGAGCCGACCGCCTGAGCATGGTGGTCGTCCTGCAGGGCGAGGGAGCCAGCATGCTCAGCCTGGCCCAGGGCGACGCGAAGATCGCCCGCATGGTGGACGAGCTGCGGAGCAACGGCGTGCGTTTCGTCATCTGCCGCAACACCCTCATCGGCCGCAAGCAGCCGCTGGACGACCTCTACGGAGCGACGCAGGCCGATCTGGTGCCCGCCGGCGTAGCCGAGGTCGTGGCCTTGCAGCAGGCCGGCTACTCGCTGCTGCGTCTCTGAGTCACCGTGCGGCCCGGAGAGCCTCGAGCACTTTGCCGGACGCCCGGCCGTTGCGGCTCAGGCCTTTCTTCACCTGGAAATCGGCGATCGCCTCGCGGGTCTTGGTCCCGATCGCGCCGTCGGGCTGGCCGACGTCATAGCCGCGCTGGTTGAGCAGCGCCTGGACCTCCCGGCGCTCGACGCGCGACAGGCCGCGGTCGTCGGTCGGCCAGGGCGTCTGGAAGGGTCCACCTCCCCTCAGGCGGTCGGACAGATGCGCGATCGCGAGAGCGTAGCTCTCGGCGGCGTTGTAGCCGTATATGGCGTCGAAGTTCCGGGTCACCAGGAACGCCGGTCCGCTCGCGCCCGCCGGCAGCATGAGGCCCGCCGAGCCGCCCGGCATGGGGCGTCCGTCCGCGCGCCGCACTCCGAGCCGCTCCCAGTCGGCCATGGGGCGCTTCTTCGTCCGGCCCGCCAGCCCCGTGTTGAAGCCTGGCGGCAGCCTGACTTCGAAGCCCCAGGTCCCGCCCGTCTGCCAGCCGGCCTTGGCGAGGTAGTTCGCCGTGGAGCCCAGCGCGTCCGGGATGGAGTCCACCACGTCGCGTCGGCCGTCGCCGTCGAGGTCGACGGCCAGGCGCAGGAAGGTGGAAGGCATGAACTGCGTGTGCCCGAAGGCCCCGGCCCAGGACCCCGTCAGGTGGTCCGGCGCGACGTCGCCGCGGTCCAGGATTTTCATCGTGGCGGCGAACTCGGTGCGGAAATAGGCCTGCCGGCGCCCGTAGCAGGACAGTGTCGCCAAGGATTGCACGAGAGGCCGCTTGCCGATCGCCTTGCCGAAATCAGATTCGACGCCCCACACCGCCACGATGACATGCCGGTCGACGCCATAACGGCTTTCCGCAGTCGCCAGCGCCTGGCTCCACTGCCGCAGCATGGCCCGGCCGTCCGCGACGCGCTCCTCATCGACCAAGGCGGCGAGATAGTCCCAGATCGGCGTCTTGAACTCGGGCTGGTCGTTGAGGAAGTCGATCACCTTCATGTCGGGCTCGAGCCCGCGCGCAGCCGCGTCGAAGGTCTGGGCCGACACGCCCTGGGCGACCACGGAATTCCGCAGTCCGCCAAGGCACGTCCTGAAATCCTGCGCGGATGCGGGAGGGGCGGCGGCGAAGAGGCCGACAGTCAGCAGGGCTTTGCCCGAGAGCGAGGCGATTCGAAGGTTCATGCGCGCCATGCTAACCGAGCCCGCGCGGAATCGGTATCCCGCGCAGGCTCGACGCGCGCCAACGCGTCAATAGGCGCCGAAGCCGACCGTGGTTCCACAGCAGTTCGGCAGATCGAACCGCCCGGGAAGCGTCTCGCCGCCGAACCGGCTATTGATATTGGAGTAGACCGGGGTCGAAAGGCCCTGGCCGACATAGACATAGTTCAGCTGGTAGCCGGTGCCGGGCTTCACCACCGTGCCGGCGTTCAGGTAAGAGCGCTGGGTGACTGTGATGTCGTTGACCCGCCGGCGCGTCTGCGCGTCGGCTCCGGTGGCCAGCATGGCGGCGGCGATCAGGCCCAAGGCGGTCGCTTTGCGAAACATGGGTTCCTCGCTTCGATCGGCGTTGCGGTGTCTTGACGATAGGATCTTACAACCACAACGCCGGACGACGTTGACGGATCCCAATTATGGCCGCGCCTTCGCTTCACGATTGCGAGCGCAGCAACCCGCTCGGATCGATCTCGGGATCGAGCCAGGCCGCCCGGCGTGCGCCCGGCGCGGCCTTGGAGCCGCATTGGGGAAGGCGGTTGCGCTCGGCCCGGGAGAAATAGGCCTTGAGGGCCGCGTCGTCGCCGGCGCCGACCAGGTCCAGCCTGTCCAGCGCGCAGGCGAGCGTCAGGCGGTCGACGGCTTTGCCGGCTCCCCCGCATTGCCAGCCGGTGAGCCGGAGCTGAGCGTCCTCGCCCATGATGCGCCACGCCACGCAGGCATGCTCCACGCCGTCCGCCGCCAGGAGGATGTCGGCGGTCTCGGCCTGGCCGAACTTCGTCGCCATCGGCGTCGGAACGGAGCTGCGGGTCACCGCCAGCCCGGCTTCGGCCGCGCGTCGGGCTGCTTCAAGGAACAAGGTGCCGGGCGCGACGGCCTCGGAACCCGGACGATAGGCGGCGATGCTGGCGAAGCCTGCGGCGGAGCCGACCGCGCCGAAGCTATGGACCTCCTCCCGGCCGCCGCCCTCGACATGCCTGCGGGCCACGAGGGCGCGCGGGTCGCGGGGAAGAAGCGGCGTGTCCAGCGAGAACATCGGGATGGGCCGATTGACCTTCACCCAGGCGGCGGCGGAGGTGCGGGCCGGAGCGGCGCTGGTCGCGCCCGGTTCGCTGGGCTCGAGCCGGTTCGCGTCAGCGTGTCCGAGCAGGAGCGCCGTCAGCAGGGCGGCCAGCGTCGCCAGGATGGCGATGCCCGCGAGTCTCCGGCGAGCGTTTGAAAGACCGCGGCGCGACTTTCGCGCGCGCCTGCGAGACATCGATCCTTGACTATGCGCCTCGTGCGGGATCGGCAGCGCGACCGCCGAGTAAGTCGAAGAAACCTGAACCATGACGCAACCCCGTTCCGCGCTTGTTTGATTGTCGGATTGCGTTCAACTTGACCTGTCTCTTTCAGAGCTTCGTTACCTCGGCAGGACTTTTAGGGCGGAGAGTCAATGACGGGTTGAGCGACAGCGTTAACGGCTGATCTCAGCCGAACGCCGGCGTCCCGGAGATCCCGCACTCGCCTTCAGGAGAGATTGACTTTGCGGCGGCGCCCGTGTTTCTGCTCCCCTATCGGCGATTTCGCCGGGGAACAGCTTCACGCCATGCGCTTTGCGATGTCGACCAAAACGACGGGCAAAACGACGGCCGCCAAAGGCGGCGCGTCGCGCTGAGCTATTCCTCGCTCCGGAGACTCCCCCGGCGGGGGAAGAGGGACCGCAAGACCTGCGGCTGAACCTCCGGGGGAGACCAAACCGCAAGACGAAACAGGATATCTCGCCATGGTTTTGAAGGTCGCCGATGGATTTCGCGTGGCGGTCGTGGGCGCCACCGGCAATGTGGGTCGCGAGATGCTCTCCATTCTGGAAGAGCGCGCGTTTCCGGTGTCGGAAGTGGTCGCGCTGGCCTCCAGCCGCAGCCAGGGCACGGAGGTCTCGTTCGGAGACAGCGTGCTGAAGGTCCAGGTCATGGAGCGCCACGACTTCGCCAACACGGATATCTGCCTCATGTCGGCGGGTTCGACGGTGTCGAAGGAGTGGTCCCCGCGGATCGGCGCGGCCGGCTGCCTCGTGATCGACAATTCGTCCTGCTGGCGCTACGACGAGCGCGTCCCGCTGGTCGTGCCCGAGGTCAACGCCCATGTGCTGGCCGACTATATGGGCCAGAAGGACAAGCTCAACATCATCGCCAATCCGAACTGCTCGACCGCGCAGCTCGTCGTCGCGCTGAAGCCGTTGCATGACCGCGCCAAGATCCGCCGCGTCGTGGTGTCGACCTACCAGTCGGTGTCCGGCGCCGGCAAGGAGGGCATGGAGGAGCTCGATCGCCAGACCAAGGCGCTCTACTCGCTCCAGGAGGTCGCGGCCAAGAAGTTCACCAAGCGCATCGCCTTCAACCTGATCCCCCATATCGACGTGTTCATGGAGGACGGGTTCACGAAGGAAGAGTGGAAGATGATGGTCGAGACCAAGAAGATCCTCGACCCGAAGATCAAGCTGACGGCGACCTGCGTGCGCGTGCCGGTGTTCATCTCCCATTCGGAATCGGTCAACGTCGAGTTCGAGACCCCGCTCTCGGCCGACGAGGCTCGCGACATCCTGCGCTCCGCGCCCGGCTGCCTCGTGATCGACAAGCACGAGGACGGCGGATACATCACCCCGCACGAGGCGGCGGGCGAAGACGCCACTTACATCTCCCGCATCCGCGAGGACTCCACCGTCGAGAATGGCTTGGCGTTCTGGTGCGTGTCGGACAATCTGCGCAAGGGCGCAGCCCTGAACGCCGTGCAGATCGCCGAGGCGATCATTAACCGTAAGCTGCTCCGTCCTAGGGCGCTCGCCGCCTGATCGGCTAGATCCAGATCGCCACCGGGACGTCATGCGCGTCCCGGCCCGGCGGCGAGGGGAAGCTCTGCGCCTCGCCGCGGGCGATGCGAAGCGCCGAGACCGCGCACGCACAGGCGTCCAGCACGTCGTCGAACGCTGCCCCGCGCGGCGGCCGCGCCTCCAGGAAGGCGCGCGCAAAGCCTGCCTTTTCGAGCAAGGCCCGTCTCTCCTCCAGACCCGGCCCGTAGGGGCTGGACTTCACCTTCTTGGGCTGGGAGAGCGGCGCGCCCTTATTGAGGCGCATGAACGCGCCTTCCGGGTGCGTCTCCCTCACACGGTCGCGCAACCCGGGATCGGCTCGCAGAAGGGCGTCGACGTCGCGGATCTTGGGAAAGAGAAAGAAGCACTGCTTGGAGACGGCGCGGGGCGGAACGGAGGTCCGCAGCGCGGCCGCGCAGGCGTCCCGGTAGTCGAGCGTCTCCACGGCGGCGCGCGACGGCACCGAGAACACCGACGACTGGCGTGCGCCCAGCAAGGGCCGGAGGAGCGTCTCGGGGCCGCGTCCGCCCGGGCCGACCTGGTCCGGCAGTCCGATCGGCATGTCGACGGCCACGATGGCGGCCGCGGGTGGACCTCCCAGCACGCCCGCGAAGGTCGGATGCACCGTCAGCAGCGGATCGGCCACGCCGTCCAGCGCCAAGGTCACGGCCACCCAGCCGCCCGGGCAACCGTCCACGCCCGCCACCCATGTCGACATCGCGCCCCCCTTCGGCGACTCGCCGGAAGGACGATGGCGCGCCCTGTCGCCGGCGTCTATGCTGCGGTGCAACCGTGTTTGTCGCAGCCTGTCGGGTCTCGTTCCATGCCAGCCTCCCCCACCGCCGCCCCAATCCGTCCCCGCCGCAGCGTGCTCTACATGCCGGGGTCGAACGCCCGCGCCATCGAGAAGGCGCGCACGCTGGCCGTCGACGGCGTGATCCTCGACCTCGAGGACGCCGTCGCGCCCGATGCGAAGGCGGCGGCGCGGGCCCAGGTGGCCGAGGCCGTCAAGGCCGGCGGGTTCGGCGGCCGGGAGGTCGTGATCCGGATCAACGGCCTCGACACGCCCTGGGGCGAGGCCGACCTGCGCGCCGCGGCGGCGGCCGGTCCGGACGCCGTGCTGGCCCCCAAGATTTCGTCGCCGTCGCAGATCGTGCGGCTCGCCTCCCTGCTGGCGAGCGCCGGCGCGCCCTCGTCCCTGCGCCTCTGGGCGATGGTGGAGACGCCGCTCGCCATCCTCAACGCCGGCGCGATCGCGTCCGCCGCGCAGGATCCAAGCAACCGGCTCGCCTGCTTCGTGATGGGCACCAACGACCTGGCCAAGGAGACGCGGGCCCGGTTCACGCCGGATCGCGCCCCCTTCGGGCAGTGGCTCTCGACGGCGGTGACGGCCGCCCGCGCCTACGGCCTGGACATTCTGGACGGCGTCTACAATGCGATCTCGGACGAGGCCGGGTTCCGGGCCGAATGCAAGCAGGGCCGCGATTTCGGCTTCGACGGCAAAACGCTGATCCATCCGAGCCAGATCGAGCCCGCCAACGCGATCTTCGCGCCGTCGGCCGACGAGGTGGCCTGGTCGCGCAAAATCATCGCGGCTTTCCAGGAGCCCGAAAACCGGGACAAGGGCGCGCTGCAACTCGACGGCAAGATGGTCGAGCGCATGCATGCGGAGATCGGCCGGCGCGTGGTGGCCATCGCGGACGCGATTGCGGCGCGCGGCTGAGAGGCGCGCCGCCGCCTCCGCGCGTCAGCGGGCGGCGGTCCGCTTTGCGGCGCTCCTGCCGTCCTCAGGCGCCGAGCGGGGCGCCCTGGCGACGATCCGGACGATGTCCTTCATGATCTCGTCCATGACGTAGTTCTTCGGCGTGTAGACGGCGGTGACGCCGATGTTCTTGAGCACCAGCTCGTCGTCGGGCGGCACGATGCCGCCGACCACGACCGGAATATGGCCCAGTCCCTCGTTGCGCAGGCGGGCCATCACGTCTCGGACGAGCGGGACGTGCGATCCGGACAGGATCGACAAGCCGATCACATGCGCGTCCGTCTCGCGCGCCTTGGCGACGATCTCGGCGGGGGTCTGGCGGATGCCGTCATAGGTGACGTCGAATCCGACGTCGCGGCCCCGCAGCGCGATCTGCTCGGCGCCGTTGGAGTGGCCGTCCAGGCCGGGCTTGCCGACGACGAGCCGGGGCGTTTCGCCCAGCTCGGCGGCCAGCTCCGACACCATGACGCGAACCTCGCGCTCGGCCGCGGAGGTCCGGGTCTCCGGGGTGACGCCCGTGGGGGCGCGGTACTGGCCGAAGATCTCGCGCAGCGCCTCGCCCCACTCGCCCGTGGTCACCCCCGCCTTGGCGCAGGCGATGGAGGGCTCCATGACGTTGCGGCCCTCCCGGGCGGCGGAGCGCAGTTCTTCGATCGCGGCTTCGGCGGCCTGGGCGTCACGGCCGCTCCGCCAGGACCGGATGCGCGCGATCGCTTCGATCTCGACCTGTTCGGGGACGGTGAGCACGGAGCCCTCTCCTGCGGTCAGCGGGGAGGGCTCCGTCTCGCGCCAGCGGTTCACGCCCACGACGATCTGGTCGCCCGCCTCGATCCCGGCGATGCGCCGGGCGTTCGATTCGACCAGCATGCGCTTCATGTAGCCCGTCTCGACCGCCGCGATCGCTCCGCCCATGCGGTCGATCTCGGCGAGTTCGGCCAGGGCGGCCTGCTTCAGCTCGGCCACCTTGCGGGCGATCTCGACCGAGCCGTCCAGGATGTCGCCATATTCCAGAAGATCGGTTTCGTAGGCCATCACCTGCTGCATGCGCAGCGACCATTGCTGGTCCCACGACCGGGGGAGCCCGAGCGCCTCGTTCCAGGCCGGAAGCTGGACCGCCCGGGCCCGGGCGCCCTTCGACAGCACGACGGCCAGCATCTCGATGAGGATGCGGTAGACGTTGTTCTCGGGCTGCTGCTCGGTCAGGCCCAGCGAATTCACCTGTACGCCGTAGCGGAAGCGCCGGTGGCGCTCGTCGGATACGCCGTAGCGGTCCCGCGCGATTTCGTCCCAGAGCTCTGCGAAGGCCCGCATCTTGCACAGCTCGGTGACGAAGCGCATGCCGGCGTTGACGAAGAACGAGATGCGGCCGACCACCTCCGAGAAGGTCTTTTGGTCGACCTCGCCCGACGCCTTCACGGTGTCCAGCACCGCGATGGCGGTGGCGAGCGCATAGGCGAGCTCCTGCGTCGGCGTCGCCCCGGCCTCCTGCAGATGGTAGCTGCAGACATTGGTGGGGTTCCACTTCGGCATCTCGCTCGTGGTGAAAAGGATCACGTCCTTCACCAGCCGCATCGACGGCGCGGGCGGGAACACATAGGTGCCGCGCGACAGATATTCCTTGATCAGGTCGTTCTGGGTGGTGCCCTGCAGGGCGGCCCGGGGGGCGCCCTGCTCGTCCGCGACCGCCACATAGAGGGCCAGCAGCCAGGGCGCGGTCGCGTTGATGGTCATCGAGGTATTCATCTCGGCGACCGGGATCTGGTCGAACAGCGCCCTCATGTCGCCCAGATGCGCAATCGACACGCCGACCTTCCCGACCTCGCCGCGCGCCAGCGCATGGTCCGGGTCGTAGCCGGTCTGGGTGGGAAGGTCGAAGGCGACCGAAAGTCCGGTCTGTCCCTTCGCCAGATTGCCGCGGTAAAGCTTGTTGGAGTCCGACGCCGTCGAGTGCCCCGCATAGGTGCGGAAAATCCAGGGCTTGTCGCGCTCGGGGCGGCCGAGGTCCTGAGTGGGGCGGGCCAGGGTCATGCGGGCGGTCTCCGGAGGCCGGCGCCCTCACGCGTGGTGGAGAGCGTCGCGAGCCTATCATGGTGCAATGCGGCAAGATGCGGCAAGGCCCACCCCGACGCCATCCGTCTAATGGTCGGAGGCCCCGGCCGGTTCAGGTTACGATGCGCCTGGCGACCGCCAGGCTCAGGATCAGGCCGAAGGCGGAGCCGATGCACACCGCCGCGATCACCATGGGGTCGGTGTTCTTCACGGGTTGCCCGTACTGGTTCCACAGAGCAAGGCCGCCGATGGCGCCGGCGGCGAGCAGGACGGCGTTGCCGACCACCCCGAAGGCGAACTCGTGCATGATGTCGTCGACCACCCAGGCGATGATGAGCGAGACGACGATGACGGCGCCGACGAACCAATTGACGGCCTCGGTGGGAATGTTGGCGAATCCGAGTAGCCGAACCATGCCGCGACGTCCGTCTCAAACGCGGCGCTATCGCCGCAAGGTGACTCACGCGTCCAGGTTGCATCCAGCCTGACGAATTTGACGTTAACGGCGCGCCTTCCTTCCGCCGAATTGTCCCATCGCAGTATGGCGCAGTGCAGCAACCGGAGGCATGATCGCCGCACATGCGAGGAGAACCAGCCGTGGCCGCAACGTCGAACGCGCCGTCCGTCGCTCCGTCGAGGGGCGCCCCCAAGGACCTCTACGACATCGGCGAGATCCCGCCTCTGGGCCATGTGCCTGAGAAGATGTGGGCTTGGGCCATCCGCAAGGACCGGCATGGCCCGCCAGAGGACGCCATGCAGCTGGAGGTCATCCCCACCTGGGCGATCGGCGACGACGAGGTGCTCGTCCTCGTGATGGCGGCCGGCGTCAACTACAACGGCGTCTGGGCGGCGCTGGGCCAGCCCATCTCTCCCTTCGACGGCCACAAGCAGCCGGTGCACGTCGCGGGATCGGACGCCTCCGGCATCGTCTGGGCCGTCGGCCGCAAGGTGAAGCGCTGGAAGGTGGGCGACGAGGTCATCGTCCACTGCAACCAGGACGACGGGGACGACGAGGAGTGCAATGGCGGCGACCCGATGTTCTCCACGAGCCAGCGCATCTGGGGCTACGAGACCCCGGACGGCTCGTTCGGGCAATTCTGCCGCGTGCAGTCCCGCCAGCTGATGCAGCGGCCGAAGCACCTGACCTGGGAGGAGAGCGCCTGCTACACGCTGACGCTCGCGACCGCCTACCGGATGCTCTTCGGCCATGCGCCGCATACGATCCGGCCTGGAGACAACGTGCTGGTCTGGGGCGCGTCGGGCGGTCTCGGGGTGTTCGGGGTGCAGCTCTGCGCCGCGTCCGGCGCCAACGCGATCGGGGTCATCTCGGACGAATCCAAGCGCGACTACGTGCTGGGCCTGGGCGCCAAGGGCGTGCTCAACCGCAAGGATTTCAACTGCTGGGGCCAGCTGCCCAAGGTGAACTCGCCGGAATTCAACGCCTTCATGGGCGAGTCGCGCAAGTTCGGGAAAGCGATCTGGGACATCACCGGCCGCAAGGACGTCGACATCGTCTTCGAGCACCCCGGGGAGCAGACCTTCCCGGTCTCCACCTTCGTGGTGAAGCGCGGCGGCATGGTGGTGTTCTGCGCGGGCACGACCGGCTTCAACATCACTTTCGACGCGCGTTTCGTCTGGATGAGGCAAAAGCGCATCCAGGGGTCTCACTTCGCTCATCTGAAGCAGGCGGCGGCGGCGAACCAGTTCGTCATCGACCGGCGGATCGATCCGTGCATGAGCGAGGTGTTCCCGTGGGACAAGATCCCGCTGGCGCACACCAAGATGTGGAAGAACCAGCACGCGCCCGGCAACATGGCCGTTCTGGTGAACGCCCAGCGCACCGGGCTGCGGACCTTCGACGACGTCCTCGAAGCTCAGCCGGGCTGAGAGGCCAAGGTCGCCGCCTCAGCGGTTGCGCTGCAGGAAGACCCGGCCGCGCTGGAGCCAGCCTTTCTTCTGCTGGGCCGCATAGCGCTCCCGAACCCGGGCGAGTTCGGCGTTGAACTCGCCTCCGTACACGAAGATGGACGCGATCGTGTAGAGGAACACGAGCGCCACCATGACGGACGCCAGCCCCGCATAGGTCGACGCGTAGTTGCTCGCCGCCTTGGCGAGATAGATGCCGAAAGCGTGGCCGGACGAGAGCGCCAGGGCCACCGTGAGGGCCACGCCCGGGATGATTTCGCGAAAGGCGCGGCGACCGCAGGGCAGCCAGAGGTGAAGGATGATCAGCGCCGAAACGATGATCAGCGTCGCGACGCCGAATCGGCCGACCGTGATCACGTAGGAGTAGGGCTGGAGCTGCGGGACATAGAGGATCGCGGTCTGCCAGAGGACCGGGGCGAGCACGACCAGGAAAGCCAGCGACAGGAGCGCCGCCGCGCCGACCAGCACATAGGCGATGGATTCCAGCCGCAGCAACCACCAGGCGCGATGCTCCTTCAGCCGATAAGCGCGGTTAAGGCCGATCCTCAGGCTCTCGACGCCGTTGGATGAGAAGTAGATCGCCAGCAGCACGCCCACGGTCAGGACGTCGCCGCGGGCTTTGTTCATGACGTTGTGGATCTCGCTGCTGAGCGGATCCGCGACGCGAGAAGGCCAGGCCTCGAGCAGCAACCCTACGACCTCGTCGGCGAGCTGCTTCGATCCGAAGAAGCCGGCCAGAGAGGTCACGAAGATCAGGAACGGGAACAGCGACATCAGCCCGGACAGGGCGATATGGGACGCGATGGCCCACCCGTCGTCCTCGACGAAGCGCCAGTAAGCGTCATAGATGATGCGTGGCAAACGCCGCATCTGAACCTTTCACTCCGTCCCGCGCGCCGGCGACGAGGACTCGACCGATCGGACGTCCTGACCTATCGAAGCCCCGCCGCCTGCCTGCAGTGTAGGGCCATGCTGGCTCGGCGCCAGCGACGCCCTCACCCGCATTCTCCTGCACCATACGGAAAAGTGCGGCCCGGAGTTCTGCGCCATTTCCGATTTTCCCCGCCCATCGCCTCCTCCCGCCTCTCCGGCCTTGTTGCGCGCAGCCCCGATGGCGTTCGTGCTCATTTGGTCGACAGGATGGATCTCGGCCCGCTTTGGGGCGCCCTACGCCGACCCGCTGACGTTCCTGTCAATCCGGTTCGCGCTGGCGGGCGTCGTCGTCGCCTTGCTGGCGTGGGCGGCCGGCGCCGCCTGGCCGGCGAAGCGCCGCGACGTGGCGCACGCCATGACGTCCGGGGCGCTGCTGCACGCCGTCTATCTCGGCGGCGTCTGGTGGGCGATCGCGCGCGGGCTCCCGGCGGGCGTCTCCGGCCTGATCGCGGCGGTGCAGCCGATCCTCACCGCCATCCTGGCGCCGGCGCTGGTCCATGAGCGGATCTCGGTCCGCCAATGGCTCGGCATCGGGCTGGGCTTCGTCGGGATCGGCCTCGTCCTGCTGCCGAAGCTGGCCGGACTCGGCCCGGGCGAGCTCGCCACGGTCGCCGGGCCGATCGGGGTCAATCTCGTCGGCATGCTGGGCGTGACGCTGGGCTCCTTCTACCAGAAGCGCTTTGTCCCGACGGGCGACCTGCGGACCGTCACGGCCCTCCAATATGCGGGCGCTTTCCTGGTGGTCGCGCCGGCCGCGCTGTGGCTGGAGCCGCTCAGGGTGGAATGGAACCTCACCGTCGTCCTCACCATGGCGTGGTCGGTCCTGGCCCTCTCCATCGGGGCGATCGGGCTCCTGCTCCTGCTCATCCGCAACGGCGCGGTCTCGCGCGCGGCGGCGCTCATCTATCTGGTGCCGCCGGCCGTCGCCATCGAGGCCTACCTGCTGTTCGGCGAGACGCTGGCCCCGATCCAGGCGCTCGGCATGGCGGCGACCGCGGCCGGGGTGGCGCTGGCCACCCGCAAGGCCTGAGCGGGTCCGCCGAAAGGGGCATTGCTGGACAGGGGGCCCCGCTCCATGTTGCATTGCGGTGCGACCGACGCCGCACGGCAAGACCGCTCGGAGGAGCCCTGATGACCCGCCTCGCCACCGCCGCCGAACCGGATGTCCGAGACTGGCTGACGCTCGCCGAGGAAGCCGCATTGGCCTTGGCCGGGCTGACCGCGGACGCGGTCAACGCCGTCCGGGCGCGGGTCACGGCCGACGGGCGGATCTCCGCAGCGCAGCTCGAACGTGAGCAGCACGCCGCCCACGGACTGGCCTGGCTGGCCACTTATGCGGAAGCGGTTCGCGAATTGGCCGCCTATGGCCGCCTGCTCCAGGCCGAAGCGCGGTTCGGGGAGACCGAGGAGCTGCTCGTCGCGATCGGAGTCGGCGAATACTGCGCCCAGGTTTTCGGGGGCATCCCGATGAGCCAGGGCGAAATCGTGCGCCTCCCGGCCCTGGGCCTGACGGCTTCGCAGATCGCGGCGCGGCGGACGGCGGCGATCGAGACGGTCATCCGGGAAGGCTCTACGCCGGCCCAGCGCGCCCGTCTGGTGGCGCGGATTCGGGAGGCCCAGGGCGCGGCCACGATGGGCGACGCGGGCCTTGACGAGACGCTCGAGGCCATCCGGGCGGAGATGCGCAAATTCGCCGAGAGCGAGGTGCTTCCCCACGCTCACCAGTGGCATTTGAAGAATGAGTACATCCCGCTCTCGGTCATCGAGAAGCTGGCCGATCTCGGCGTGTTCGGGCTGACCCTGCCGGAGGAGCATGGCGGCCTGGGGCTGAGCAAGGTCTCCATGTGCGTGGTGTCGGAAGAGCTGTCCAGGGCCTATATCGGCGTTGGATCGCTGGGCACCCGGTCGGAAATCGCCGCGGAGCTGATCATCGGCGGCGGCACGGAGGAGCAGAAGGCCCAGTGGCTGCCGCGCATCGCGAGCGGCGAGGTGTTGCCGACGGCGGTGTTCACGGAGCCGAACACGGGCTCGGACCTCGCCTCCCTGAAGACCCGCGCCGTGCGGGATGGAGACGTCTACAAGGTCACCGGCGCCAAGACGTGGATCACCCATCCGGTCCGCGCCGACGTGATGACCATGCTGGTGCGCACCAACCCGGAGGAGGCGGGCTACAAGGGTCTGTCGATCCTGCTCGGGGAGAAGCCGCGCGGCAGCGACGAGGATCCCTTCCCGGCGAAGGGCATGACGGGCGGCGAGATCGAAGTCCTGGGTTATCGGGGCATGAAGGAATACGAGCTCGCCTTCGACGGGTTCGAGGTTCCGGCCGCCAATCTGCTGGGCGGCGTGGAAGGGCAGGGCTTCAAGCAGCTGATGCAGACCTTCGAGTCGGCGCGCATCCAGACGGCCGCGCGCGCCGTCGGGGTGGCGCAGTCGGCGCTGGACATCGGGCTGCGCTACGCCGAGGAGCGCGTGCAGTTCGGCAAGCCGCTGATCTCGTTCCCGCGGGTGTCCGACAAGATCGCCATGATGGCGGTCGAGGTGAATATCGCCCGCCAGCTCACCTATTTCGCCGGACGGGCCAAGGACGACGGCAAGCGCTGCGACGTGGAGGCCGGCATGGCCAAGCTGCTCGGCGCCCGGGTCGCGTGGGCGGCGGCCGACAACGCGCTGCAGATCCATGGCGGCAACGGATTCGCGCTCGAATACGAGATCTCGCGCGTGCTGTGCGACGCCCGCATCCTCAACATCTTCGAGGGGGCGGCCGAGATCCAGGCCCAGGTGATCGCGAGGCGCCTGCTGGACGGGGCCAACTAGCGGTCGAACCGCATCCGGCGATGATGCGTTGAAGCCGCATGGAGGCCTCCATGCGGACATGTCTCAGCATCGTTTTGTCCTGTGCGCTGGCGACCGCGGCGGCGGGCGCCGCCTTGGCGCAGGACCGCCCCGCCGGCTTGGCGCCGACGCCTGCCCAGCAGGGCGCGCAGGCCGACACGGCCCCGATTCGCAAGGATCCGGCCGACGCCACCGGCGCGATCACGCCCCGGCGCATCGGCCAGGAGAGCGAGCGAATCGTCGAGGGTCGCCGCTGTTCGGACGTGCTCCAGGCTCCCGACCAGCATCCGCACGCGATCTGGGTGCGCTGCAGGGCGAATTGACTGTTCCGGGCCAGCCCGGCGTGCGATTGCGACTTTTCAACGCAACGGCGATTTGCACGTCACTTCCACACCGACTACACCACTCATGGTTGAAATCGGTTGAGCCTCGGGAGTGACCATGGCGGCGGACACCCAAATCCTGAATCTCGATGCGATCCGGACGGCGCCCGTATCGCGCGAGCCCTACAGTTTCTTCCTGGCGTCCGGGGCGCTGAAGCCCGAGAAGATTGCGCAGCTTCGGGAGGAATTCCCGAACATCACGAAGCCCGGCTTCCTGACCGTCGACGACGTCGAGGTGAAGGGCGCCTTCCAGCAGCTCATCAACGAGCTGGAGGGACCGACCCTCACGGCGCTGTTGTCGGAGAAGTTCGGGATCGACCTTAGCCCGTATCCGCGCCTGACGAC
This sequence comes from Alsobacter sp. KACC 23698, assembly GCF_045348435.1. Lineage (GTDB taxonomy): Bacteria > Pseudomonadota > Alphaproteobacteria > Rhizobiales > Beijerinckiaceae > Alsobacter. Next base: position 4,978,971 of record NZ_CP157484.1, on the reverse strand, counting down.
GATCCGCAAGATCTCCCAGGCCAAGGACGGCCGCCCGCACACCGACGGGCCCAGCAAGGTCATGACGCTGCTGGTCTACATGAACGACGACTGGGACGACGGCGGAGCCGGGCGCCTGCGCGTTCTGCGCGGACCGGAGAACTTCGACGACATGGTGCTGGAAGTCCCGCCGACCATGGGAACGCTGTTCGCTTTCCTGCGGGCGGACAATTCCTGGCACGGGCATCCGCCCTTCGCCGGCGAGCGCCGCGTGGTCCAGGTCGCCTGGGTAAAGGACGAGGCGGAGCTTGAGCGCAAGAAGAAGCGCAACAGCCTGGCCAAGCTCTTCAAGGGCATCTTCGGCCGCTGACGCGGGCCGCGCCGGGCGGGTTCGCGCGCCGGGCGAAAATGGATTATGAGCAGGGCTGAGCCCTGCGTGGATCCCGAACCGCCGCGCAGCACGCGGCGGTTTTCATTTCAGGTTCAAGCAACGGAATCGATGGCCAACAAGCCGGCTCGCTCCATCGTCAGCCAGGACGCCCTGCCCTATCTCCGCCGGCTCTGGGTCGACTGGATGCTGCCCCACTGGCGCACTCTGTCGCTCATTCTGCTGACCGTGATCGTGCTGGCCGGGGCGAGCAGCCTGTATCCGGTGGTCATCAAGCGGGCCTTCGACGCCTTCGACCAGCAGAACAAGCGCTTCGTCCAGATCGTGCCTTTCGTCGTCATCGTGGTGACGGCCGTGAAGGGCTTCGCCATGCTGGCCCAGTCGGTGCTGACCAACCGCGTGGTGACCCGCATCGAGGCCGACATGCAGTCGGCCCTTTACGCCAGCCTGATCGACGCGGACGTGGCGCAGCTCGGCCGCGAGGCGCCGGCCGCGCTGACGCAGCGCTTCACCACCGACTTCGCCTTCATCCGCGAGGCCCTGACCCGCCTCTCCACGGTGTTCCTGCGCGACGTCGCCACCGCGATCGCGGTGGTGGGCGTCATGTTCTGGATCGACTGGGAGGTGACCCTCATCGCCCTGGTGGTCTTGCCGTTGCTCGCGCCCGCGATCGCGCGAATCGGCAAGAAGCTGCGCCGGACGGCGCTCTCCACCCAGGAGCAGACGGCCCTGATGGCCAGCATGGTGTCGGAGAGCCTCTCCAGCATCCGCACCGCCAAGACCTACGGGCTCGAGGGCTACCTCAAGGACCGCGCCAGCGCGTTCTTCGAGCAGATCCGGCGGCTCAAGATGAAATCCGCCAACCAGCGCTCCAGGCTCGACCCCATCCTGGAGATCGGAGGCGGGTTCGCGGTCGCGGGCGTGCTGGTGTTCATCGGCTGGCGCATCATCAAGGGCCAGACCACGATCGGCGACTTCACCGGCTTCATCACGGCGCTGCTGCTGGCCGCGCAATCAATGCGCACGCTGGGGAACCTGAACGCCATCATGCAGGAGGCTGTGGCCTCGCTGTCGCGCGTCTTCGCCCTGATGGACGAGCGGCCGACCATCGTGGACCGGCCCGGCGCGGCGCCGATCCAGGTATCGCGCGGCGAGATCCGCTTCGAGAACGTCTTTTTCCGTTATGCGGGTCATGAATTCGCCGGGCGCGAGCCTGCGGCGGCCGGCGCGGCCGCCCTCGATGGGATCGATCTCGTCGCCCCGGGGGGGAAGATGACGGCGCTGGTGGGGCGCTCCGGGTCCGGCAAGTCGACCCTGATCTCGCTCGTGCCTCGCCTGTTCGAGGCGTCGGACGGCGCCGTACGCATCGACGGGGTCGACGTGCGCGACGTCTCGCTGGCCAGCCTGCGCTCCAAGGTGGCGGTGGTCACCCAGGAGGCCGTGCTTTTCGACGACACCGTCAAGGCGAACATCGCCTTCGGGCGGCCCGGCGCGACAGATCAGGAGATCGAGGCGGCCGCCCGGGCCGCGGCCGCGCACGACTTCATCGCCGCGCTGCCGCAGGGCTACGACACGAGAGTGGGCGACCGCGGGTCGCGCCTGTCGGGCGGCGAACGCCAGAGGCTGGCGCTGGCCCGCGCGCTGCTGAAGGACGCGCCGATCCTGGTGCTGGACGAGGCCACCAGCGCGCTCGACGCCGAGTCCGAACGCCTGGTGCAGGACGCCCTGGCGGTGCTGACGCGGGGCCGGACCTCGCTGGTGATCGCGCATCGGCTCTCCACCATCCGGCAGGCCGACCTCATCGTGGTGCTGGACCGCGGCCGCGTCGCCGAGACCGGCACGCACGACGGTTTGCTGGCCAAAGGCGGCATCTACGCCAAGCTGCACCGCCTCCAGGCGGGCGAGACGTCCGAATTCGCCGAATTCGGCCTCACTCGCGTCTGAGAAGCCCGTCGACCACGACGTCGGACCAGAAGCTCGGGCGAAATTCGCGCTCCAATGCCTCCGGGTCGTAGATGGTCTCGACCCATTCCAGGAACGGCACGCCCCGCGCGAGCCCCTCGGTGCGGTATTTTTCGAAAAACGCGTCGAGGATCCCGGTCTTGGCGAACTTGAAATGCCCATAGCGCAGGCCGAGCTGCGCCACGGCCTCGTCCAGCGGCCTGTTCTCGTGGATCAGCAGATAGAGCGCCGACATGAAGCCGGCGCGGTCGGCCCCTGACTTGCAGTGGACGAGCGCCGGGTAGTCGAGCGTGTCGAAGAACGCTTTGGCGGCCAGCACCGACTCGCGGTCCGGAGCGCCGCGCGAGCGGACAACGAAGTCGACCAAGGCGAGGCCCTCGCGCTCGCAGGCTTCCTTCTCGAGCGGCCAGGAGCCGTGCTGGCGCCCGCCGCGCAAATTCACCACCGTGCGCACGCCGGCCTTCGCGGCGGCGCGGATGTCGGCCGGTGCCGGCTGGGCGGCGCGCCAGAATTTAGGCGTCACCTGGTGACGGTTGAGGTAGGCCAGCCGGAACACGCCGTGGTCCGACGCCAGCATGTTGGTCCAGGCGCGGACACGGTCCCACAGGCCGGCGATCGGGCGATCCCAACGTTCGATGCGCGCCATGCGGCGGGCATAGCGGTCCTCCGGCTTCATCGAGCGCTTGAGCAAGTCGGCCACGGCTCCGGCGAGGTTTCGGTCCGGCGATGTCTGTCCGGCGTCGCGGCGCGATCCGGCGCGCCGCAGGTCATGGCTGCGCGCCATACCAGCCGCCGGCGCCCGCCGCAATCCCCACCCCTCGTGGGGGCTGGAGCTTGGCGGGCCGGCTCGCGGATCGGGCTTTACGACGCGATCTCGGCGGGCCTATTCTTCCCATGTGACCCAGGCCGCCATCTCCATCCGTCTCGCAAGGCCCGACGACGCCGCGGGGGTCGCCGCCGTGCACGATGCGGCGTGGCGCGAAGCCTATCGCGGCATCATCCCGGGACGGGACCTGGAGCGCATGGTGCAGCGGCGCGGCCCGCAATGGTGGAGCCGCATCATCGCCAGAGGCGGGCGCATCGCGGTGCTCGAATTCGACGACAAGGTCCGAGGCTATGCGAGCTACGGCCGCAACCGTCTGGCGGTGTCCCCGTACCGGGGCGAGATCTTCGAGCTTTATCTCTCGCCCGAGTTCCAGGGGCTCGGTTTCGGACGGCGGCTGTTCGACGCAGCCCGCCGCGACCTGATCGGCCACCGCATGGGTGGGCTGATCGTCTGGTCGCTCGCCGACAACGACCGCGCCATCGGGTTCTACCGCCATCTCGGGGGCATCAAGGTCCGCGAAATGGAGGAGCATTTCGGCTCCGAGGTGCGCCAGCGCTACGCCTTCGGGTGGAGCTGAGGCTCGGTTCGAAGGCGTCCATGCCCGGAAAGTCATCCTTGCCGCGTCCCGGGCCTCCGTCTAGATACCGCGGACCTTGCACTTGCCGCCGGCGCGAGAGCCGGCCTTCCGGAGAATCCTGATGCGCATAGACGCGGTGTCGATCGGCAAGAATCCGCCTCACGAGATCAACGTCATCATCGAGGTGCCGATCGGCGGCGAGCCCATCAAATACGAGATGGACAAGGCCTCCGGCGCGCTGGTGGTGGACCGCTTCCTCTACACGTCGATGCGCTATCCCGGCAATTATGGCTTCATCCCCCATACGCTTTCGGACGACGGCGACCCCTGTGACGTCATCGTGGCCAACACCCGCGCCATTGTGCCCGGCGCGGTGATGAGCGTGCGCCCGGTCGGGGTGCTGTTCATGGAGGATGAGGCAGGCGGCGACGAGAAGATCGTGGCCGTCCCATCGCCCAAGCTGACGCGCCGCTACGAGAACGTCCAGAACTACACGGATCTCCCGGCGATCACGATCGACCAGATCAAGCACTTCTTCGAGCACTACAAGGACCTGGAGACCAACAAGTGGGTCAAGGTGGTCCGCTGGGGAGACGCCGACGAGGCGCGCAAGCTGATCCTCGAGGGCGTCGAGCGCTACAAGGCCCAGAAGGACTGAGCGCCCGGGCTGGCGTCGGAGCTTCCTCCAGCTGCGCCTTGCTTGCGTCGCATCCATCGCCCATCAGTCGGAGCTTCGATTCGCGGCGTCCCGCCCCACCGACCGAAAGGACGACATGCTGCTGAGCCTGCGGGCCGTCCGGCTCCTCGCCATCATGGCCGCCCTCGCCCTTGCCGGGCTCGCGTCGTCCGCCCGAGACGGGCGGGCGCAGTGGCTGTTCGCCCAGGAAGATCCGGCGCCCGCCGTCCAGGCCGATCCCGCGCCGCCCCAGCAGGCGCCCCCGACCGCGACGGCGCAGCGCGCCAAGCTCGACGGGATCCGCCTGCAGCTCGACCAGCTGGAGGCCGGCGTCTCCCGCCGGGAGACCGACGAGGCCCTGCAGGCCGTCCGGCCGGCGCTCGAGCCGCTCGCCAACGCGGCGAGGGCGGTGGTGGCGGACCTGACCCCTCGGGCCGACGCCATCCGGTCCCGCCTGAAGGAGCTCGGCCCCAAGCCGGACGACAAGGCCGCGCCGGAGAGCGCCGACGTCTCTCGCGAGCGGGACGATCGCATGGCGGCCCTGGCCGACGTCGACGAGACCATCCGCCTCGCCCGCGCGCTGTTGGTGCAGTCGGACCAGATCGACAAGGAGGTGGTGGACCGCCGCCGGGACCTCTTCGCCAAGCGGCTGTTCCAGGGCTCGGAGAGCATTGTCTCGCCGGGGCTGTGGAGCGACGTGTTCCGGACAGCGCCGCACGATTTCCGGGCGATTTCGATCGTGGCCGGCGACGCCATGGAGCGCGCGAGGCAGCGTCTGTCGCCAGCCGGCGCCGCGGCCTTTGCGGGCGCGCTCGCCCTCGCGCTCGTCCTGATCCTGCCTGTTCGGCGGTTTTCTCTCGCGTTCGTTAAGCGCGACCGGCTCGCGGGCCAGCCCAACCGGTTCCAGAAAGCGCTGGCGGCCGCCACCATCACGCTGGTCAGCGCGGTGGCCCCGGTGCTGGCGGCCTATCTGCTGTTCCAGATCGTGCGCTCGCTGCAGCTGCTGCCCGACCGACTTGAACCCGTGTTCGCGTCTTTGGTGGGCGGCGTGGCCTTCATCAGCTTCGTGCAGGGCCTCGCCGACGGGCTGCTGGCGCCGGGGCGAATGAACTGGCGCCTCTACAACATCTCGGACGACCGCGCGACCTGGCTGACGCGCCTCGCCACGATCGTGGCGGTGCTGCTGGTCGCCAGCCGCGTGTTGGAGACGGTGTACGCCAGCATCGCGGCCGGCCTGAAGCTCACGGTGGCCACCAAGGGACTGTTCGCCATCGCGGTGGCGGGCGTGATCGCGCGGACGCTGCAGCTCATCCGCAGCGTCGATTCCTGCGACGAGGCCGCGTTCGGGCCGCATGTGTCGACCGAGCCCGACCTCACTGGCCCGTTTAGGATCGCGGGCTGGCTCCTGGTGTCGGTGGTCGCCGTCGCGGTGCTGCTGGGCTACGTCTCCTTCGCCTGGTTCCTGGCGGAGCAGATCGCCTGGGTGGGCATCGTCGCCGCGGTCGTGATGCTGTCGATGACGCTGCTGGACGAGTTCGTGCTGGGCGCCTTCTCGGACCGGGGGCGGACGTCGCGGCTGATGCAGGCCACGGTCGGGCTGTCGCGCGGGTCGCTCGAGCAGATCGGCATCCTGGCGTCGGGTCTGGGCCGCGTCGCCCTGATCGGGCTCGCGGCGCTGCTGCTGCTCGCGCCCTGGGGGGTGGAGTCCGGCGATGTGTTCTCGTCGGTCCGCGCGCTGTTCTTCGGCGTAACGGTCGGCGGCGTGACCCTGTCGCTCTCCACCGTCCTGCTGGCGGTGGTGTTCTTCGCGATCGGCATCTTCGCCACCCGGGCCGTGCAGCGCTGGCTTCGGACGAAGTACCTGCCGCACACGACGCTCGACGCGGGCCTGCGCAACTCCATCACGATGGGGATCGGCTATCTGGGCGTCGTGCTGACGTCGGCCGTGTCGGTGAGCTATCTCGGGCTGAGCCTGGACAAGCTGACCATCGTGGCCGGCGCCCTGTCCGTCGGCATCGGCTTCGGGCTCCAGTCCATCGTCAACAACTTCGTCTCCGGCCTGATCATCCTGGCCGAGCGCAGCATCCGGGTCGGCGACTGGATCGTGGTCAGCGGCGAACAGGGGCATGTGCGTAAGATCAATGTCAGGGCGACCCAGATCGAGACCTTCGACCGCGGGACCCTCATCGTGCCCAACTCCAATCTGGTGTCGGGCGTGGTCAAGAACTGGGTCCATTCCGACCGGATCGGCCGGGTGCTGATTTCGGTGCCGGCGCCCCGGCACGCCGACGCGGACCAGATCGCCGCGATGCTGCGCAGCGTCGCCGGCGAGCACGAGGAGGTGCTGGAGGATCCGCCGCCGCGCGTCCTGTTCAAGACCATCAAGGGCGACGAACTCAGCTTCGATCTCATCTGCTTCGTCGGCGACGTCGACCTGGTCTCGCGCGTGTCGAGCGACCTGACCTTCGCGGTGTTCAGGCGGCTGCGCGAGTTCGGCATCGGGACGCCGCCCGGACCGCCCAAATTCGAGATCGAGGGCATTTCCGACCTGCGCGCCGAGGTGGAGGCGCTGCGCCTCACCTTCGGCCAGCCGCGCCCCCGGCGGACGCAGGAGACCGGGCCGAACGGGGCCGGGCGCGCCCAGAGCGAAGCGGGCAAGGACGAGGACCCCCAGGCGTGATGCACCACAACCAGAAGACCCGCTGGCTCCCGGCGGCTCTCGCCGGCCTCGGCCTGGCGGGCTGCACGACGCCCGAAGGGCCCGCGCCGTCGGCGACGCCGACCTTTTACCATCGCCTGGACCAGGGCGGACGACTGGACGAGGAGGCCGCGGTCTCGATGATCAACGCCTACCGGGCCAAGAACGGGCTTGGACCGCTGGCGCTCGACCCCGAACTCGTCGCCGAGGCGCGGCGCCGCGCCGCCACGGTCGCCGACAATGACACGTTGACCTGGGGCGAAACTCCGAATGTGGGGGTGCAAAAGGCGTCGGTCGGAGGCCGCTCGGAGCGGGTCTCGGCGGGCTATCGGACGCTGGCCGAGGCCTTCTCCGGCTGGCGGGACTCGCCGCCCCACAACCGGGTGCTGCTCGCGCCGTCCGGCGGACGGCTCGGGATCGCGGCCGTGGATCGGCCCGGGGCGAAGTACCGCGTCTACTGGGACATCATCGTCAGCAGCGGCCCGTCCTGAGGGCTGGCGGGCGCCCTTGCGTCAGAACCGGCCGGAGGGGAGCGGCGGCGCTTCCTTCAGCAGAGTGATGGTGACGCGCCGATTCGCCGGCAGATAGGGGTTGTCCGGGAACATCGGCTCGGTGTCGGCCTTGCCGGACACGGACGAGAACCGGTTCTCCGGCAGGCCCGCTCCCGCCAGGATCTCGCGCACGACCGCGGCCCGGCCGACGGAGAGGTCCCACGCGGTCCAGCCCGGCCGCGATCCGGGCCGCGACGCGGAGGTGTGCCCGCTGATGGCGAGGCGGTTCGGCAGCTTGCGGATGGCCGGCGCGATGGCGGCCAGCACCCGCCGGGTGCGATCGAAGGGCTCTTTCGATCCGTCCGGGAACATCGCCCGGCCGTCCTGGTCCACCAGGGACACGTTGAGACCCTCGCGGGTCTCCTCGATGATGATGTTCTTGGAGACCTCGGTGATCTCGGGCATGTCCTGCAGCGCCTGGCGCAGCGAAGCCGCGGCGAGCGCGAAGGCCCGGTCGAACGATGTCACCGCGATGCCGTCGTCGGGGCGGTCGAACTGGCTCGGCGCCGTGAAGTCGGAACCCTGCTCGGGCGGGGCCTGCTTGATGTTCTTCAGGTTAGGCCGCGTCGGGATGCCATCGGACTCGATCACGCCGGCGAAGCGCGATTCGCGCTGCACGCCGAAGGCGTCGCGCATCGAGCCTGCGACCGCCTGCATCTTCTTTTGGTCCTGGGTCGACATGGCGGTGAGCATGACGAAGAAGCTCATCAGCAACGCCATGAGGTCTGCGAAGGTGACGAACCACCCGTGACCGCCGCCGTGAGCCGCTTTCTTGCGCGCCATCGCCTCGCCCCCCGTCGCCGGTCAGGCCGCTTCGGCCAGGTCGTGGCGGGTGTGGTCGGGAAGATAGGCGAGCAGCATCTCGCGCACGATCGTCGGGGACTTGGCGTCGCGAATCTGCAGGATCCCGTCGATGATCAGCGTCCGGGAGATGTCCTCCTCCTCCAGCTTCAGGTGGAGTTTGTCGGCGATCGGAAGGCACAGCAGGTTGCCGACGAGCGCGCCATAGAGCGTCGCCAGGAGCGAGACCGCCATGAAGGGGCCGAGCTTGGAGGGGTCCTCCATGTTGGCGAACATCTGCACCATGCCGACCAGCGTGCCGATCATGCCCCAGGCCGGCGCGGCGTCGCCGATGTGGCGGTAGATCTTCTGGCCCTCGTCGAGCCGCTGCAGGAAGTTGTCGCGGTCGCGCTCCATGGTGTCGCGGATGAAGTCGCGGTCGTAGCCGTCGGCCAGGAACCGGATGCCCTGCGCCAGGAACACGTCGTCGACCTGGACGTTCTCGAGCGCCATCGGGCCGCTCTTGCGGACGGTGTCGGCGATCTTGGTGATCTCGTCGATGAGGTCGCGCGGATGCATGCTGCGCATCGTGAACGCGAATTTGATCCCCATCGGGAAGCCGTGCAGCATCGCCGAGAACGGAAACCGGATGATGGTGGCCGCCGTGCAGCCGCCACCGATCACGATCACGGCGTGGATGTCGTAGTACAGCGAGAAACTGCCGCCCATGGCGATCAGCAAGACGACCACCCCGATGCCCAGGACGAGGCCGACCGCGGTTGCGAAATCCATGACGTGGGGTCCCGACGTTCTGGGCTACAGGCGGGCGCTTCTGCACCCTACACGGGTTGCATCCTAGATATGACCGGCTGAAAGAACGGTTAAGCGTCGCTCAAGCACGGATCCGTTGTTGTCATGTGGGCGTTCAGACTGGAATAAGATCCCTCGTGGACAATTCCGGGACCCCTGATGCTCACCTTTCGGCTCTATCTTCGCGTGCTGCGGCAACTCGGGCCCGAGGCGCGGCTGGGCGTCCTCCTGGCCGTCGCCAATGTGGGGCTGGCCATCGCGCAGTTCGCCGAGCCGCTGCTGTTTGGCCGAATCATCGACCTGCTGTCGCACGCGCAGGCGACCGGAGTCGCGCCGAGCTGGGGCGAGCTCGCGCCGCTGATCTCCGTGTGGGTGCTGTTCGGCCTGTTCACCATCGGGGGCGGGGTGCTGGTGGCGCTGCATGCAGACCGCATCGCGCATCGCCGCCGGCTCGCCGTGATGGCCAACTTCTTCGAGCATGTGCTGACTTTGCCGCTCTCCTTCCACGCCGCGACCCATTCGGGGCGCGTCCTCAAGGTGATGCTGGACGGAGCCGGCGGCATGCAGGGGCTGCTGCTGTCGTTCTTCCGCGAGCACTTCGCGTCCTTCGTGACGCTGGTGGTGCTGCTGCCGCTGAGCCTGTTCATCAACTGGCGCCTGGGCGGGCTGCTGCTGCTGCTCCTGCTCGTCTTTACGCTCCTCACCGCGGGCGTGCTTCGCAAGACCGAGACGATGCAGGGCTCGGTGGAGCGCTATAACTCGTCGCTGGCCGAGCATGCGTCGGACGCGCTCGGCAACGTGCCGGTGATCCAGAGCTTCACCCGCATCGAGCATGAGACGCGGGCCATGCGCAGCCTAACCGACCAGCTGCTGAGCGCGCAGATCCCGGTGCTGTCCTGGTGGGCGGTGGCGGCCGTCGCAACGCGGGCTTCCGCCACGCTGACGATCCTCGGCATCTTCCTGCTCGGCACCTATCTCAACCTGAAGGGCCTTGCGACCGTCGGCCAGATCGTGGCGTTCATGAGCCTCGCCACCATGCTGATCGCCAAGATGGAGCAGGTGGTCACCTTCATCAACACGCTGTTCCTGCAGGTGCCGAAGCTGCGCGAGTTCTTCGACGTGCTGGACACGACGCCGGCCGTGCGGGACGCCCCGGGCGCGCCGGATCTCGGCCGGGCCGTCGGCGAGGTGACGTTCGATTCGGTCAGCTTCTCGTATGACGGCAAGCGTCCGGCCGTGGCGGACGTGTCCTTCTCGGTGCGGCCGGGAGAGACCGTCGCGCTGGTCGGGGCGACCGGCTCTGGCAAGTCCACCACCCTGGCGCTGCTGCATCGCGCCTTCGACCCGCAATCGGGCCGGATCACGATCGACGGACACGACATCCGGAACGTGTCCCTGACCTCGCTGCGGCGGAACATCGGCGTCGTCTTCCAGGAGCCGATGCTGTTTGCGCGGGAGATCGACGAGAACCTGAAAGTCGGCAAGCCTGACGCGACGGACGCCGAGATCCAGCTCGCGCTGGAACGCGCCCAGGCGTCCGAGTTCATCAAACGGCTTCCGGCCGGCGTCGACACGATGGTGGGCGAGCGCGGACGATCGCTGTCGGGCGGCGAACGCCAGCGCATCTCCATCGCCAGGGCGCTCCTGAAGGACCCGCCGATCCTGATCCTGGACGAGGCGACCTCCGCGCTCGACGCGACGACCGAGCAGAAGCTTCAGCTGGCCCTGGAGGAAGTCATGGCGGGGCGGACGACCTTCGTGATCGCCCACAGGCTCGCGACGATCCGGTCAGCCGACCGCATCCTGGTGTTCGACCAGGCCCGGATCGTCGAATCGGGCACCTTCGACGAACTGGTGGCCAAGGGCGGCCGCTTTGCGACGCTGGCCAAGGCGCAGTTCATCGACCAGCCGGTCCGGCCGGCTCAGGACGCCATCGTCACGGGCTGAGGCCGCCCGGCGCCGGATCCTCGACGCCAGCCCGATAGTCGGGCGGTGCGGCAGGGCGACGCGGGGAAGCGGGCACGCGGCTGCCCGGGATCCGAGCAATCTGGTCGCCCAGCTCCAGAAGGAGCATGTCGAGGAAGCTCGCCACCATGGGTTCGCGTTGGGAGGACGCAAGCCGCCTTGCGCTGATGCATAGGGATTGAATGTGCTGCAGGCGCTCGACCTGATTCATGCCGACCTCAAAGTCCGGCGTCGCCGGGAGCGCGATCGGGCTTCGCCAAACCGCGCCGGGCCAGCAGACGTCAGGATAAAACATCCCTTCGTAGCGCTGCAGCCCCTCTCGCCGAAAAGGCCAGGACTGCAGCCCGCAATGACGTGCGCCGCCAACTTGGGCCTGCTGCAAGCCAGACCGGATCAAGACATCCTCGCCCCGGACGGTCAGCCGGCCTTCGCTCGCCAGAGACAGGCTTCGCGACGCACGCTGGCACTTAGCCAGCATTCGACGCTTTCAGCAAGCGTCCCGCTCGCGCCCGAGGTCCGCGGGCGCGCTTGCTGGACGGTGATTTCTTCCCAGGTCGGCGCGATGATTGCGCGCGCCGGTGTATTGAGGTGCAATGACCTTCGTAAGCAACTTGGAGAGGCATGTGCCCCGCTACATCATTCTGGACAACGTCACGGGCTCGATCGTCGCCGATACGCTCGATCTCGACGGTCCGCCCCGCGAGGAGAGCCCCCTCGACGCCGTCCGTCGCTATGACGACCTCACCGTGGAGGGCCAGCGCAGCTACGCCCAGGAGCATCCCAGCGCGGCGCTGAACGACGTGCTCGGCTATCTCGTCTATCTGGCGCCGGACGACTACCCGAAGATCAAGGACGGCGACGACCAGGACGTCATCGACGCGATGATCGCGGCCTGCGAGCCGGCCGCCTTCGTGGAGGTCCGTGAGAGCTGATCGGAGCCGGCTGGCGTTCCGCCTCAGAAGCGGGGACGGGCCGGATTGAAGCCGGGATCGTATTTGCGCATCTCGGCCGCATCGTCGCGCTTGCGCAGCCCGCATTCGACATAGTTCCGGTGCAGGCGCGCCAGGGCCGCACGATCGAGGCGGACGCCGAGGCCTGGCCCCGTTGGCGGCGCCAGGGCGCCGCCCGTGATGGCGAGTTTCCCGCCCTCGATGACCTCGTCGGACTGCCACGGATAATGGGTGTCGCAGGCGTAAGCCAGGTTGGGGATCGTTACGCCCACATGCGTCATCGCGGCGAGGCTGACTCCCAGATGCGAATTGGAGTGCATGGAGATCCCGAGGCCGAAGACGCGGCCGATCCAGGCCAGGTGCTGGGTCGCTCGCAGCCCGCCCCAGTAATGGTGATCCGACAGGATCACCTGGACGGCGTTGAGGCGGATCGTCTCGGGGATATGCCCGAACGCGATCGTGCACATGTTGGTGGCGAGCGGCATCGGGGCGAAGGTGGCGACCTCGCCCATCTCGTGCAGGCTGTTGACCGGATCCTCGCAGTATTCGAGCAGCCCGTCGAGCCGCGGCATGAGCCGGCGCGTGGTCTCGACCGACCAGCCGCCATTCGGGTCGATGCGCAGCGGATGGCCGGGGAACGCGGCGCGCAGCGCCTCGAGGGCGTCGATCTCGGCGTCCGGTTCGAAGACGCCGGCCTTCAGCTTGATCGAGCCGAAGCCGTACTGGTCGACCATGCGCCGCGCCTCGCCGACTATCTGCTCGGGCGTCAGCACCTCGCCCCAGTCGTCCGAGGGGTCGGGCGCATCCCGATGCTGGGCGAATTTGTAGAACAGATAGGCGCTATAGGGCACGCGGTCGCGCACCGCGCCGCCCAGGATCGCGTGCAGGGGCAAGCCGGCGATCTGGCCCTGGAGGTCCAGGAACGCCACCTCGAAAGCCCCGACGGTCGTCGCCCGGGCCTTGTCGCCGGCGGGCGGGAAGAGAGCGCCAGGATCGCCGATCGGCGGCACGGCGCCGTACACGGCCTGGGTCAGGCCGTTCAGATCGAATGGAGAGAGGCCGACCAGCGCGGCGCGCACGCGCTCCAGGTCGGCCAGCGTGGCGAGGTCGCCATAGCTTTCGCCCAGCCCGACGAGGCCATTTTCCAGCTCGACCTCGATGATGCTGCGCAGCGCCCATGGCTCGTGCACGCCCGCCACGTTGAGGAGCGGCGGGTCCCTGAACGCGATCGCGGTCACCCGGACGCCCGCGATGCGATGATCCGCCCTGCTCATGCGTCCTCCCCCGTGAGAGCCGATCCGTCCGCGCCATCAAATCGCATCAACTCCCGCGATTGACAGCGCCGCTGGCTCCCTTCAAATCTGAAATATCAAGTTTGAAGGCCGGATCAAGCGTTGCGCGGGACCACAGCTCGACAGGGGCCAGGGAGCGGGAACGACGAGGGGGCGACGGGCAGGCCCGTCCTGGCCGCGGGGGCGCTGCGCGTGGCGCTTGCGCCGGCACAGGGCGGCCGCATCGCCAGCTTCTGGCGTGAAAACGAAAGCGGTCCCATCGACATCCTGGTGCCGATGGCGGACGCGCCGTTTCCGCCCGAAGCCTGGCCAAAGGCCGGCTGCTACCCGCTGGCCCCCTTCTCCAACCGCATCCGCGACGGACGCTTCGAGTTTGGAGGGCGGGAGATCCGCCTGCCGGCGCACCCGGCCTGCCCGCCGCACGCGCTGCACGGTTTTTCGCAGCTCCGGCCCTGGAGCCTGGCGCTCTGTGGCCCGGCCGCAGCCGTGATGACCTACGCGCATACGCCGGACGCGTGGCCCTGGGCCTTTACGGCGACCCAGACCGTGAGCCTCACGCCGGAGGGGCTCACGGTCGACCTCGCGATCCGCAATGACGACCCCGGGTCCGCAATGCCGGTAGGGCTCGGGCTGCATCCCTATCTGGCGATCGCGCAGGGCGACCGGATCCGGTTCACGGCGACGCATGAATGGGCGCAGGACGACGCCGGCTGCGCGACCGCGTCGGCGCCGTTGCCGCCGGGGGAGGTCCGGTACGACCGTCCGCATGGGCCGGAGGGCGTCACCCGCTACCTGTCGGGCTGGGACGGGCGCGCCGAGATCGCGCGCCAAGACGGCGGGCGGGTGCTGATCGCCGGATCGGGCGCCCTGGACCAGCTCGTGTTCCACACGCCCGACGGCGGGGCCTATGCGTGTATCGAGCCGGTGAGCCATGTCGCGGACGCCTTCAACCTGGCCGCCCGCGACGTCCCGGCGACCGGGATTCGGACAGCCCGGCCGGGCGAGACGGTCAGCGGGAGCATGACGCTTACGCTGGAATGACAAGCCGACCCGTTCGGCCCAAGATCGACGAAACGGCGCAACGACGCCGACCCAGGGAGGAGACGAGACATGACCAGCACGAAGGACGAAGCCGGGCCTCGGCTCGCGCGCCGCAGGGTCCTCCAGGGCCTGGCGGGCGCGGCCGCCATGACGGTTCTGCCGGGCGCGCTGCGGGCGCAGGCTGCCGGCAAGGAAGCGCCGGCGCTGGCCAAGCTCGTCGGCGAGGGCAAGCTCGCCGCACTGGCGCAACGCCTGCCCGAGAAGCCCATGGTGGTGACGCCCTTTGAGAAGGTGGGCGTCTATGGCGGCTCGCTGCGCCGCGGGTTGCGCGGCAGCGCCGACCATAACGGGATCCTGCGGATGGTCGGCAACCAGGGCCTCGTGCGCTGGAACCTGCAGTTCACCGAGCCGCTCCCCAACGTGGCGGAGCGCTGGGAGGTGAACGCCGACTCCACCGAATTCACCTTCTTCCTGCGCAAGGGCATGAAGTGGTCGGACGGCAAGCCCTTCACGGCTGACGACATCGTGTTTGCGGTGGAGGACTGCGCCAAGAACTCGGAGCTTTACAAGTCCGTCCCGAGCCCGCTCGTGATCGCCGGCAAGGCCGGAACGGCCACCAAGGTGGACGAGACGACGGTGAAGTTCACCTTCGCGAGCCCGTACGCGCTGTTCCTGGACCTCATGGCGACGCCGCTCGGCCAGCACCCGACGCTGTTTCCCAAGCACTACTGTGGCCAGTTCCACCCCAAATATAACCCGGCCGTCGCCGACCTCGTGAAGCAGGCCAACGTCTCCGATTGGGGCGCGCTGTTTCGCATCAAGTGCGGCGACATCGAGATCCCGTCGCGCTGGGGCAACCCGGACAAGCCGACCATCGACCCGTGGGTGGTGAAGGAGCCCTACACGGGCGGCGCGACGCGCGTCACCATGGAGCGCAATCCCTATTTCTGGCAGGTCGACACGGAGGGGAACCAGCTCCCCTATATCGACCGGATCTCGTTCTCGATCTCGCAGGACGTGGAATCGCTGATGCTGGACGCCGTGTCGGGCCGCCTCGACATCCAGGACCGGCACATCGACACGCTGCAGAACAAGCCGACCTTGTCGCAGAACATGAAGAAGGGCGGCTACAGGCTGGTCGAGCTGATCGCGTCCTCGTCGCAGCAGTGCCAGATCTACTTCAACATCACGCACAAAGACCCGAAAATGCGCGAGATGCTGGGCAACAAGGAGTTCCGGCAGGCGCTCTCGCTCGGCATGGACCGCAAGGAGATCATCGACATCGTGTATCTGGGCCAGTCCGAGCCCTACCAGGCCGGGCCGCGGCCGGGTCATCCCTGGTTCAACGAGAAGCTCGGCCGCCAGTACACCGAGTTCGACAAGGCCAAGGCCAACGCCATGCTGGACAAGCTCGGCTACAACAAGAAGGACGCGCAGGGCATGCGCCTGCGGCCGGACGGCCAGAAGGTGTTCTTCGCGATCGACGTGATCCCGACGCTGTATCCCGACCTCGTGGACGTGCTGGAGCTGGTGAAGCGCCACTGGGCCGACATCGGCGTCGACATGAAGGTGAACACCATCGAGCGCGCGCTCTACTACACGCGGGGCGACAACAACGACCATGACGCGGCCGTGTGGCCGGGCCCCGGCGGGCTCGATCCCATGCTCGACCCGCGCGACTACTTCGCCCAGCATCCGCAGGGCTCGCGCTACGCCGTGCCGTGGACGCTCTGGTACGTGTCTGGCGGCAAGGACGGGCAGGAGCCGCCGGACGGCCAGAAGCAGCGCATGAAGCTGTTCGACGACGCCCGCGCGACGTCGGACCTGAAGAAGCGCGGCGAGATCATGAAGCAGGTCTTCGATCTCGCGGCCGACGCCTTCGAGACCATGGGCGTGTGCCTGGCGGTCAACAATTTCGGCGTCGTCAAGACGAACCTGAAGAACGTGCCCGAGAAGTACCCGAACGCCTGGACCTGGCCGAACCCCGGCCCGGCGCTGCCGCAGCAGTTCTACTTCACGACGTAGCGCCACTCGCTGTCATCCCCGGCCGTAACCGCGAAGCGGCGGAGGGGAAGGGGATCCAGTCTCTTCGGAAACGATCGGCTGGATCCCCTTCCCGGCGCTTCGCGCCGCCGGGGATGACGGAGCGGGTTCGGACCGCAAAGGGCCCCGCATGCTCAAGTTCATCGCCAAGCGCGTGCTGTGGATGATCCCCTCGCTGGTGGTCATCAGCTTCATGGCTTTCGTGCTCATCCAGTTGCCGCCGGGCGACTACGTGACGACCTACATCGCCACGTTGGCGGCCTCCAACGAGGTCGTGGACCAGAACACGGCCGCGGACCTGCGCGCCCGGTTCGGGCTCGATCAGCCAATGATCATCCAGTACTGGAAATGGATCAGCGGCATCCTGCTGCGCGGCGATTTCGGGCTCAGCTTCGAGTGGCAGCAGCCCGTCGGCGACCTGATCTGGGAGCGCATGGCGCTCACGCTGGTGCTGACCTTCGCGACACTGCTGGCGACGTGGGGGCTCGCCTTGCCGATCGGCATCTTCTCGGCGGTGCGCAAATATTCGATCGGCGATTACATCGCGACGTTCTTTTCCTTCCTGGGCCTTGCGATCCCGTCCTTCCTGCTGGCGCTGGTGCTGATGTACCTCGCGGCCGTGGAGTGGGGGCAGGAAGTCGGCGGGCTGTTCTCCGAGCAGTATCTCGCCGCGCCCTGGAGCCTCGCCAAGGTGTGGGACCTCATGGGCCATCTCTGGATCCCGGTGATCATCCTGGCGGTGTCGGGCACCGCGAGCCTCATCCGGGTGATGCGCGCCAACATGCTGGACGAGCTTAACAAGGCCTACGTCACCACGGCGCGCGCCAAGGGGCTGTCGGAGTTTCGGCTCCTGATGAAGTACCCGGTGCGGCTGGCGCTCAACCCCTTCATCTCCACCATCGCGTGGCTGCTGCCCAACCTCGTGTCCGGCTCCATCATCGTCGCGATCGTGCTCAGCCTGCCCACCGCCGGGCCTCTGCTGCTCCAATCGCTGATGAGCCAGGACATGTACCTGGCCGGCGCCTTCATCCTGCTGATCTGCACGCTCACGCTGATCGGCTCCCTGATCAGCGACATCCTGCTCGCGCTGGTCGACCCGCGCATCCGGCTGGAGTAGGCGCATGACGGACGTCGCTTTCGCGGCCATCGACGAGCGCAAGGTCGCGGTCGCGTCGCAATGGCAGCTGGTCTGGTGGGCGTTCAAGCGCCACAGGCTGGCGATGATCGGGCTGTGGGTGACGGCGTTCTTTTACCTGATCGCCGTGATCCCGGGCTTCTTCGCCATCAACGACCCCTCGCAGCAGAACGCGCGGGCCGCCTACCAGCCGCCGCAGGGGCTGCACTTCATCGACAGGGGAGCTGACGGGAGCTGGGCGTTCCGGCCGTATTTCCATCCCACGACGCTGAAGCGCGATTCGCAGACGCTCGCTGCCGTCCATGTGCCGGACACGAGCCGCAAAATCTACGTGACGATGTTCGGCGAGGGGTACGAGTATTCGGTACTGGGCCTTTTCAGCGCCCGCACGCACCTGTTCGTCTCCTCGGAGGCGCGGCAGCCGCTGTTCCTGCTCGGCGCCGACCGGCTCGGGCGCTGCGTGTGGAGCCGCATCATGCAGGGGACGCAGATCTCGCTGTCGGTCGGCCTCGTGGGCGTGTTCCTGTCGTTGCTGCTCGGCATCGTGCTGGGCGGCATCTCCGGATATTACGGCGGGCGGATCGACTTCGTGATCCAGCGCACCATCGAGTTCATCCTGGCGCTGCCGACGATCCCGATCTGGCTCGCCATGGCGGCGGCGCTGCCGCAGGATTGGCCGGCGACGCTGAACTACTTCATGATCACCGTGATCCTGAGCCTGACCGGCTGGGCGCAGCTCGCCCGCGTGGTGCGCGGCCGGTTCCTCAGCCTGCGCACGGAGGAGTTCGTCACGGCCGCGCGGCTCGACGGCGCATCCGAGGGGCGCATCATCTTCCGGCACATGCTGCCGAGCTTCGCCAGCCACATCATCGCGTCCATCACGCTCGCGATCCCGGCCATGATCCTGGCCGAGACGTCCCTGTCGTTTCTCGGCCTTGGCCTGCAGCCGCCCACCATCTCGTGGGGCGTGCTGCTGCGCGAGGCGCAGAACATCCGCTCCATCGCGACCGCGCCCTGGCTGTTTGCGCCGGGCGTCGCCGTGGTGATCGCCGTGATCGCCCTCAACTTCCTGGGAGACGGACTGCGCGACGCCGCTGATCCGTACAACAAATGACCGTCGTGGACCTCTCCTCCCGCCGTGCCGACGCCCTCGCGGCCCCGCCCCGTGCGGTGCTGGAGGTGCGCGACCTCGTCACGCATTTCCCCACCCGCACGGGCGTCGTGAAGGCCGTGGACGGCGTGTCCTTCACGGTGGAGCGCGGCAAGACGCTGTGCGTGGTCGGCGAGTCCGGCTCCGGCAAGAGCGTCACGGCGCGCTCGATCCTGCAGATCGTCGACCAGCCCGGGCGCATCGTGAGCGGCTCCATGCTGCTGCGCCGGCCGGACGGAAGCGCGGTCGACCTCGCGACCCTCCATCCGCGCGGCCGCGAGATCCGCGCCGTGCGCGGCGCCGAGATCGCGATGATCTTCCAGGAGCCGATGTCGTCGCTGTCGCCCGTCCACACGGTCGGCGACCAGATCATGG
Organism: Alsobacter sp. KACC 23698; assembly: GCF_045348435.1. Taxonomy (GTDB): domain Bacteria; phylum Pseudomonadota; class Alphaproteobacteria; order Rhizobiales; family Beijerinckiaceae; genus Alsobacter. The sequence goes on along the minus strand of NZ_CP157484.1, from coordinate 4,959,773 downwards.
AGGTGCTGCTGCTCCATCTGCGCCTGTCCAAGAAGGAGGCGCGCGCCCGCACGGTGGAGTTGCTGCGGCAGGTCGAGATCCCCAATCCCGACAAGGCGGTGGACCGCTACACCTTCGAGTTCTCGGGCGGCATGCGCCAGCGCGTGATGATCGCGATGGCGCTCGCGTGCAATCCCGCCATGCTGATCGCCGACGAGCCCACCACGGCGCTCGACGTCACCACGCAGGCCGAGATCCTCGACCTCATCAAGCGCCTGCAGCAGCAGCACGGCATGGCGGTAATGTTCATCACGCACGACATGGGCGTGGTGGCGGAGATCGCCGACGAGGTGCTGGTGATGTACCATGGCAAGGTCATGGAGGCCGGGCCGGTCGACCAGATCTTCCACGCGCCGCAGAACGACTACACCAAGATGCTGATCGGCTCGGTGCTGAAGCTCGAGCAGAAGGCCGAGATCCGGCTGAAGCGCGCGCCCATCGCCGAGGACGCGCCGTCGGTGATCGAGATCGACAATCTCAAGATGCATTTCGGCTCGCCCGCCGCGCCGATCCGGGCCGTGGACGACGTATCCCTGCAGGTGAAGGCCGGCGAGACGCTCGGTATCGTGGGCGAGTCCGGCTCAGGCAAGACCACCATGGGCCGCTGCCTGCTGCGCATCTACCAGCCCACCGGCGGCGCCATGCGCTACCGCAAGGCGGACGGGACGGTGGTGGACCTCGTCACGGCCGACAAGGAGACGCTGAAGCTCTGCCGGCGCGAGATCCGGATGATCTTCCAGGACCCGGTCGGGTCGCTGAACCCGCGCATGACGGTGGCGCAGATCATCGGCGAGCCGTTGCTGGTGAACGGGATCGCGAAGGGCTCGGAGTTGGACGACCGCGTGTCGGTCCTGATGGACCAGGTGGGGCTGAACCCCGACTGGCGCGAGCGCTACCCGCACGCCTTCTCGGGCGGCCAGCGCCAGCGCATCGGCATCGCGCGCGCCATCTCGCTCAACCCGCGCGTGATCGTGGCCGACGAGGCCACCTCGGCGCTCGACGTGTCGCTGCGCTCGCAGATGCTGGACCTGATGATGCGGCTGCAGGACGAGCTGAAGCTCTCCTACGTGTTCATCAGCCACGACATCGGCGTGATCCGCTACATGTGCGACCGCGTCTCGGTGATGTACCAGGGCAGGGTGGTGGAAACCGGCTCCACCGACCAGGTCTGCGACGCCCCGCAGCACGCCTACACGCAGGCGCTCCTCTCCGCTATTCCGCGTCCCGACCCCCGCCTGCGCAGCATGCACAAGCGCCACCGGTACATCGCGTGAGCGTCGTGGCGTTTCCTCCCTGCCGTCATCCCCGGCGGCGCGTAGCGCCGGGAAGGGGATCCAGAGCAGCCGCGCTCACCCCTGGATCCCCTTCCCCTCCGCCCCTTCGGGGCTCCGGCCGGAGATGACGGCTCGTTTGTTCGAACCCAAGCAGGGGGAAACCCGCACGTGAAGATCACCGACGTCAAAACCTTCCTGATGCACGCGGGCGCGCCCAACTTGAAGAGCTGGGCGGCGGATGGCTCGTTCGGCACGCAGAGCTATTCGGGCAACCTCACGGGCACGCGCAACTGGCTGTTCGTGAAGGTGTACACGGACCAGGGGATCACCGGCATCGGCGAGTGCTCGGGCTGGCCGCGCGTGATCGAGACGGCCGTCCGGGACCTGCGGGCGCTGCTGGTGGGCGAGGACCCGACCCATATCGAGCGGCTCTGGCAGAAGATGCAGATCGCCATCATGGGCCACGGCATGACCGGAACGGTCGGGGCCGGGGCCATGACGGGCGTCGACATGGCGCTGTGGGACATCAAGGGCAAGGCGCTCGGCGTGCCGGTGTGGAACCTCCTTGGCGGCAAGGTGCGCAACCGCATCCGCATCTACGCGCACGCCAACACGCCGGAGGTCGCGCTGAGCCTGAAGGAGCGCGGGATCACGGCCATCAAATGCGGCGGCGTCTCGGACCCGGTGCGCAAGGTCGCCGGGTTGCGCGACGCGATCGGCGACGAGATGGACCTGATGATCGACCTCCATGGCCCGCCCTGGATGACGCCCGGCGACGCCGCCCGGCTCGCGCGGGCGCTGGAGCCCTACGACCTGATGTGGATCGAGGATCCGATCGCGCCCGAGAACCTCGACGGTTATCGCCGCATCCGCGACGCCGCCCATGTGCCGCTGGCCGCCGGCGAGCGTTCATCCACGATCTTCGGACTGCGCGAGCTGATCGAGCACGATCTCGTGGACGTCGCGCAGCCGGATACCGGCCGGGCCGGCGGCATCACGCAAATGAAGAAGATCGCCGCCATGGCGGAGGCGCATCACATCATGATGGCGCCCCACTCGGGCTCGCTCGGCCCGGTGGCCGAATACGCGGCGCTGCACGTCATGGCCGCCATCCCCAATGCGCTGATCCTCGAGCGGATCGAGGACGACTGGGACGGGCGCGCCCGCACGGTGATCCCCCACCCGCAGCAGGTGGACGGCTACCTCAAGGTTCCGGACGCGCCCGGGCTCGGCGTCGACATCGACGAGGCGTTCGTGGCGCAGTTCCCCAGCAGCCAGAACCTCTCGGTGCCCATCGGCAAGGACACCACGTCCTACGCGCCCGGCACCTTCGACGAACACGTCTACGTGCAGACGCGGCTGCGGCGCGGGCGGCACTTCCGCCCGGATTGAGCCCTGACGAACACAAGCGAGGAACGACCCCCCATGAAGATCGAACGCCTGCGCGCCTTCATGTCGCGCGACAAGGACCGGCCGCGCGTCGTGATCGCGATCGACACCGACGACGGACTGACCGGCTGGGGCGAGTGCTACAACCACGGGCCCGACAAGGCGCTGCTGCCGCTGCTCGACTACCTGATGGACTTCATCCGCGGCGACGACCCGCGGCGGATCGAATACATCGTCATGAAGCTGATGCAGCAGACGCGCTTCCCGCCGGGCGCGCTGGGTCTCGCCGCGATCTCGGCCATCGACCATTGCCTCTGGGACATCTCCGCCAAGGCGCTGGGCGTGCCGGTCTACATGCTCTTGGGCGGCAACGCCCGCGACAAGGTGCGGGTCTATGCGGGCGTCTACACCGCGCCGGACCCCGGCGCGGCGCGCGAGCAGCTCGACAGCCTGAACGAGCAATGGGGCATCACGGCCTTCAAGCTCAGCCCGTATCGCATCGACATCCACCGTAACCGGTGGGGCGAGGTGGTGCGCACCAGCGCGGAGTATTTCCGGCAGGTGCGCGAGACGGTGCGCAACGATTACGAGATCGCGTTCGACGCCCACGCCAAGATCTTCGAGCCGCAGCAGGCCATCCAGCTCGGCAACGCGCTGGCGCCCTATGACCCGCTGTTCTTCGAGGAGCCGATCCGCCCGGAGAACTTCGAAGCCTGGGGCGAACTGAAGCGCGGGCTCACCTGCACGCTGGCGACAGGCGAGTCGCTCTACAGCCGCTTCGAGTTCCTGCGGCTTCTGCAGGTGCGCGGGGCCGACATCATCCAGCCCGACATCTGCGTGGTGGGCGGGCTGCTGGAGATGCGCAAGATCGCCGCCATCGCGGAGGCGCACTACGTCACGGTCGCGCCGCACAACCCGATGGGGCCGCTGGCCTCGGCCGTGAACGTGCACTTCTGCGCCGCGCAGCCGAATTTCCGCATCCTCGAATACCGGCTGCCGCACGGGCCCGGCTACGTGTTCGGCACGGGCGGCGGCGAAGCGCCGAGCAGCGAGCAGAAGCTGCAGGGCGCCTGGTATGTGAAGGACCCTTACCTGCCGAAGGACGGCTACCTGGAGTTGCGTCCGGACCGTCCCGGCTGGGGCGTCGAGATGGACGAGGAGCTGCTGGGCACCGAAGACTACGTGAACTGGAGCCGCAAGGTGCCGGTGCGGCCGGACGGCTCGACGGGCTACGTCTGAAGCTGCTCAGCGCGGCCGCTTGATCAGGTACACCTCCGGCGTAAAGGGCCGTTGCGCTTCCTCTTCGAGATAGTTCGCGGCGCGCTCCTCGTCCTCGGCCTCGTCGGCCGGGTGCGACGGAGCGTCCGGCTGCTCGGGCTTCTGGGCCGTCGCGCCCGGCATCCGCACCTTGAATTTGCGGCGCCGGACAGGGCCGCCGGGCGCCCGGCGGCTCATGTGCTGGCCCTCGTCGCGGCCTCGCCGAAGCGCTGGCGGCTCGGGATGCAGAGTGGAATGGCGGTCACGGGCATCGGACGATCCTGAGGGCGAGCCGCGTTCTTCCCGCACCGAACCGGCCTTGTCCAGCCCGGCTCGCTATTCGTATTCGTCCGCCTCGCTCAGGCCCATTCTGGTCTCCTGGAAGAAACGGACCAGGCCGACGCCAAGCGCGAACGTCGCGCAGGCGAACAGGAAGCCCGCCCCGTAGGCGTAGCGAAGGCCGAAGAATTCGCTCGCGAACAGGATGACCAGGAGCCCGGTGGCGCAGATGCCCGCCACCAGCGACGAGGCGATCCCGCCGTTCAGAAGCCGGGCCCGGCGCCTCAGCCGGACGATGTCGCGCTTCAGCTTGAGGCGGCGCTCGTCGTCATCCTTGATGCCGTTCAGCTTCTGCATGCGGGCGGTGATCGCCGCCAGGCGGCTCGACATCAACGACACGAAGCCCGCGACCGCCCCCAGGAAAAAGGTCGGCGCGGTCGCCTGGGCGAAGATGTTGGTCAGCCGCTGGACGTCCGGAATGAACTCTAGCACGGCGGCTCCGTGGCCTTCTGAGGCGACGACGAAGCATAGGCGCCAGCCGTGAGCTTCACCAGCCCGGAACGCCGCCCCGTTCGGGCGCCCTTCCGTCCTGCGATCGTGATCCGGGCCAGTCCGGGGGGAGCGCATCCGTCGGCGGTCCCGCGCGTTGCAGGGATGGGCGCCGGTTCGAGGCGGCCATTCACCGCCGCGCGGGAGACAGACGCAATGATCAGGGTCTTGCTTGCCGCGGTTCTGGCGACCGCCCCGCTTTCGGCTCTCGCCCGGCCGCGGCTGGAGAAGTGCATCCAGAGGGCCTCGCAGAATCCGGAGCTCCAGCAGTCCGAGCCGAGGAGCCTGGGCTACAACAAGGCGGCGCGGGCCTGGGCCAGAAAACGGCAGGCCTTCATCGACCAATGCGTCGAGCGTCACAGGAACGACTGAGCCGGCATCCGGCTGCGCGCCCGCTCGCAGGATCTCACGCCTGGGACGGGGCGGGCTCCGGGCCGTCCATCACGGTCATCTCGGCCGAGCAGCTGGCGCAGCGCAGGGGCGCCGGAGAGGCGACCATCCTGGTCTCGCCGCACTCGGGACAGCGGCAGCCTGCCGGCATGAGGGCCAGGAGATCGTGGCCGCGAAGGGCCTCGCTGGCGCTGATGAGCTGGTCAAGCATCGTCTTTCTCCCTGACGCCATGAGGGGAAGGCGTCGGCTCCAGCTTCGTCCAGGCGCGCCCGATCGGGCGTGCGACGCCGCACAACGCCGACCGGAACGGGATGCCGACGGTCACGCCAGGATGTGGAAGTCCTCCAGGAGCTGCAGGAGGTGGCCGCCGAACGAGGAGTTCCCATGGCCGCCGTCTCCGCCGATCCCGGCGATCTGGATCGATCCCTGGTCAAAGAGGACGTCGTTGAGCTGGAGGGCTGCAGCCGAGGCGTGAACGCCTGAGATCGCGATGTTGATGGGCGCGTAGACGGCCACGTCCATGTCGAACAGCGATCCGAACGCGAAGCCGTCTCCGCCCCCGCCGGCGTGGTTGCCGCCGGTCGAGACCGCGCCGGAACCGGTCACGCCTGCGCCATGGGACAGGATGTCGCCGCCGGCGGCCGTGTCGCCATTCCCGCCCGCGCCCCCGACGCCGGCGATCTGGACGGCGCCCTGGTGGAAGGCGACGTCGTTTGTCTGCACCGCCGTGGCGGCGGACCCGGCGGCCGAAATGGCGATGTTGATGGGGCTGTAGAGCGCGAAGGTCTGGTGCGTGATCGCGCCGTAGAAGGAGCCCGTCCCGCCGACGCCGGCCTCGTTGCCCCCGGTGGCGAAGCCCGCATCAGGCCCGAAAGGGTAGTGATGCGCCTTGACCCCATCCACATAATGCCGCCCCTCCCAGGCGACGAAGGATTGCCCGCCCCCGAAGGCGGAGTCGCCGGACCCGCCGTGGCCGCCGATCCCGGCCTTCTGCACGGCCCCTTGCTGGAAGGCGACGCTGTTGTCCTGCCGCGCCAGCGCGTGGGCGCCGACGCCCGCCACCGCGATGTTGACGGGCGCAAACACGGCGGTGGCCGAATGCGTGAGGGAGCCCCAGAACGCGCCGCCGCCGCCATTACCGGCGCCGTTCGCGCCCGTCGTGCTCATGATCCTGACCATGGTTCTGGCTCCCGCCTGCAGCTGTGCGCGGCCTTCATTGTCGCTGGCGGCGGGAGGAATCCCCAGTCTGGAATTCGGGTGGCCTGCCCGCCGGAGACGATGACATCCCTTCGAAGGGGGGCGTCCGGACCCCGCGCCCGGCCGCCAGGGCGAGGGCGGGTCCCGGCGCGAGCAGGGCCCCCGAGAATAGGCCGCGTCGCGCGCTGTTCGCAGCAGCGCCGGAGGCCAGCGCAACACACCCCATCAGGCGACGCCCGTATAGCCGTCTAGCTCCAGCAACCGCCTGGCGCGCAGAGTCCATCGCACGGCTTCCCTGCCAGGGTCGCTGTCAACATCAGTGAGGAGCCTGCAATGAAGAGCGTTTCCCCATTCTCCAGCGCCTCAGACGTCATCGCGTTCAAGTCCATCAGCACCGGCGGCAACAGCGCCGGCAATGGCGGCGACGGGTACAACAAGGGCGACCTGTCCAACACGCAGACGGCGTCGTTCGACCCCGTGAACAAGGCCTACGGGGCGGACGTGACCGTGAAGACAGGTGACCACGTCTCGCAAAAAGCAGGCTGGGACGCGGGCGGGGCCAAGGTTCACGGTTCGGGCAAGGACCACGCCAGCGCCGACGCGACCTCCAACGGCTCGCAGAAGTCCAGCAGCGGCCATGACACGTCCAAGGTCACGGCCAATACGGACGCCACGCAGGAGAACTGGGTCAAGTTCGACCAGAGCTCGGTCCAGAAGGCCGGCATCGGCGGCGACGGCGGCGACCACAATTACGCGGGCGGCGGCGACGTGAGCTTCGCGCTCGTGCACTCTGACTCGTATCCCGGATTCGATTTCGGCCACGACATGCCGCTGGCCTGAAAGGGACTGACGGCCGGCCGGCGGCCTGGTTCCGCCGGCCGGACAGCCTCGCCGGACCCTGGGGGCGGTCGCCATGCGCAGGACGTCGATTTCGCAGACCCAGACCCATCCCCTCCACGAGGCCTGGCGGCGAGCCGGCCCCGCTCTGGGGCTGGCCTTCGCGTATAGCTGCGGCCACAATCTCCTGCTTCTCGCTCCGCCGCTCTTCTTGCTCCAGATTTACGACAGGGTGCTGTCCAGCCGCAGCATGGATACGCTCGTAATGCTGGCCCTGATCGTAGCGTTCGCGGTGATGGTCGGCTCGCTGCTGGATGCGCTGCGCAGGATCGCGCTCGGCCGGATCGGGGGCTGGCTGGAGGACCGCCTGCGGCCGCCCCTGTTGACGGCGACGCTGGACTGCGGCGACCCGCGGCTCGCCGGCCAGGCCGCGGCGGCCTACCGGGACGCCGGGATGCTGCGCCATTTCCTCGGCTCGAGCGCCTGCCCGCTCCTGTTCGACGTGGTCTGGGCGCCGCTGTTCCTGATCCTTCTGTTTCTGGTCCATCCTTTGCTGGGCGCGATCGGGGCGCTGAGCGCGGTCCTGGTCTTCGGCGCGGCCCTCGCCGGCGAGACGGTCGTGGGGGATTCGGCCGCGCGCGCGGCCGAGGGTTACGCCCGGAGCTCCGCCCGCCTCGCGGCCGCCGCGCCGCAGCTTTCCGCGCTGCGCGCCGCCGGAACGGCGCAGCTCGCCGCGCGGCTGGCGATGGACGAGGCGTCGACCGCGGCGCAGGACCGCGAGGACGGGCGCCGCCGCGCCGAGATCATGATGCTGCTGACGACGCCGTTCCGGGGCGTGGCGCAGATCGCCGTGATGGCGGTCGCGACGGGGCTGGTCCTGCATGAGGACCGGAGCCCCGCCATCATCTTCGCGTCCAGCCTGCTCTTCGGCCGCTGTCTCGCGCCGCTCCAGGGCCTGGCCACGAGCTGGAAGGCGCTGGATGCGGCGCTGGCGGCCTATCGGCGCATCGCCGACGTCCTGGCCTGGAGCGCCGGGACGGCGGCCGCTCGCCCGGCGGACCTGCATCTCTTGCTCCGGGAGCCGGGCGACGCAAAGGGGCGCCTGTTCGTCGAGAACGTCCGGTTCGCGCCGCCCGGCGCCGCGCGGAGCGTGCTGCGAGACGTCTCGTTCGACCTCGCGCCAGGCGAGTGCCTGGGCGTGATCGGCCTTTCGGGAGCCGGAAAGTCCATGCTCAGCCAGCTGATCGCGGGGGTGCACGCGCCGGACCAGGGCCAGATCCTGCTGGAGGAACCCGACCCGTCATGCCTGCCGGCGGCGGAAAGCGCGCGCTGCGTCGGATACCTTCCGCAGGAGGTCGATCTCGTCGGCGGATCCCTCAAGCAGGTCATCAGCGGCCAGGACGACGCCGATCTCGACGACGTGGTCGAGGCCGCACGGCTGGTCGGACTGCATGACACGATCGCCCGGCTGCCGGACGGCTACGACACCGACGCCGTCCATGGCGGCCTCATCCTGCTGCGCGGCCACCGTCAGCGCCTGGGGCTGGCGCGCGCCTTTTTCGGGCGGCCGAGGCTGGTCGTGCTGGACGAGCCGAACGCCTGCCTGGACTGCGTCGGAGAGCGAATCCTCGCGGAGGCGATCGCCAAGATCAAGGCGGCGAACGGAATGGTGGTGGTGACGACCCATCGCACCGGCCTACTCGCCGTCACCGACAAGATCCTGATCCTCAACCACGGCTCGGTCAGCGCCTTTGGGCCGACCCGCGAGGTCTCCGACCATTATCTGAGCCCCCAGCCCGTCGGCCGCCGCGTCGTCCGGGCCCCAGCGGAGGGTCACGACGCCTTGCCCCGCCGGCCGGGCGGGCTGCGCAAGGCCAGGCCTGGTTGGGGCGGCGACGACCGCGGCGAGAAAGGATCACCGTCGTGAAGCAGCTCATGCGACGTCTGGAAGACCTGGCGGGGCGCCTGCGCGCGGCGCAGTGCGAAGGGCCGCAGCTGCGCGAAGTGGCGATCGCCGGCAATGTCCTGACCTTCGGCTTCGTGCTCGGGCTCGGAATCTGGTCGATCTTCGCCCCGCTCGAGAGCGCGGCCGTCGCCTCGGGCGTCCTGGAGGCGGAGACGAGCCGCAAAACGATCCAGCATCTCGAAGGCGGCGTCATTCAGGAGATCCTGGTGAAGGACGGCGACAGCGTTCGGGCCGGCCAGTCGTTGCTGCGCATGGACTCCACCCGCACCCGCTCGCGACTGGCCAGCCTCGAAGGCCAGTATTGGGACGCCGTCGCCCGCGAGGCCCGGCTCCTCGCCGAGCGGGACGGACGCGACGCCATCGCCTTGCCGCCCGACCTCCAAAGCGCCGCCGGCGGCGGCGGGACCTTGGCCACCGTGATCCAGGGCCATCGCGAGATCTTCGAGGCCCGGCGGGACGTGCTGCAATCGCAGCGCGCGGTGATCCACGAGCGCATCGCCCAGGTGGAGAAGGAGATCACCGGGCTCAGCGCGCAGGCCGCTGCGGCGGCCAAACGCGCCGAGATCGCCCGCCAGGAGTCCTCGGCGGTGTCCGCGCTGGTCGACAAGGGCCTGGAGCGGCGGCCCCGGCTGCTGTCGCTGCAGAGGGAGGCCGCCGAGATCGACGGGCGCCAGGGCGAGCTCGCGTCGCAGATCTCCCGGGCGCACCAGGTGATCAGCGAGGCGAAGGCCACGTTGGTCAAGCTGACCAACGATCACCAGAACGAGGTGGTCCAGTCGCTGCGCGAGACGCAGAACCAGATCCTCACGCTGGGCGACGCCATCCACGCCACGGCCGAGCAGCTCTCGCGCAACGAGGTCAGGGCGCCGGAGGCGGGGGTCGTGACGGACCTGCGCGTGCACACTCCGGGCGGCGTCATCGCGGCCGGCGCCCCGGTCCTCGACCTCGTGCCCCGTCAGGATCGCCTGGTCGTGATGGCGCGCCTGAGGCCCGAGGACATCGACGTCGTCCATGAAGGCGCGGAGGCGGAGATCACGCTCCTGCCGTTCAACCCCAAGAAGGTCCGGCCGCTCAAAGGCCGGGTCGTGACGATCTCGGCCGACCGGCTCTTGGACAAGCGGACAGACCAGCCCTACTACTCGGCCAGGATCGCGGTCGACGAGCGCGGCGCTGACGCCTCCGCGGTCAGCGCCATGGCGCCCGGGATGCCGGCGCGCGTCTTCGTCCACACGGGCCGCAGCACCGTGGCGCTCTACGCGCTGCAGCCTCTCCTGGACAGCTTCCACACTGCCTTCCGGGAAGACTAGGAGAGCGTGACCCGGCGGTTGTTGCAGACAAAGACGGCTTCGGTGCGCGTCTTGGCCCCGAGCTTCCGCATGATGTGCTGCACGTGCATCTTCACCGTGTTCTCGGCCAATTCGAGCTTGGCGGCGATGATCTTGTTGGGATGGCCCAGCTCCATGAGGGCCAGGACGGCCTTCTCGCGCGGCGTCAGCCGCGCCGGGGAGTGGTCGGCGAGATGGTCGGGAGAAGCGGGCGCGTCGAGCGGCGGCGGCGCCGGGCAGTAGGCGCCTCCGGCCAGGACGAGGCGCAGCGCCGCCACCGCCACGTCGAACGGGATGAAGGTGGGCAGGAAGCCGCGAACCCCGCATTGCATCAGCGCCTGGACGGACGCGCTGTCGTCGTGGTTGCTGAACACCGCGATGGCGGCTTGCGGAAAGCAGTCCCGCGCCTGCTCGATCTCGCGTCGCACGGTGAGGTCGGCCGCGCGCCGGTCCTCGATGTCGAGGGTCACGAGCCTGACGTCCTTCTCGGCCAGGTCGACGAAATCCTCGGCCGAACACGCTTCCTGGATGTCGTAGCGTGTGAGCTGCTGCCGCAGAAGCCGCGCCAGGCAGGTCCGCAGCAGCATGTTGCGCTCGACCACCAGCACGATCGGAAACTCCTCCGCTGAACTTCGCTCTCCAAAGTCGTCCATCCCATCCCCTCCAGTGGCCGATTCGGTGCATAGCGGCGGATCGGCGCCGGGGCGCCGCCGCTCACGGAACGGTCGGGCGCACGGCTCCGGCGGGCGGCGCGGGCCGGCCCTCCGGTCCGGTTCCCGATCGCGGATCGAGCAGCTCCGCCAAGGTGAGCCGCGTCCAGCCGCCGGCGCCCGGGCTGGCGTCGACCGGGCCCCAGTCGAAATGGCGGCCAGGGCCCCGCAGGTCGCCGAGGCGGCCATAGAAGGCCGACAGGAACTGCGCGGACCGGCTGTATTCGGGCGATCGCAAGGGCCAGTCGCACATGGCCAGGACGGTGCTGACCGCCACGGTGTCGACGCGCTCCGACGGCGCCAGCAGGTTCGGATAATCGTCGCTGGTCAGAGCGGCGCGGCGGTAGGCCTCCGCGAAGCCGTCGCGCCAGTCGATCGGCAGGAGGCGGCCGACGCCGTCGGGCAGCTCCAGGACGGGCATCGAGGGGCGCTGCGAGACGATGAACACGGCGTCCGCCTTCCCGGCGGCCAGAAGCTTGGAGGCCGAGAGTTCGCCATGGAAGGTCCAGACCGGCGCGATCCCCAGCCGCCGGAACACGGAGGCGCCGGTGACATGGCTCCCGCTGCCGTGCGCGAACACGTCGACCCTCTTGCCGGCAAGCTGGCGAACGTCGCCGATCTCCCGCCTCGCCACGAGATGCGCGTCCTCGTCATAGAGTCGCGCGACATATCTGAGCCGGTCCTGGCTGAGGCGGCCCCGCAGGGAGCCGCGAAACGCCTGAAGGGCGTCGACCTGCACGATGGCGGCGTCCACGCCGGAGTTGCGGATCAGCTCCCGCAGGGCCTGGACGGGACCTCTCGTCGTGATGGGCTTCACCCGCAGGTCGTCCCGGGCGAGGACCTCGTCGAGGTCCGCGACCAGGCGCCAGAAGCTGCCGCTCCGCTCGCGCGAGGCGATGCCGAAAGCCCGCGGAGGAGCAGGCGCGGCCTCGGCGGCCGGGCGCGGCGCCGGCTCGACCTGCGCCAGCGCGGCAGCCCTCTCGCCGTTCGCCGAGGCCGCAGCGATCCGCGGCCGGTTCGGGTGAGGCGTCTCGGGCCGGCGGGGCGGCAGCGGCCAGGCCGCCGGGGGCGGGCTGCGGGTGCAGCTCGCGGCCGCGACGCCCAGCGCGATCGCGAATGCGGTGGATTGCCGGCGCGTCACGAACGTCAGGAGTGTCAAGCCACGTCCTCCAAGCGCTGCGGATCGTGCGTTCGGGCGGCGTCCCGCAACCTTGTGCGCGTAAGCCGCCGGGCGGAGCGTCGCCTTCCAGGCGGAAGAGCTGAAGCGCTGTCCTTCTGGGCAGAACTCGTCAGGCGGGTCGCGCCTGTTCTGTAAAGTCGAACGGTTTCCGTAAAATTTGAGTTAAACGGGATCAAATTGCTGTCTCGCGGCGATGTGATTCCTCGATCAGAAAGTTCGCTTCCTCTTTTGGCCGAAGCAACGCCGCGAGGTCGACCGCACTCGACTGTGCGCCTTTGAGCAAATAGACCCGTCTTTCTTGAGATTTCATCAAAATCGAGGCAATCAAGGCGAAATCATGGCTTCGCCATGGCAAGGCCCGTATGGGCTGTATCGCTGATCTCTGCAGCTCAAACGAGCGTTGAGTTGATGTCGATCAAGAATGCGACCGGGGCTGGATGTTAACCTGGGCTGCTCAACCGCAAGTCGTCTGCGGTTGCTTTCTCATCTGTTTCGCCGAGCGTTGGCGCATGCATCGCGCCATCCCGGGTCGGACGACGCTCTGGAGGGAGGTTCACCATGAGGCGGAACGCAGGGTTCGGCGATTGGGCTCTGGCGCTTGCGGTGCTTGGCGCGGCGGCTTGCGTCGCCCCGGCCGCGGCGCAGCAGGCCCAGGGCGCGCCAGGGTCGCCGGGCGCGACGGTCGTGATCGACGGACGGCAGCTTCCGGCCCCCGACCCCAAATTCGGCGGCGTCATCACCAATGACGCGCTGACCTCCAAGCCATGGTGGGCGCCACGGATCGTCCCGCCGCAAGGCGCGCCCAACGTGCTGCTGATCATCACGGACGACGCCGGGTTCGGCGTGCCCAGCACGTTCGGGGGCGTCATTCCCACGCCGACGCTGGATCGCATCGCCCAGGACGGCCTGCGCTACAACAACATCCATTCGACCGCCCTGTGCTCGCCGACGCGCGCCGCGCTGATCACGGGCAGGAACCATCATTCGGTCGGCTTCGGCGTGATTTCGGAGCAGTCCACCGGCTTCCCCGGCTACAACAGCATCATCGGCAAGGACAAGGCCACGATCGGGCGCATTCTGCTTGAGAACGGCTACGCCACGTCGTGGTTCGGCAAGGACCACAACACGCCGGCCTTCGAGGCCAGCGCGATCGGGCCGTTCGACCTGTGGCCCACCGGCATGGGCTTCGAGTATTTCTACGGCTTCGTGGGCGGCGACGCCAACCAGTGGCAGCCGAACCTGTTCCGCAACACGACCCAGATCTACCCCTTCGAGGGCAAGCCCAGCTGGAACCTGGTCACCGGGATGGCCGACGACGCCATCGCCTATCTGAACCGCCTCAACCAGACCGTTCCCGACAAGCCCTTCTTCATGAAATACGCCCCGGGCGCGACGCATGCGCCCCACCACCCGACCCAGGAGTGGGTCGACAAGATCAGACAGCTGCACCTCTTCGACGAGGGCTGGAACAAGCTGCGCGACAAGATCTTCGCGCAACAGAAATCGCTCGGCGTCATCCCGCAGGACACGCAGCTGGAGCCGTGGCCCACCAGCGTCCTGAAGAACTGGGACGACCTGACGGACGTCGAAAAGAGGCTCTTCATCCGGCAAGCCGAGGTGTTCGCCGCCTATGGCGCCTACAACGACCACGAGATCGGGCGCGTGGTCCAGGCCATCCAGGACATGGGCAAGCTCGACAACACGCTGATCATCTACATCAACGGCGACAACGGGACGAGCGCCGAAGGCGGACCGCTGGGCACGCCCAACGAGGTCGCGTTCTTCAACGGCGTCAACCAGATGCCCGTCGAGGAACAGATGAAGTGGTACGACGTCTGGGGGACGGAGCAGACCTACAACCACATGTCGGCCGGCTGGTCCTGGGCCTTCGATACGCCGTTCACCTGGTTCAAGCAAAACGCATCGAGGCTCGGCGGCATCCGCCAGAACATGGCTGTCTCCTGGCCGGCGCGCATCAAGGACAAGGGCGGCCTGCGCGAGCAGTTCACCCACGTCGTCGACATCGTCCCCACCATCCTGGAGGTGTCCGGCATCCCGGCGCCCGACATGGTGGACGGCATTAAGCAGGCGCCGATCGAGGGGACCAGCCTCGCCTACACGTTCGACAAGGCGAACGCGAAGGAGCCATCACGCCACAAGACGCAGTATTTCGAGATGATGGGGCAATGGGCCCTGTATCACGAAGGATGGCTGCTCAGCACGCAGGTGAACCGGGCGCCGTGGGAGGCCTTCGGAGCCGCCAACACCGACCCGCTCAACAACCAGGTGCTCGAACTGTACGACCTGAACACGGACTTCAGCCAGTCCCGGAACATCGCGGCGGCGAACCCCGACAAGGTCAAGCAGATGAAGGAGATGTTCATCGCCCAGGCGAAGATGTACCAGGTCTTCCCGATGGACGCGTCCGTGGCGGCCCGCATCGTCGCGCCGCGCCCCAACATCACGGCCGGGCGCTCCGAGTTCACCTACACGCAACCGATGGTCGGGCTGCCCCAGGGCGACTCGCCGTCGCTCCTCAACGCCTCCTACACGATCACGGCGGCGATCGACGTGCCCCAGGGCGGCGCAGAAGGCATGATCCTCACTTCGGGCGGCCGGTTCGCCGGCTACGGCTTCTACCTCCTCAAGGGCAAGCCGGTGTTCCTCTGGAATCTCATCGACCTGAAACGGGTCAAGTGGGAAGGCCCGGACGCGCTCGCGCCCGGCAAGCACGTCGTCGAGTTCGACTTCCACTATGACGGGCTCGGCGCCGGCACGCTCGCCTTCAACAATATGAGCGGGCTGGGCCGGTCCGGCACGGGCGTGCTCAAGGTCGACGGCAAGGTGGTGGCGTCCCAGCAGATGCCGCGGACATTGCCGATGATCCTGCAGTGGGACGAGAGCTTCGACATCGGCTCCGACACCTTGACCGGCGTGAACGACGCCGATTATCGGCCGCCCTTCACGCTCACCGCCAAGCTCGAAAAGCTCACGGTCAAGATCGATCGGCCCACGCTGTCGCAGGCGGACGTTCAGAAGCTCGAGGCGAACGAGGCGGTCGCCGTGGACGGCCGGCCCATTCGCCACATGCAGCCCGCCCCGCAATAGCGCCGGCGGTCGGGCCAAAAGAGAAGGGGCTGTCTCCAGCCCCTTCGGTCCCTTGGTTCTGCTGCAGGCTCGTCAGTTGCCTGTCGGCAACGGGATATTGACGCCCTCCTTGGCGAGTTGCTCGCGGACCCACTGGAATTTCTGGTACTTCGAAATCTCGATGGGTCCGTCGTAGCCCATGCTCTGGAGCTTGCGCGGCGGGTACTTGATGTAGGTCTCCATCAGCTTCTTGATCTCGGCGCTGATGGTGACCATCGTCCAGGTGCGCTCGGTGTAGTTGTTCATGAAGATGTCATAGCGCTCCTGCGGGTCCTGCCAGATGTCGAAGACCTGCGGGACGATCGCGACGTATTTCTCCGCGCCCTTCCATCCGAGATTGGTGTCGACCGCCATACCGCCGGTCGAGGCGCCGTCGTCGCCGCGCAGGTTGAACACGGCCTTGTAGTGACCGACGCGCGCGGCGCCGGGGGTCAGCTCGTTCTCGGTGAAGTAGAACCAGTTGTTGCGGCCGGACTTGCCGGCGCCGGTGAGCACAGGCGTCATGTCGTAGCTGTCGAAGACGATGGGCTGGCCCTCGCGGTCTTTCTCCGGCAGCTTGACGCCGGCGGCGTTGGCGAAGGTGGCCATCAGGTCGAGGCCGCCGACGATGTCGTGGCTCTTGGCCTGCGGCTTGATCTTGCCGGGCCACACGGCGATGGCCGGCACGCGGTTGCCGCCCTCGCGCACGGTGCCCTTGGTGCCGCGGAACGGAGTGTAGCCCGCGTCCGGATACACGTCCTGCCAGGCGCCGTTGTCGGTGGTGTAGAAGACCAGCGTATTCTTGTCCAAGCCGGTGGCGCGGAGCTTCTCCATGATCCGGCCGATGCGGGTGTCGAGCTCCACCACGCTGTCGGCGTATTTCGTCTTGGACATCGACTTGTGCTCGAACTCCGGCGCCGGCAGGTTCGGCTGGTGAACCTTCATGAAGTTCACGTTGATGTAGAACGGCTGGTTCGGCGTCTTGGACGCGTCATCGAGGAATTCGAGCGCGGCCTTCTCCACATAGCCGTCGAAGAACGGAATGCCGACCACGCCGGGCTTACCGTCGACGACCGGAGTGTCGACGTACTGGCCGTTGATCTTGAAGTCCTCGACCGGCTTCTCGCCGGCCCTGCCTGACAGCGACCCCTTCGTCACGCGGTTGAACATCTCCCGCAGCTCCGGATCCATGTCCGGGAACCAGGTCGGGTCGCCATACGTGTAGGCGTTCAGGTGATAGAGCCCCGTATACTTCATCACGTCGTAACCCTGGGCTGTCGGCAGCGCGTAGTCCGCCTCGCCCAGGTGCCACTTGCCGGTGAAATAGGTCTTGTAGCCGCCCTGCTTCAGCACGGAGGCCAACGTCCACTCCGCCGCCGGCAGGCCGCCGCCCTCGCCCTGGAAGGCCACGGTCGTCATGCCGCTGCGGTTAGGAATGCGCCCGGTCTGCATGGCGGCGCGGCCCGGCGTGCAACTCGGCTGGGCGTAGAACGAGAAGAACGTCATCCCCTCGTTGGCCAGCCGGTCGATGCTGGGGGTGGGCATGCCGCGGCCCTCGCCGCCGCCATAGGGTCCCAGGTCCCCATATCCGGTGTCGTCCGACACGATGAAGAGGATGTTGGGTTTGGGCTGGTTTTGCTGGGCGATGGCCCCGCCGGGGATGGCCAGCATGGCCGCCCCCGCGGCGACCCCGACCATCGAGCTCAAGACAATTCTTTCCATGGACGTCCTCCAGAGCACGGCAAAGGCCCATTCGCGAGCCGTCCGGCATCTTCGCCTCAGGAGGTCGTCGAGAAACTGACCTACATCATAGAATGATGTGATCGTGGACTGTAAAGTTGCTGACCAAAAATAGACTGAGTCATCTTTGCAGATGATGTGTTCGCTCGGGGGCGCTTGTTCTATGCTGAAGAAGCTTGTGCTGATGCTGGTCGCCCTGGCGGCGGCCCTCCCTGCGGTCGCGCAAGGTCCGGACGCCCTCGGGACCTGGAAGGAGAGCCCGGCCAAGTCCGCGATCGTCTCCTTCGTCACGGCCGTGACCACGCCCGGGTCGCCGGATTTCGTCGCGCCCGCCGACCGCATCGCGACCTTCGACAATGACGGAACGCTGTGGCCCGAACTGCCGATGTATACGCAGCTGGCCTTCGCGCTGGACCGCGCGAAGGCCCTCGTCCCCATGCATCCCGAATGGAAAACCCAGCAGCCCTTCAAGGCCGTCCTCGAGGGAGACCTGAAAGCGCTCGGAGCCGCCGGCGAGCGCGGACTGGCGCAGATCGTCGGGGCCACCCACGCCGGAATGACGAATGACCAATTCGCCGCCATCGTGCAGGACTGGCTGGCCAAGGCCCGGCATCCGCGCTTCCAGCGCCCCTACACCGATCTGGCCTACCAGCCGATGCTGGAGGCCATGGCGTATCTGAGGAGCAACGGCTTCACGGTGTACATCGTGTCGGGCGGCGGCGTGGAGTTCATGCGGCCGTGGATGGACCGCGTCTATGGCGTGCCGCCCCAGCGGGTGGTTGGCTCCAGCATCAAGACCCGGTTCGAGATGAGGGACGGGCGTCCCGAACTGTTCCGCCTGCCCGAGGTCAATTTCATCGACGACGGCCCGGGCAAGCCCGTCGGCATCAACGCCGCCGTCGGCGCGCGGCCGATCGCGGCGTTCGGCAACTCGGACGGCGACCTCCAGATGCTGCAATGGGCGACCAGGAGCGGCCGCCGCGGGCTCGGCGTCATCATCCATCACGACGATGGCGAGCGCGAATACGCCTATGACCGGGCCTCGCCGTTCGGCCGGCTGGACAGGGCCCTCGACGCGGCCAAGGCCAATGGCTGGGCGGTCGTGAGCATGAAGGACGACTGGGCCAGGATCTTCGCCGCGAAGCCATGACCGGCCCCCGCCTCCCGTGCGCCTGACGCGCGGGCACCCGACGGCGCCTCGCCTGGCGACGCGCCCGCCTCTCAACAGACAGGAGAATGCGCTGTGCTCAAACCGTTCATCAGGATCGCCGCGATCGGCGCGGGACTGGCCCTCGCGGCCCCCGCCTGGGCCCAGTCGGGATCGAAAGTCGGGACGCTGTCCTGCGACGTCTCGGCCGGGGTCGGGATGATCCTCATGCAGAAGCAGCGCCTGCACTGCGTGTTCCGGCCGGACAATGGCGGACCCGCCGACCTCTACACCGGGCAGATCACCGACTACGGGGTCGCGATCGGCGAGGTGGCGGCAGGCCATCTCATCTGGGGCGTGATCGCGGCCGACCGGGGGTTCCCGATGGGCGCCCTGGCGGGGTCCTATGCGGGCGTCGGCGTGCAGGCGGCCGCCGGCGTCGGCATCGGCGCCAACCTGCTGGTGGGCGGAACCGGACGGGCGTTCTCCCTGCAGCCTCTCTCGGTGGAAGGGATGACGGGCCTCAACATCGCCGGAGGCGTGACCCAGGTGACGCTGGCCGCCGCGCCGTGACGGGGGCCTACTGAACGGCACGACGCACCGCGCCTGTGGCCTTCGCTCGACAGTCCGGAAGAATGACGTTCGTGGGTCGCGCAAGTAGCATTCTACGCTTCCAGGTTGTGTCAATGTTCTGCACACTCTGGATCTGGATGGCGAAAGAGCGGGGGCTCGACATGAAGAAGCGGTTACTGGGCGCATGCCTGGCTGCGGGACTGGCGGCGAGCGGCGCGGCGCTGGGCGCGGACCTCCCGTCCCGCGTCGAGCCTGCGCCGATCGCGCCGCTTCCGTCCTGGGCCTTCCAGGCCACCGTCTACGGCTGGGCCACCGCGCTGGACGGCGACGTGGGCCTGCGTTACCGGCGTCCCATCGGGGTGAATGTCGGGTTCGACCAGATCCTCGACCACCTCAAGGGCGTCTTCATGGGCGCGTTCCAGGCCCGGAACGACACCTGGATGTTCCTTGGCGACGTGGTGTGGTCAAAGCTCGGCGCGAACCGCACGAACCGCTTCGGCGGCCAGCTCGACTATGAGCAGACCCTCGGCCTGCTGGCCGGCTATGTGGGCTATCGGATTCCGATCGGCTCTCCCGACCTGGACGTGCGCGTGCTCGCCGGCGCCAGGGCCCAGCGGCTGAGCGCCGATATCCGCCATTCCGGCGTGATTCCGGCGCTCGACCTGTCCGCCTCGGGGTCCAAGGAGTGGGTGGATCCGCTCGTCGGCCTCTCGGCCACCTACGCCTTCGACAAGCACTGGTATATGAACGCCATCGCGGACATCGGCGGCTTCGGCGTCGGGTCGCGGATCACCACACAGGGCTTCCTGGCCGTGGGCTACAAATGGACGGAGACGCTGTCCACCTCGGTGGGCTACCGCGCCCTCTACACCGACTACGACAAGGGCGGCTTCGTCTACCGCACCACGCTGCATGGGGTGTTCACCGGCCTCAGCGTCCATTTCTGAAAGCCGCGCGGCTCCGTTGCGGGTCGCGCAGGGAGGACTTCCCGGGTGGGACCTGTGAACGAGGGGCGTCCGGATCGCCGGCCGGCGAGGCCGCGACCTTTCGCGGGCCTCCTGGGCGCGGTCCTGGCCTCGCTCGCGGCCTTCGCGATCCTGGCGTCCTTTTCGGCATGGACGTCCGCCGCGCCTCCCTCGGCCGCGTCGTCGTCATGGGCCGGCGTCCTGACGCCCGACGCGCCGGCCGACCATGTCGGGTCGCAGCGCTGCGCCTCGTGCCATGAACGGGAGGCCAAGGCCTGGGCCGGCTCGCAGCACGCCGCCGCCATGGCGCCCGCCGAGCCGGCCACCGTGAAGGGTGACTTCTCCGGCGCACGGGTCGAGAACCATGGCGCGCATGGCCGGTTCTACCGGGACGGCGACCGCTTCTTGGTGGAGACCGAGGGCCAGGACGGCGCGCTCGCCAGCTACGAGGTGCGCTACACGTTCGGCGTCGACCCGCTGCAGCAGTACCTGGTCGAGTTCTCGGGCGGCCGCCTCCAGGCGCTGCCCTGGGCCTGGGATGCCAGGCCGCGCGAGAGCGGGGGGCAGCGCTGGTTCCACGTCTATGGCCACCAGCCGGCGCCGCCGGGCGATCCGCTGCACTGGACCCGGGCGCTCCAGACCTGGAACCTGATGTGCGGCGAATGCCACTCGACGGCGTTCCGCAAGGGCTACGACCCCGCCAAGAACGCGTACAAGACCACCTATTCGGAAATCAGCGTGGGCTGCGAGGCCTGCCATGGCGCGGGCGCCGGGCATGTCGCGTGGGCCGCCGGCGGCGCGACCGCGCCCAACCCGCTCAAGGGCTTCGCCGCCACGGCGGCGCGTCGCCCCCAGCCGGACTGGACGCCCGATCCGGCGACCGGGAGCCCGGCCCACGGCGCGCCGCGGCCGGCCGGCGACGAGGTGGAGACCTGCGCCCGCTGCCATTCCCGGCGGGGCCTGCTCTCGGAAGACTGGCGTCCCGGCCGGCCGCTGGAAGACACCCACATGCCGGTGCTGCTTTCGGAGGGGCTGTTCGAGGCGGATGGTCAGATGCGCGACGAGGTCTTTAACGACCATGCGTTCAAGCAGAGCCTGATGTACGCCAAGGGCGTGGTCTGCGGCGATTGCCACGATCCCCACAGCGGCGCCCTGAAGGCGGCGGGGGCGGCCGTCTGCGGACAGTGCCATCAGCCGGACCGTTTCGCCGACCGGGCCCATACCGGCCATGCGCCCGGCCCGAACGCGCCCGACTGCGTGTCCTGCCACATGCCGGCCAAGACCTACATGGTCGTGGACCGCCGGCACGACCACAGCTTCCGCACGCCGAGACCGGACCTGTCCGACCGGACCGGCGCGCCCAACGCCTGCGGCGCCTGCCATGCGGATCGGTCGGCCCAATGGGCCGCTGACTCAGTTAAGAGCTGGCGCGGTCCCACGCGCAAGGGGCTGCAGACCTGGGGCGAGCCCTTCGCGCTCGCGCGTCGGGGGGATCCGGGCGCCCGCGACGCCCTCATTCGTCTCGCCGGCGACCCCGCCGTCCCGGCGGTCGCGCGGGCCACGGCCCAGGACGAGCTCGGTCGCTTCCCGAGCATCGCCGCCCAGGCCGCCGCCCAACAAGGCCTCGCGGATCCTGCGCCTCTGGCGCGCATCGCGGCGATGCGCAGCCTCGCCCGCGGCCCCGCGGATCAGCTGTGGCGGATGCTCCTGCCGCTCGCGGCGGACCCGGTGCTCGCCGTGCGGGTGGAAGCCGCCCGGCTGCTGGCCGGCGTCCCGCCCGGCTCGGCCTCTCCGGCCGAACAGGCCGCCCTGGAGAAGGCCTTCGCCGAATTCGAGGCGTCGCATCGTCTGAACGCCGACCGGTCCGAGCACCGCTCCGCCCTGGCGGCGTTCCTGCAGCAGCGGGGCCGGGCCGCGGAGGCCGAGCGCGAGCTTCTCGAGGGGTTGACCAACGACCCCTCCGCGGCCGAGCTGGCGGTGAACCTGTCCGATCTCTACAGGACTTCGGGCCGTGAGGCGCAGGTCGAGCAGACCTTGCGGAGCGCGCTCCGCGCATCGCCCGATTCGGCTGGCGTCGCGCATGCGCTCGGTCTGTCGCTGGTGCGCCAGAAGCGCTATCCCGAGGCCCTGGACATGTTCGCCCGCGCGACCGCGCTGCAGCCCGACGACGCGCGCTTCGCCTATGTGCATGCGGTCGCGCTGACGTCCGTCGGCCGGGCGCAGCAGGGCCGGGAGCTGCTGGCGAAAGCCTTGGCGGACCACCCCTGGGACGTCGACCTGCTGTCGGCCGTGCTGGCGGACGCGCTCCGCCGGGGCGACCGGGCAGCGGCCGCCGCGCTGGCTCCCCGCCTCGCTGCGATGCGCCCCGACGACGCCGAGATCGCCCGCCTGGCCGCCGCCCTGGCGCGCCCTTCGGGGCCCTGAAGCCAGCGATGGTCGGCCTCAAGCTGGCCGGTCGTCCCGCAGCCACTGCGCGAGCGCGGGAGCCAGCCCCTGGGACATCTTTCCGGCGGGCTTGCGGAACGAGCCGGCCTGGGCCTTGCGCGGCTTTTGCGCCACGAGCCCTTCGATCTGCTTCACGGCGGCCACGACCCCATCCACGAGCGGAACCGGCACGCGGTCCCGGATGACGGGCGCCAGCCCCGACAGGGGGGCCCCGGCGAGGATGATCACGTCCGGCCGCAGGGCGTCCAGGCAGGCGAGCGCCGTCTCGACCAGCCGCTCCTCCATCTCGGCCTGGACGGCGTCGATGCTGGAGAATGCGCCCGTCGCGCACTGGACGCCGGCGCAGCGATGCGCAAGGCCGTTGGCCTCCACGCATTCCTGGAACCAAGGCTCGAGCGCCCGCGCGAAGGTGACGATCGCGAAGCGGCGACCCAGCATGCAGGCGGTCAACATGGCGGCTTCGGCCATGCCCACCACGGGGATCTCCAGCATCTCCCGCGCCGCGCCGAGCCCCGGATCGCCGAAAGCGGCCATGATCACGCCGTCGACGGCCGCGCGCCTTTCGGCCAGGATCTCCAGCGCGATCGCCCCGGCGATCTGCGCCTCGGCGCGGGTGGAGATGTAGGGCACGCCCCGGGTCGCCGTTACGGGCTCGATCCGGGTTCCGGCCGAGGCGGCGGCAGACGCGACGCGCGCCATCCGGTCGGTGAGCGCCTGCGTGGTGTTGGGATTGAGCAGCAGGATGTTCATGCGCGTCCGTGCTCCTCGACCGGCAGCCCCGCCCACAACCCCGCGTCGGCGAGAATTCGCTCGAACGCGGCGGCGACCTGCAGCACGCGCCGGTCCTGGCCGCGCGCGCCGACGATCTGCAGCCCGAGCGGCAGACCAGCGGGCGTCCGGCCCATGGGGATCGAGATGGCCGGCGTCAGCGCGTGGTTGAAGAAGGGCGTGAACACCGCGTGGGCGCGCGGAGCGACGGGCGCGCCGCCGATGGTTTCCGGCCCGAGCCGTTCGATCGCCCACGCCGCGCAGGGGACGGTCGGCCCGATCAGGAAGTCGACGTCGCCAAAGCACGCCGCGGCGGCGCGGGCGATATCGTGGCTCAGCCAGCGCGCGCGAGCGACCGCCGGCCCATCATAGGCGAAGCCGCGCTCGATCTGGGCTGCGACGTCCGGGTCGAACAGGTCCGGCGTGGCGCGGAACGCGGCTCCATGGATCGCGGCGAGGCCGGCGTGCTGCAGCGGCATCAACGCCTCCTCGGTCGCAGCCGCAGGCCATGCGGGATCCTGGTCGATCAGCCGGTACCCCGCTCCATCCAGCGCGTCGACGACCGCCGCGAAGGCGGCGGCCACGACGTCGTCCACCGGAGCATTGAAGCCGAACCGGGGAGACACGCCGATGCGCAACGCCCTGGCGTCGCCGGCCCTGTCGCCGGCGAGAGGCGCACTGTCGGGATCGCGCAGGTCCGGCCCGACCAGCGCCTCGAACAGCAGCTCCGTGTCGGTCACGGTCCGGGCGATGGGCGCGATGGTGGCGATCCCGGTGAACGGTTCGGGAAAGCCCGGCCCATAGGGCAGGGCGCCGAAGGACGGCTTGAAGCCGACGACGCCCACATGGGCGGGCGGGCGCCGGCCTGAGCCGCCCCCATCCGTCCCGATCGCCGCCGGGACCAGCCCGGCCGCGACAGCCACGGCCGATCCGCCCGAAGAGCCGCCGGGCGTGAGCGCCGGGTCGGCGGGATGGCGCGTGGCCCCATAGACGCGGTTCGTCGTCTGGCCCTTGCAGGCGAATTCGGGCGTGTTGCCCATGCCGACGATCACCGCTCCGGCGCGCTCCAGCCGCTCCACGACGACGGCGCTTCGATCAGGTACGAAATCCCGGAACAGCAGCGAGCCCTGGGTGACGCGGCGACCCGCCACCCAGATATTGTCCTTCACCACCACTGGAAGGCCAGCCAGCGGCAGAGCCTCGCCGTCCGCCAGGCGCCGATCCACAGCCTGGGCGCGGCGGAGGCCTTCCTCGGGGTCGAAATCCACGACGGCGTTCAGATCAGCGCGGTCCGTGATGCGGCGGATGGCCTGCTCCGCCATCTCGACGGCGGAAGCCGACCGGCGTCGAACCATCTCGACTGTCGCAGCGGCGGATCGGCTGCTCATGGCGTCGCTCCGGTGATCGTTGATTGCGTGGCATCCGTAAGCTTCGCCATAGCGAGACCGTCACGCCGAGGCTAGCATGCCGTCGACGCGTGAAAGGATGCATCGGGATGGCGGGCGGAATTTCCCTGCACGGGGTCGACATCGCCAAAGGCGTGCCGGCGACCGGCCTCTTCGTCGAGCTCTACGCTTGCGGATCCGCCGATGCGGAACGCCGCAAGGTCGCCGAGGGCGCGCTCGGCCCCCACGGGGCGCTCGACCATCCGGTCGTGCGGGGCGAAGGCGTGGAAGCGGGGCCCTACGAGTGCCTGTTCCACCTGGGCGACTGGATGCGCGCCAACGGCTACAGCGAGGCGGAGGCCGGCTTCATGAACGTCCTGCCGTTCCGGTTCGTGGTGACGCGCATCGACGAGCACTATCATCTCCCCTTGAAGTTCACGCCGTGGGGCGTGTCCCTGTTCCGAGGCGTCTGATCAGGACGCCAGCCGGCGCGACAGGCCGGTCACGTGCTCCATCACGATCATGATCGCCACCGTCAGGACGATGAGCACGCCCGACAGCGCCGCGATGGTGACGTCCAGCTTGCCCTCCAGATCCTGCCACATGCGGATGGGCAGCATGTCGGTCGCGGCGTCGCGCAGGAAGAGCGACACCGGCACATTGTCGAACGAGGACATGAAGGCGATGAAGCCTCCGGCCAGGATGCCGGGGCGGATCAGCGGCAGCGTGACGCGCCGGAACGTGTAGGCGCGGCTGGCGCCGAGGCTGGCCGAGCATTCCAGCAGAGATGGCTCGAGCTGCGCCAGAGCCGCCACGGTGTTGCGCACCACAAACGGCACGCACACGACCGTGTGGCCGATGACGAGCGTCAGCGGCGACACTGGCAGGCCGATGAGGCTGAAGAACATCAGCCCCGCCAGGCCAAAGGCGAGCGCGGGCAGGACCAGCGGCGACATGAACACGCTGTCGAGCAGGCGGGCGCTCAGCGTCTTCGACCGCGCGATCCCGAGCGCCGCCGCGACGCCCAGCACAACGGAAAGGCCGGTGGCCCATGTGGCCACCATCAGGCTGTTGCGGGCGGCGAAATGCAGCTGCCAGGCGTCCAGCAGGGCCACGTACCAGCGCAGCGAGTAGCCCTGCGGGGGAAAGCGCAGCGAAAAGCCGCTCGTGAACGACACGATCAGCACGACCAGCGTCGGCGCGACCAGCACGATCAGGGCGATGATCGCCATGGCGGTCATGACGACGTTGAAGCTCATCGTCTCGGCGGTGATGCGGCGTTGGGCCATGCGCGCCTCAGGCGTCGGCGCAGCCGCGTGACAGGCGGCCAAGCTTGGTGAAGAGGGTGACGACCAGCAGCACCGCGACCAGGAAGATGATCGAGATGGCCGAAGCGAACGGCCAGTTCTGCAGGGTCGAGGCCTGCTGGTAGATGTACATGGGCATGAACAGCATCTGCCCGCCGCCGATCAACGACTGCGTGATGAAGGCCGTGATGGCCGCCGCATAGGTCAGCATGCAGCCGGCGATGACGCCGGGCAGCGACAGCGGCAGGATCACGCGAAAGAACGTGCGCCACGCGCCGGCGCCGAGCGCCGCGGAGGCGTCCGACAGGTTGGGGTCGATGCGGGCCAGCGCCGTCGTCAGCGGCAGCACCATGAGGGGCATCTGCACCTGCGCCAACGCGGTGACGACGCCCACATCCGTGTAGAGCAGGCGCAGCGGCGCATCGATGACGCCGAGCTGCAGCAGCGTGGCGTTGACGATGCCCTGCCGGCCGAGGATGACGATCCACGCGAAGGTGCGCACCACCACGCTGGTGAGCAGCGGCAACAGCACGATGAGCATGATGACGCCCCGCGCCGCGCTGCTGCGCGTGCGCACGTGCAGCCAAGCGATGGGAAAGCCGAAAACGAGGCAGAGCAGCGTCACCTTGACGCCGAGCCATAAGGTGGCGGCGAGAACGCCCAGGCTGAAGCGATCGCCCAGGAACGCGGCGTATTGGTGCAGGCCGTAAGCCGTTCCCTTGGGATCCGATTGCAGGCTGAGCGTCAGGAGCACCAGCAGCGGCGTCAGGAAGAAGACCACGAAGAACGCGCCGAGCGGCAAGGCCAGCCGAAGATCATAGGCCGCGATGTCGATGGGCTTGCGCGGGGGCTGCATGAGAGACGCCTTCGTGGCGAGGGACGGCGGGGCCGCCGCAGCGGCCCCCCGTGGTCAGATCTTGATGTCGCGGTTGAAGCGCTCGATCCAGGCGGAACGCTGCTTGTTGATGGCGGCCCAGTCCTGGAACACGAACTTCTTTTTCAGCTCGGCCATGTCTTTGGCCAGCACCTTGGCGATCTCGCCCTCCATCTTCACCTTCGTGTTGGTGGGCACGATCAGGTAGGGCGGGGCCATCAGGGTCGCTTGCACGTCGGGCGACAAGGCCGCCTCGATGAGCTTGAAGGCGAGCTCCTTGTTGGGCGAGTTCTTGACGATGTGGATCGTCGTCTTGAACGCGATGGCGCCCTCCTTGGGAGCCACGAACTCGACCGGCACGCCGCGCGCCTTCAGGATCTGGATGGCGTTGAAGTTGCCGGGCGAAATGTCGACCTGGCCCTGCTGGAACAGGGTCGCCAGCGCGCCCGGATTGGCGGCCACGGCGGCGAGGTTGGGCTTGAGCTTCTCCAGCGCGGCGAAGCCCGGATCGATGTTGGTCTCCGAACCGCCGTTCATCTTGGCGATCTCGACCAGCCACCCGGTGCCGAGCGTCGAGTTCAGGTTGGTGATCCCGACCCGGCTCTTGAACTCCGGACGCCAGAGATCGGCCCAGCTCGTGGGGGGCGTCTTCACGGTCTCCGGGTTGTAGGTGAGGCCGACGACCTGGAAGAACGGCGCCGGGCCCGCGGCCTCCTGCGCCTCGCCGATCAGGTCCTTGTAGAAGGCGCTCTTTTCGACCGGATAGGGCTCCACGAGATCCTGCCCGATGGCGACGAGCGCCGGCCCCGGATCATGCAGCATCACGTCGATTGGCGGGTTGCTGCGGGCGGCGTTGACCTTGGCGATCTGATCGACCGACAGCATGGGGTCGAGGACGATCGCGGCGTCGCCATTGGCCTTGCGGAAGGCGGGGACGAGCACGGCCTTGTGGGCCTCCTCCCAGCTGCCCGTGAAGGTCGCGAAGACCAGCGGGCGGGCCTGGGCGTAGCTGAGGCCTGGGAACGCCTTCATGGCGCCCAGCGTCAGCGCGGTCTGCAGCACGTGTCGTCTGGTGAACATCGTCAGGTCCTCTGGTCGTAATCGGGATCAGGCGGCTTGCGGGAAGATGCTGGCGAGGCCCGGCGCGGCCACGCGGACGCGGACCGCTGCGCCGGTGGGCAGGAGCGCGCCGCCCGCCAGGCGCGGCTCGGAGACCTTCACCGAAAGGCCGCCGGCCGTGCGCACGTCGTGGACGACATGCGAGCCGAGCGGCAGCGCCATCTCGACGACGCCGGAGAACCCGACTTCGCCATTCTCGATGCGAAGATGCTCGGGCCGGATGCAGGCCACGACCCGCTCGCCGGCGTCGCCTCGTCCCGCGCGGGCCACGATGTCGGCTCCGGCGTCGAGCCGCACATGGACGCCCTGGGCGTCCGCGCCGAGCACCACGCCTGGCAACAGGTTGGCGCTGCCCACGAAGGTGTTCACGAACAGCGTCTCGGGCGCGTCATAAACGGCGGTCGGAGAGGCGAACTGCTCCAGCCGGCCCTGGCTCAGCACGGCGACCCGGTCGGACATGGAGAGCGCTTCTTCCTGGTCGTGCGTGACCAGGACGGTGGTGATGCCGGAGAGCCGCTGCAGGCGCTTCACCTCGATCTGCATGTCGAGGCGCAAGTTCTTGTCGAGGGCCGCAAAGGGCTCGTCGAGCAGCAGGATCGAGGGCTTGATCGCCAGCGCGCGCGCCAGCGCCACGCGCTGCTGCTGGCCGCCAGACAGCTGCCGGGGCAGCCGGTCGCCCATCGGGCCGAGCTGGACCAGGTCGAGCATGCGCTGCGCCTCGGCGCGCTGCGTCGCCTTGTCGGCTCCGCGGGCGGCGAGGCCATAGGCAACGTTCTCGGCGATCGTCATGTGCGGGAAGAGAGCGTAGTTCTGGAAGACGATGCCGACCGCCCGCCGGCTGGGCGGCAGGTCGTCGATGATCTCCTCGCCGACGATCACCCGCCCTTCGGTCTGCGCCACGAAACCCGCGATGATGCGCAGCAGCGTGGTCTTGCCGCAGCCGGATGGTCCGAGCAGCGATACGAGTTCGCCGCCGCGAATGTCGAGATTGATGTCCCGGACGGCGAAGCTGTCGCCATAGCGGTGCGTGACGCCGTCGAGGACGAGCGAGCGACCGGCGGAGGGAGCAGGCGACGACATGACGGCGATCTCGGCATCCGATTTGCAGAAGCTGAGCAAATTGCATGCCGTTGGCGGAGCAGCCGGTGACCACAGAGGCTTTGATCGTGCTCCCACGCGCCGGAGCGGACCCGGCGCCTGTTCCAAAGGCGCCTGGCCGGGCGGCTCGTGCACAGTGAGCGATGACAGGGCAGGATTGACGCGCATGAGCGCCACGGCGCTGGCCGGCGCCTTGCGGGCGGGCCATGTGACGGCCCGCGAGGTCGCTGCCGCTCACCTGGAGGCGATCGCGCGGCTCGATGCGACGCTGAACGCGATGATCACGGTCGACGCCGGCGCGGCGAACCGCGCGGCGGACGCGCTCGACGCCCTGCCGGCCGAGGAGCGCGGGCCGCTGCATGGGGTTCCGGTCGTCATCAAGGACCTGACCGATACGCGGGGCTTGCGCACGACCTACGGGTCGGCGCTGTTCGCAGACCATGTTCCGGCGGAGGACGATCTGGTGGTCGCCCGTTTGCGGGCGGCGGGCGCCGTGATCCTGGGGAAGTCGAACACGCCGGAGTTCGGCTTCGGAGCGCTGTGTCAGAATGCGCTGTGCGGCCCGACGCGGAACCCCTACGACCCCGCGCTCACCTCCGGCGGCTCCTCGGGCGGCTCCGCCGTGGCCGTCGCGGCCGGCATGGCGCCGCTGGCGCATGGCACGGATTTCGGCGGCTCGTTGCGCACGCCGGCCGGCTTCTGCGGCGTCGTGTCGATCCGCCCCACGCCTGGGCGCATTCCGTCGCCCGCCCGCGGACTGGCCTGGGATACGCTGGCCACCCACGGCGTCATGGCGCGCAGCGTCGACGACTGCATGCTGATGCTGGCCGCCGTGGCGGGTCCCGACCGCCGCGATCCGACGTCGCTCAGGATCCCCGACGAGCCCGAAAGCGGATCGCCCCGGGTGAGCGCGACGGTGAATTTCGGCGTCGCGCCGGTGTCCCGGACAGTGCGCGCCCGGTTCGACCGGGCCCTCGGCGCCATGCAGCAGGCGCTGGAACGGCCCGTGCGCCTGGGGGCGCCGGACTGCCAAGGCGCAATCGCGTCCTTCAAGACTCTCCGGGCGGCGCATGTCCGGCACGCCTATGGCGGCCTGCGCGACCGCTTCGGCGAAGGTCTCAGCCCCACGGCGGCGTGGAACATCGCGGCCGGCGACGGGCTGACCGCGCAGGACTATCTGGCCGCCGAGGCGGCGCGCTCGGCGGTGTCCAGACGCTTCGCCGCGTTCTTCGAGGCGACGGACGTGCTCGTGGCGCCGGCCGCCTCGGTCATGCCGTGGCCCAACACGCAGGCGGACGTGCTCGAGATCGACGGGCAGGCGCTGGACAGCATCGTCGACTATCTGGCGGTGACGTTCCTGGTCTCCCTCGTCGGCTATCCCGTGTTGACCGTGCCGGCGCCGCGCGGCGACGGCGAAACGCCCTTCGGCGTGCAGCTCATCGGCCGCCCCGGCGCGGAACGCACTCTCGCCGCGCTGGGACGTCGCCTCGAGGCCGCCGGCTTCACCTATCGCCCGCCTTCTCCGGAGATCGCCTGATGCAACGCCTCGGCATGCTCACCCCGTCGTCCAACACCGTGCTGGAGCCCGTCAGCGCGGAGCTTCTGCGGGGATTGCCAGGCGTGAGCCTGCATTTCGCCCGCTTCCGCGTCACCGAAATTGCGCTCGACAGCGCGGCGCTGGGGCAGTTCGACCCCGAGCCCATGCTGGCGGCCGCCGAGTTGCTGTCGCACGCCAAGGTCGACTGCATCACCTGGAACGGCACGAGCGCGAGCTGGCTCGGGCTCGACACGGACCGGCGGCTCATCGACGCCATCGAGCGGCGCACGGGCGTGCGCGCCACCACCTGCGTGCTCACCATGGCGGATACGCTGCGCCGCCACGGCATGAGCCGGATCGCGCTCGTCACGCCCTACACCGACGACGTCCAGGCCCGCATCGCGGCGACGCTCGGGACGGAGGGGTTCCGCGTCGTGTCGGAGCGCCATCTCGGCATCCGCGACAATTTCAGCTTCGGGCTGGTGAGCCGCGAGGCGCTGGACGCCATGGTGGCGGACGTCGCCGCCGAGCGGCCGGACGCCATCGTGGTGCTGTGCACGAACCTGGCGGGCGCGGACCAGGTCCCCGCCTGGGAGGCGAGGCACGGGGTCCCGATGCTTGATTCCGTCGCGCTCAGCCTGGCCGGCGCGCTGGACGCATGCGGTGTGGACCGCGCGGCGCTCGCGCCGAAGGGATGGCTCTTTGGCAAGGGGTGAGGGGCTTCAGTCGAGCCGGCGGCGCAGGCCCACGTCCCGGGCGTGGGCCTTCAGCACCATCTCCCGGTAATAGGGCTCGAGCTCGCGCGCCGCCGCATCCGCCGCCGCGCGTTGCCCGGAAAAGGCCCGCGACGCGTCACGGATCTCCGCCAGGATCGCGGCCTCGTCAACGGTGGCGATGCGCCCGTCCCGGACGATCCAGCGTCCGTCCACCATGACGTCGCGCACGGAGGAGCCGCTCTCGGCGTAGACGAGCTGGCGCCCCAGGTCGTTGAGCGGGGTGAAGGCGGTCGTGCGCAGGTCGACCAGCACGACGTCGGCTTTGGCCCCGACCCGCAGCGCCCCAATGTCGCTCCAGCCCAGAGCCCGGGCGCCGCCCGAGAGCGTCACGTCGAGCGCCTCGGCGGCCGTCGGCCACGTGCGCCAATCCGGGTCGCTAAGCGTATGCACCATCCCGACGGCCTTGATGGCGTCCCACAGGTTGGCGCGGTCGTCGGCGATGATTTCGTCGGTGCCGATGCAGACGGCGCAGCCCGCGTCCCGCCACGCCCGGAACGGCGCGATTCCGCTGCCGAGCCGCAGATTGCACACTGGATTATGCGCGATGGTCGCTCCCGAGTCGGCGATGAGCCGCATGTCGGCGTCGTCGATCCAGATGCCGTGGATCACCACGCCGTGGCGGCCCAGCGCGCCCTCGTCGGCGGCGTAGCGGACCAGCGATCGGCCATACTTGTCCTCGCCCAGCACGCGCTGCAGCTTGGTCTCCAGGATGTGCATGTTGAAGGGCAGCTTCCGCCGCTCCGAGAGACTGGCCAGCGCGTGCAGATAGGGCCGGGTGACCCGCTGCGGCGCCGAGCAGGACAGCGCCGCTCCGATGCGGCCGTCGGCGGCGCCGTCCCAGGTTCCGATCAGGTGGGCGTAGAGCTCCAGCAGCTCCTCGTCGCTCTGGCGCGGCGCGGCGTCCATGCGCCGCTTGATGGCGTCGGGCAGGAGATCGGCCAGGAACGGGTATTTGGCGTATTCGACGACATTCGGCTGGTCGATGGCGACGCGGGCCCGCATTCCAATGTCGCGATAGGCTTCGCAGATCGCGTCGACTCCCTCCGGCGTCGCGATGGGCACGTGGAAGGCGTCGTCCATGACGGCGGTGACGCCCGTCTTCACCATCTCGATGGCGCCCAGCAGGGTGCGCAGATAGGCGAGGCGCTTCTGGTCGGCCGCCGCGGCCAAGGGCGGCACCTCGTAGAGCATGAACACTTCAAGCGGCAGCCCCGGCACGGCGCCGCGCATCAGGTTGCCGGGCGAATGGAAGTGGGCGTTGATCAACCCCGGCATCGCCAGCATGCCGCGCGCGTCCGTCACCGTCGCGCCGGGCGGAGCGGGCAGGTCGGGGCCCATCGCCGCGATGCGGCCGTCCAGGATGAGGAGGTCCGCCGCAGCGGAGGTCACGACGCCGGACTCCAGGCTGAACACCTCCGCGCTGCGGATCAGCTCGACCTGGCTCGGAGCGCCATCGCCCGGAATCATGATCGCCTCTCGAACGCGGCCGTCAGAGCGGGCGAGAGCCCCCTGACCGGGATCGGCGCATGCTCCCCCGGCGCGGAGCCTTCGGCTGCTCGCCTTTCGGCTGACGCCACCCCGCAGGCGATCCCATCGAGGAGGCGCAATGGCGTCAGCGGCTGGAGCCGGGCGGCGGTCCCGGCGAGCGCCGCGCCGCAGATCACCACCGGAGCGCCGGGCGCCTGCGGCATGCCGGCCAGCTCGGCCAGGATCGCGTCATCGCGCCCCTGCCCGTCCAGATAGGCCGTCGGCGCGACATCGATGCAGTGGATCCGCGACACCCGGTCGTGCATGCCGTAGAGCCGCACAAGGTCTTCGTAGAGCGGCAGCGCCGTCGCGCCGAAAACGATCATCCGGAAGGTCGGCGCGAGGTCGCAGGCGGCCAGCATGGCGGCCTGCGTCATGCCGATCACCGGCGTCCGGAAGAGCTCGCGCGCCGCAGCGAGCCCGCAGTCGAACGAGATCGCCAGGATGGCGGCGTCGTAGCCGCCGGAGCGCTCGGCCAGGAGGTCGAGCACGGCGTGGGCCGCCACGACGGCGCCGGCGTGCGTGGTGACGATCTGCGCGCCGAAGCGCGCCGTCGCGCCCTCGACGACCGTGGCGGCGCCGCACACCCGCCGGGCCTCGGCGCAGACGGCGTCCGTCACCGCCTGCGTCATGTTGCCGTTGACCAGCAGCAGCCGCAGCATGCCTAACCCATGGCCCGTGTCGGCAGCCACATGGCGATGCCAGGCCACAGCCAGATCAGCAGCACCAGCAGCAGCATCATGAACAGGAACGGCAGCACGCCGACGATGACGTCGGTGATCGAGCCTGACTTGCGGATACCCTGCACCACATAGAGGTTCATGCCGACCGGCGGCGTGATCAGCGCCAGCTCGGCCATGATGACGAGAAAGATGCCGAACCACACCGGGTCGATCTTTAGCGCCACGATCAGCGGGAACACGATCGGGATGGTGCCCACCACCATGGCCAGGGCGTCCAGGAAGCAGCCCAGGATGAGGTAGAACACCAGCAGGATCAGGATCATCTGCCCGGGCGAGGCGTGCAGGCCGCCGACGAAGGCGGTGAGCAGCGTCGGCACGCCCATGATGCCGATGACGAAATTCAGGTAGAACGCTGCTGCGGCGATCAGCATGATCATGGCCGTGATCGAGAGCGTCGACAGAAAGCTCTCGTGCAGCATGCGGATGTTCAGCCGCCCATAGCCAGCGCACAGCGCCAGCGACACGACGATGCCGAGCGCCGCCGATTCGGTGGGCGTCGCCCAGCCGGCGTAGATCGAGCCCATGACGAAGCCGAACACCACGAGGGGCGGCGCCAGATCCACAAGGCGGCGCAACTTGTCGGCCAGCGGCGCGGACGGCTCGGGCGGTCCGGCCAGAGCGGGCTTGATCCGGCACGCGACCACGATGACGCCCATGAACAGCGCCGTGAGCAGGAGGCCCGGCAGGACGCCGGCCGCGTAGAGGCGGCCGACCGACGTGTTCGTCATCGCCCCATAGATGATCATGTTGATCGACGGCGGGATCAGGATGCCCAGCGTGGCGCCGGCGGCGATCGAGCCCAGCACCATGCGCTGGTCGTAGCCGCGCTTGTCGAAGGCCGGGAGCGCGACGGTGCCGATGGTGGCGGCGGTCGCGACCGAAGAGCCTGACACGGCGGCGAAGAGCGCCGACACGCCGATATTGCTGTGCAGCAGCCCACCGGGAAGCGGCGCCAGCCAATCGGACAGCGAGCGATACATGCGGTCGGTGAAGCCGCCGCGCACCAGCAACTCGCCCAGCAGCACGAAGAGCGGCACGGCGACCAGCACGAAATTGTTCGTCGAGCTCCAGTTCTGGGTCCCGTACTCCATGACGATCGGCGAGCCGAGATAGAGCGCCGCACCCGCGACGCTGAGCGCGAACATCACGAAGGCGACGTGCAGCCCCAGTCCCATCAGGACGATCAGCAGCAGAAAGCCGACCCCGGCGGCCCAGAGATCAGCCATGGCGGGCGCCCTCCGTCTGCCGGGCTTCCAGGGAGGCGAGTTCGCCTTCCAGTTCGTCGTCCACGGTCAGCGGGCCGTAGAAGGCGTTCAACTCCGGCCGTCCTGTCGCCAGCAGCCAGACGGCGTGCAGCGCATAGGCGGCGGCGATCGCGCCAAACAGGGCCAGGCCGATCACCCAGCCGAGCTGCGGAATCCATAGCGGCTGCTGGAGATTCGGAGAGACGGACCCGAACTCCATCGTCTCCTGCAGCACGGCCACGCCGCGGACCGCCGCGAACAGCGCGAAGACGGCCATGGAGACCATCGCGACCGTGTTCAACAGCCGCTGCGTCGGCTTCGACATGCGCACCAGGAACACGTCGACACGCGTATGGCCGCGCATCGCCATCGTGTAGGAGGCGCCCACCGCCGCCGAGACCGCCAGCACGAAGCCGCCGACCTCGTCGATGCCCTTGAACGAGGTGTTGAAGAGCTTGCGGCCCACGATCTCGATCGAGAGCGCCACCGAATAGGCCAGGATCGTGTAGCCGAACACGATGGCCACGACGCGGGCGACCGGCTCGACGATGCGGCTGATGGGATTGACGGGAGCCATGCGCGCGTCCTGTGCTGGGTTGCGGACGACCTCAGTCGATCTTCAGGCCGCGCGCGGCGCCGACGGTCTTGTTCCAGGTGGCCGAACATTGCGGGTCCACCTTGTTGCAGGCGTCCCGCCACAGGGGCAGGGCGCTCGCCGCCGAGGCCGCCGCGATCTTGGCCACGTCGTCTGCCGAGGGCGTCACGAGCGTCATCTTGAAGGGCTGCCCGCTCTTGCACGGACCGCCGGTGTTGCAGCTCTGGCTGTCCTCCGTGCCGCTGACGGCGTAGTCCCACATCTGCTTCTCGAGCGTCTTGAAAGCCGCCTCGATCTTGGCCTGCTCGGCCGGGCTGAACTTGTTCCAGTAGGCCAGGTTGATGAAGTGGCCCTGCACCGAGCCGGACACGGCCAGCGGGATGTAGTGGGTCGTGACCTCAGGCCATTTACCCGTGTTGCCGGAGTTGGGCGAGGTGACGCCGCAATCGACCACGCCGCTGCCGAGCGAGGTATAGACCTCGCTGAACGAGAGCGTGACCGGCGTCGCGCCGAGCTTCTGCAGCAGCGCCGACATGGTGGGCGTGAAGCTGCGGACCTTCAGGCCGTTGAAGTCGGCGACCGACGCGACGGGCTTGCGGCAGTAGAACACCTGCGGACCGAACGGCCAGAGCGTCAGCACCTTGGCGTTGAACTTCTTCTGCAGGCGCTCGTCGAACACCCCGCGATAGGCGTCGATGGCTTTCTGCAGGTCCGGGAAGTTGGTCGACACGCCGGCCAGGTCGATGCCTTCGAAGAAGGGATCGTCGCGGGAAGCCTGCCCGATCTGCACGGACATGACGTCGAAAGCGCCCGAGCGCAGCAGGCGCAGGGCGTCGTCCGCCTTCACGTTCACGACGTCCATCGGGTTGAAGTTCATGGTGATCGGCAGGCCCGTCTCCTTCGCCAGCCCGGCGAAGAAGGGGCGCTCGATGCCTTCCGAATGCGTGACGCTGGACGAGAAGTTGCCGGCGACGCGCATCGTCGTCGGAGACTGCGCCTGCGCTGCGACGACGCCGGCCAGCATGGACGCGGCCAGGACCGCCGGGCGAATGAAAGAGGACATCGACATGGAAAGCTCCTGCTGCGCGCATGGCGGACATGCCAAGCTCAGGCATGCTTCGTGCCAGATGACCGACGCCGGGCAGGGACGCCGACCCGAAGGCTCCGACGGATGATGTCCAATGCGAGATCCGATTGTGCACAATCCATGCTGAATTTGTGCGCATGGCGCCTCGCGATCGTGCTTCCCTATGCGGCGCCGCGCGGCTTCCGACGGGCGCCTGGCGCTTGCGCGTCCACTCTCTGGCGATAGGTTCTGCCCATGGCGCTTCTCACCCTCTCCACGTCGCCCGGTCCGGCCGCGAATGACGACGGGTCGTCCGACGGGCCCGAAGATCGGATCTTCCGACGGATCTACGACTCGATTTCAGCGCAGCAGCTGCAGCCCGGAACGCGGCTGCGCGAAGACGAGCTGGGAGGGATCTTCGGCGTGAGCCGGGCCAGGGTGAGACGCGT
The DNA here is from genome assembly GCF_045348435.1 of Alsobacter sp. KACC 23698. Classification (GTDB taxonomy): domain Bacteria; phylum Pseudomonadota; class Alphaproteobacteria; order Rhizobiales; family Beijerinckiaceae; genus Alsobacter. The sequence continues at coordinate 4,922,896 of NZ_CP157484.1, read as the reverse complement.
GCTGCTGCGCTTGGCGCATGAGGGCGTCGTCACGATCGAGCCCAACCGCGGCGCCTCCGTTCGCACGCCCACCGTCAAGGAAGCGCGCGAGCTGTTCGCGGCCCGGCGCGCCATCGAGGCGGCGCTGGTCCGAGCCGTCGCGGAACGCTTCGACAAGGCTCTGAAAACGCGGCTTCTCGCCCATGTGAAGCGCGAGAAGGACGCGGAAAAGCGGCGTGCGCGCAGCGAGATGGTGGAGCTCTCGGGCGCGTTCCACATGATCCTGGCCGAAGCGGCGGACAATGGCGTCCTGCTGAAATATCTGCGGGAGCTCATCACCCGCGAATCTCTGGTGATCCTGGCCTACGAGATGCCGGGTCGGCCGAGTTGCTCGCATCATGAGCACGAGGACATCGTGGCGGCGCTCACGGCGGGAGACGCCGACAGGGCCGTCGCCCTGATGCTGGAGCATCTGGAGAACGTCGAGGCTCGCCTCGATCTCAGGCGCGAAGCCCCGCCGACGCCGAGCCTCGCGGCGATCCTGGGCGGCGCCGACGCAAGCTGATCATCGCAGGTCGTAGCCCGCGATGGCGACGTCGGCGATGTCGCGCGCCCGGGTCAGCCAGATGCGCTCGCGGTGGGCTGCGATATGGGCGAGGGCGCGGCGCAGATGCCGCAGCCGATGCGCCTGCCCGGTCACGTGCGGGTGCAGGGAGATCGGGCACACCAGCGCATTCCCCACTGCTTGCGCCATCATCTCGTCGAACTGGTCGATGATGAGGTCGGCGAAGGCGTCCGCGCCCATGCGCCGGACCACGATGGCGTTGGCGTCGTTCGCCTCCTGTGGGTAGGGCAGCGCCAGAAGCGGTCCGGCGCGCGTCGCCAGCGGGATCGGCCGGTCGTCGCAGCACCAGTCGAGCACGTAGCGGTAGCCGACCTCCTTGAGCAGGTCCGGCGTCTCCTCGCTTTCCGAGATCCAGGGGCCCAGCCAGCCGGCCGGGCGCGCGCCCTCGTGGCCGGCGATGACGCTCGTCGCCTCGGCGATCAGGGCCGCCTCGCCGTCCGAGGAGAGATCACCCTGGCGCTCGGCGTTGGTGCGCCCATGCGCGGCGATCTCGCAGCCTGCGGCGCGGAACGCCTCCACGAGCCCGGGCGCGCCCTGATAGGTGGCCGCGTTGACCAGCACCGTGAGCGGCAGGTCCAACGACTGGAAGAGCTCCAGGATCCGCCACGCTCCGACCCGGTTGCCCCATTCCAGCCAGGAATAGTTCAGCACGTCCGGGGCCGGGCTCGTGGGAACGAGTTCGTCCAGCATGCCCTCGCCGAACGCGTAGTGCTCGAGGTTGAGCGCGACATACACGGCCAGCCCGTCGCCCTGCGGCCAGCGGAACGGCGGCGCCTGGGTGACGGGCGAATAGGGGTAGCGGCCGTGGTGGCGGAGCGTCTTCACGCGGGGTTCTCCTCTGCGGGGCGAGCGGAACGTGGGTTCGGCGGCCCTTTGCAGGATCAGGGCCAGCCGATTGGCACGCGCCTTGCCAAGAGGTTCGCTGGCGGATCCCCCGATCCGCGTGACCGCAGGCTCTCCGCCTGCAGGTCTCCGGGAGCCTCGGATGACTCTGACGGCCGCTTCCTCGAACGCTCCGCCAGCCGCTCCCGCGGCGCGCCGGCGCTTCGACATGCGCCTCGTTCCGGCGTTTGGGCTGCTGGCGCCGGCCGTGGCGTTCTTCGCCGTCTTCTTCGTCGCGCCGGTCGGCATGATGATCGGCTTCAGCTTCTTCAGGCAGCTGCCCAATGGCGGCGTCACCACCGACGTCACCTTCGCCAACTATGCGCGCCTCGCCGAGGTCGAGCTTTACCGGACGGTGCTGTGGACCACCTTGCGGGTGAGCGCGCTGACGACGCTGTTTTGCATGCTGGCCGCCTACCCGGTGGCGCTCGTGATGGTGCGCGGCCGGGCGTGGTGGGGCCATGTCCTCACGGTCGCGGTCATTGCGCCGCTGCTGGTGAATGTGGTGATCCGCACCTATGGGTGGCGGGTCATCCTGGCCAACAGCAACTCCGGCGTCCTCAACTGGGCGCTGAAGAGCGTCGGCCTGACGAACGAACCGGTCCGCCTGCTCTTCACCGAGTGGGCGATCGTGATCGGCTCGGTGCACGTGTTCTTCCCCCTCATGGTTCTGCCGATCGCCTCGGCGCTGGGAAAGATCGATCCCTCGGTCGAAGAGGCTGCGCGCACGCTGGGCGGCTCCTCCTTCGCGGTGTTCAGGCGGGTGACCCTGCCGTTGAGCATCCCCGGTCTCGCCGTCGGCTCCACGCTGGTGTTTTCGCTCACGGCGAGCTCCTTCGTCGCGCCGGCGCTGCTGGGCGGCAACTTCGCCAAGATGCTCGGCACGCTGGTCGAGGAGCAGATCATGTCCGTGTTCGACTGGCCCTTCGGCGCGGCCATCGCGACCGTGCTGGTCGCCATCGTGCTGGCGATCAACTTCACCTATCTGCGGCTGGTCGGCCGGCGCTTCCCGGATCGCGCCCTGGGGGCGGGCGCATGAGCGCCGATGCGCGCCAGGGCGCGCCCGGGATCCTGCTCTACGGGCTGTCGGCGCTGGCCGTGGTCTTCCTGGCGGCACCTCTCATCGTGCCGATCGCGATCTCGTTCTCCGACACGCCCTTCGTCACGTTCCCGCCACGCGGCTTCACGCTGAAGTGGTACGCCAAGATCCTGAATGAGCCGGAATTCACCGGCTCCTTCCAGTTCAGCCTGCTCCTGGCCACGGCCGCGGCGGCGGGCTCGATCGTGCTGGGCACGCTCGCGGCCTTCGCGCTGCAGCGTTATCGCTTCCCGGGCCGCACCCTGGTGCAGAGCCTCATCTTGTCGCCGCTGGTCTTTCCCATGCTGGTGACCGGCATCGCGCTGCTGCGGTTCTTCACCACCATCGGCTCCCACAACGCGCTGGTGAACCTCGTCATCGGCCACATGCTCGTCACGATGCCCTATGTGGTGCGCACCGTGACGGCCAGCCTCGCGCTGATCGATCCCAATATCGAGGACGCGGCCCGCACCCTGGGCGGCGGGCCCCTGCGGGTGTTCTGGCGCATCACCCGGCCCCGGATCATGCCGGGCATCGTGGCGGGAGGGCTGTTCGCCTTCGTGACGTCCTTCGACAACTACCCCATCTCGATGTGGCTCGCGGACGCCGAGCACATCCCCCTGCCGCTGACGATCTTCACGCTGACCGCGCGCTTCTTCGACCCCAGCATCGCCGCCATCGCGGCCCTGATGATCGCATTCTCCATGCTGATCGTGCTGGCGATCGAGAAAGCGACCGGGCTGCGCAAGGCCATGAGCGTGTGACGCGACAGGCGATGTCCCGGCTCCCGGGACGCGCCGCCAACCTGGAGGTACGCGATGTCTGATCAGGATACCGGCAAGCAGGGCGTAGGGCGCCGCAGTCTCCTCCTCGGCGGCGCGGCGGCGCTCGCCGCCCCCATGATCTTCCGGCCCAACGCCTGGGCGCAGGGCAAGCAGATCCAGGTCGGCATCTGGGGCGGCCCGCAGGGCGAGTTCATTCGCAAGAACGTGCTGCCGGCCTTCGAGAAGGACTTCGGCTGCAAAGTGCTGGCCGAGGAAGGCACCACGCTCGGCCAGATCTCGCGCCTGCGCGCCACCAAGGACGCGCCGAAATATACGGTGATGTTCGTGGACGACCTCGGAGTCGAGATCGCCAAGCGCGAAGGGCTCATCGACCCGCTGCCCAGGGACAAGATGCCGAACATCGCCAAGGTGTTCCCGCGCTTCATCTACGAGGACGGGTACGGCGTCGCGCTGGCGGTCTCGACCGCGGGCCTGTTCTTCAACCCCACCGCCACCAAGCCGCTGACGAGCTACGCCGACCTGTGGGACCCGCGCTTCAAGAAGCGCGTCTCCCTCGTGAGCACCAAGAATACGCCCAGCGTCTTCGTGGTCATCGCCACCGCGGCGCTCGTCACCGGCAGGCCCTACCAGGAAGCGCAGTATCTGGCCGACGCCGCCTGGCCGAAACTGCAGGAGCTGAAGCCCAACATCCTCAACCTGTACGAGAGCAACAACGCGGCCGTGTTTGTGGCCCAGGGCGAAGGCGACGTGGGCGGCATCGAATACTCGAAATACGTCTCACCCTACACGCTGCAGGGCGCCAACATCGACATGTGCTACCCCAAGGAGGGCGCCTTCGCGGGCGTGAACTGCCAGGTGATGGTGAAGGGCGGCCCGAACCAGGACCTCGGCGCCGAGTTCATGAACCGCATGCTGTCGCCCGCCGTGCAGCAGCCCCTGGCCGAGTTCGCGATCGCGGCCCCGCCGATCGAGGGCCTCACCTTCAAGCCCGAGATCGCCAAGCTGCTCGCCTATCCGCTCAACAAGATGGACGACATGAAGCTGTTCAGCCCGGATTGGGCGCACGTCAACAAGGTGCGGGCGAGCTGGATCGAGAAGCTCAACGGGATCTTCGTCGCATGACCGAAGCGGCGCGCGACCACGACGTCGACGTCTACGGGGTGACGAAAAGCTACGGCGGCGCGCCCGCCGTGGACGACGTCAGCTTCGTGGTGGGGCAGGGGCATCTTCTGTCCATGCTCGGCCCGTCCGGCTGCGGCAAGACCACGATGCTGCGCATGATCGCCGGCCTGATCGTGCCGGACGCGGGCGGCATCACGGTCAAGGGCCGCAGCATCACCAACGTTCCGGTCCACAAGCGCAATATCGGGCTGCTGTTCCAGAACTACGCTCTTTTCCCGCATATGACGGTGGCGGCCAATGTGGCGTTCGGACTTGAAATGCGCGGCGTCGCCGCGTCCGACATCCGGGGCAAGGTCGAGCGCGCGCTCGACCTCGTCCAGCTGAGCGGTTTCGCCGGGCGCATGCCGCACCAGTTGTCCGGGGGCCAGCAGCAACGCGTCGCGCTGGCGCGCGCCATCGTGATCGAACCGGCCGTGCTGTTGCTCGACGAACCCTTGGGCGCGCTCGACAAGTCGTTGCGAGAAAGCATGCAGATCGAGCTGCGCGCGCTGCAACAACGGCTCGGCATCACCACCATCATGGTCACGCATGACCAGGAGGAGGCGCTGACGATGTCCGACCGCATCGCCGTGATGCGCGGGGGCAAGATCGAGCAGATCGGCGGCCCTTCCGAGATCTACGAGCGACCGGCGACACGCTTCGTGGCGAGCTTCATCGGCGCGTCCAACTTCTTCGACGGCGCGGCTGTTCCGATCTCGGGCGGCGCCATGGTCGACATCGGCGACGGATTGCGGTTGCAGACGGTCGGGCCCGAGGCGCGCGGGCGAGTCACCGTCGCGGTGCGGCCCGAGGCCGTGCAGGTCATGCCCGCGGCGGGCCATGCTCCCGCCCCGAACCAGGTGGCGGCCACGGTCGACCAGATCGTCTATCGCGGCGTCTCCACCCAACTGCATCTTCGCCTGCCGAGTGGCCGGCCGCTCCTCGCGTTCCGCCAGAACGCCGGCGAGGGCGTCGCCCTGGCGATCCAGCCCGGCGACGCCGTCCTGGCCAGCTGGGACGCCGAGCGCAACCGCATCGTCAGGGACGACGCATGAACATTGGCGACAATCCGTTCCGCCGGCAGACGATTTCGCTCGGCACGATCACGCCGTCGGCCAACATCGTGGTGGAGCGCATCACGACCGCGATCCTGGCCGATTTCCCGCAAGTGTCGGGTCACTACTCTCGCGTGTCCGTCGTCGGCTCCAAGGACAGCTACTCGGGCGATTACGACTGGCGGGGGATGCTGGACGCCGCGGTCCTGCTCGGCCACGCCCGGCCGGACGTCATCCTGTGGAACGGCAGCAAAGGCGGCAGCATCGGGTTCGACGCCGACCGGGACCTGTGCGCCCGGATCAAGGCCCTGACGGGCCGCCAGGCGACGACCTCCACGCTGGGCGTCGAGGGCTTCTTCAAGCGCGACGGGGTCAAGCGCTTCGGCCTGGTCACGCCCTACGCCAAGGCCTACCAGGACAAGATCGTCGAGGTCTATGGCCGGGAGGGTTACGCCTGCGCGGCGGAAGCTCACGCCGGGCGCACCGACAATTTTTCCTATTGCGAGATCCCGGATTCTGAAATCGCCGCCATGGTGGCCCATGTCGCGTCGGCCAAACCCGACTCGATCATCACCTATTGCACCAATTTCCCGGCCGCCCCGCTCGTCGCGGACCTCGAACAACGATACGGCGTCCCGATCTACGATTCAGTCTCGATCGGCGTCCGCGAAGCGCTCGTCCTGGCCGGCGTCGATCCCTCCCCCGGCCGCCGCTGGGGCAGCGCGTTCACACGGTGAGCCAGGACGGTCCGCACTTATTCCGGCGGGCCGAGCTCGGGCGCCGTGACGAGCGGCGAGGAGGCGAGATCGCCGGGCGTCAGGGCGCGCGCGATGATCCGCGCAGTGTGAGCCGCCTGGCTCTCCGGCACGCAACTGGCCGCCACCCGGACGAAGTCGAGCGGCGCCAGTGAGAAATTCCGACCCGGGGCCACGGCGATTCCCTCGCTCGAGAGCAGCGAGGCCGCATCGTGTCCCTGGGCGACCGGGACCAGGAACGAGAGGCCATGTCCGGGCTCGACGTCGACGCCGAGACTCCGGAATTCGGCGGCGAGCCTCTCGCGCCGGGCCTGGTACACGCTCCGGGCGTGAGCGACGCGGACGGCGGTCGCCGGGTCGTCGAGCAGCCAGGCCGTCGCGGCCTGCAGGATGCGGCTCGTCCATCCCGCGCTGAAGCCGCGAAAGGTCTGGATCTGTTCGGCGATGACCGCGGATGACGACATGACCGCCAGGCGCAGGTCGGGACCGAGCGCCTTGGAGTAGGACAGGACATGGATGACGCGGTCAGGCATCCTGCCTCCGAGCGAGATCCGCGGCGCGTTCGTGACATCGCCGACGCCGTCGTTCTCGACCACCAGCGTGTCGCTGCGCTGGAGCAGGCGGCCGAGTTCATCCAGGCGGCGCGCCGAGAGCAGGTTTCCGGTGACGGCGTGCACGCGCGGCTGGAAAATGAACATCGCGGGGCGCCGCGCGAGCGCCTCGGCCAGGGCGTCGGACCGCGGCCCCAGGCCGTCGCAGGCCACGGGCACGATCGGGACGTTCATGTCCTCCAGGATGTCGAGGATGCGCAGGCCCGTCGGGTCTTCGACCGCGACAGGGGCTCCGGGCGGAACGAGGGCGTGAAGCAGCGTGTAGATGGTGCTGTAGCCCCCGTCCGTCGCCAGAAACGCCGCGGCGTCATAGGGCCATGACGCCCGCACGGCGCGTTCCAGGACAGGCAGGATGCGGACCCGGGCGTAGCTGTTCAAGCCTTCGGCCTGGGCGCCGAAGGCCAGCGCCTCCGCCAGATCCGGCAGAAGCGCGGGATCCGGGACGGCGCGGGCGAGGTCGACGAGGCCCGGCCGCGGCGTGAGGCCGCCGCTCATCAGCCGCTCAGGACGAGGCGTGAAACTGTCGCTGATGACCCAGGAGCCGTTTCGCCCCCGGCCGCTGATGATCTTGTGCCGCCGCAGATCCGCCCAGGCCTGCGAGACGGTCGCCGGACTGACGCGCAGCTCGTAGGCCAGGTCGCGAACCGTGGGCAGCTTGGCGCCGACCGGCAGTGCGCCGGTCCGCACGAGGGCCGCCGTCTCCTGCGCGATGCCGCGCCGCGTGGGGTTGCCCAGACGGCTCACGAACCAGCGTGCATCGAACGTCTTTTCCATCGCCGCCCGCCTGCCGAAATGAATGTTCAGTAACACAATAACTTTTGCGCGCCCATCGATGCGTCGGTAGGTTCGGCCGAACTAGATGACGAGGGTTCAGTCGTGACCGTCACCTTGCGGATCGCCACGCGCGATTGGGACTACCTGACGCCGCTCCTGCTGCGAGACGTCGTGTCGGACCGGCTCGAACTGCAGATCACCCGGGTGGCGACGCTGCTGGCGAGCTTCTCGACCACCGAGGAATTCGACGCGGCCGAACTGTCGTTCAGCCGCCATGCGTCGGCCATGACGCAGGGCGAGGCGAACTATGTCGGCCTCCCCTGCTTCATCATGCGCGGCTTTCGCCATCGCTGCGTCATCACCCGCGAGGCGAGCCCGCTCGAGCGCCTGTCCCAGCTCAAGGGCAAGCGGATCGGCGTGACGGGTTGGCGCGACAGCGGCAACACCTGGACGCGCGCGGCCCTGCGGCGCGAAGGCGTCGGGGTGGAAGATGCGTTCTGGATCGCCGGGCGCCTCACCGCGCAGCACCCGATCGTCGACCGGCTCGACGGCTTCGGTCGCCCCGGCTTGATCGAGACCGATCCGGCGGAACGCCCGATGATGGAGATGCTGGCGAAAGGCGATCTCGACGCCGTCTTCACGCCGTTCATGCCCGACGGCTTCTTCGCTCGCGGATCGGGTTTCCGGCCGTTGCTCCGCGATTTCCGGGGCGCCGAGTGCGCCTATTACGATGATGTCGGCTACGTGCCGGCGCATCATCTGCTCGGCGTCAAGACGGCCATCCTGCGCGAGCATCCCTGGATCGCCGACGAGCTTTCAAGCCTCGTCGATGAAAGCCAGCGGGTCTGGACGGCGAAGCGGCGGAAATATGCCGAAACCTCGCCCTTCGTCCTCGAGGAGCTGCTCTTCGCCGGCCGCTCGCTGGCGCCCGACTGGAACGACAGCGGTCTGGAGCAGAATGCGCGCATGATCGCCGATTTCGGCGTTGAATTGCACCAGCAGGGCATCCTTCCGAAGCCCGTCGGAGTCGAGACGCTCTTTCCGGGCCTGAAAGCCTGAAGGCGGGGCCAAGTCAGAATCAGCCGCCCCGCCTCGTTCGCCAAAGGAGAACGCCGATGACCATGAAAGCACTCGTCGTGGCCGCGCTGGTCGCCTTGGCGGCCCCTGCGGCGCTCGCCCAGACCGCGCCGGCGCAGAAGGTCGACGAGGGACTGAGGGCGCGGTTGCCGGAAGAGATCCGCAAGGCCGGCAAGATGACCGCCGTCAACAACGGCTCCTTCCCGCCCTACGAGATCGTCACTGGGAGCGAACTCACAGGCGCGACGAAGGACATCTCCGACGCCATCGGGCAACTGCTCGGAATCACCATCGAGCACGCGTCCGTGGCCGGACTTCCTGCGCTGCTGAGCGGCGTAAATTCCGGTCGCTATCAACTCGCCATCGGGCCTGTCGGAGACTACCCCGACCGGCAGAAGTCCAACGACTTCGTCGACTGGGCGCGCGAATACGTCGTCTTCGCCGTCGACAAGGGCAACCCGAAGAAGATCGTTTCGCTCGAGACGACCTGCGGCTCCCGGATCTCCGTCATGGCGGGCGGGTCGGCCGAAAAGGTCGTCAAGGAATTCTCGGAAAAGTGCGCCGGGCTCGGCAAGCCCGCCGTCGAAGTGCAGTCCTACACCGACCAGCCCGCGTCCATCATGGCCGTCCGCTCCAAGCGCGCGGACGCGTTCTTTTCCTCGCAGGCTCCCCTGGCCTACTTCGTCAAGCAGGCGAACGGACAGCTGGAGCTCTCCGGGGTCGGGCTCGCCAACGGCTTCAAGGATATCTACCAGGGCGCCGTGGTGGCCAAGGGCTCGCCGCTGGCCGAGGTCCTGCGGGACGCCTTCAACATCCTGATCGCCAACGGCGCTTACGCGGCCGTGATGAACAAATGGGGCCTCGAGAACAACGTGGTGAAGCAGGCCGGGATCAACCAGGGCCAGTAAGCCGAACGCCGGGGAGCCCGCCATGTCGTCATCGACCGCACTCGCCTCGCCAGCCCGCATGCCGGCCGATGCTCTTCGGGACGTCCGCAGGGCGCATGCTCCCCTGCCCCTCGGGCGGGCGGCGGCGTGGGTCCTGGCGACGGCCATCCTGGGCGGATTTCTCTACATCTGCGCCATCAACCCGAATTTCGGCTGGCCGGTGGTCGCCCAGTATTTTCTGGACCCTACCGTCCTCAAGGGGCTGTCCGTGTCGCTAGGCCTCACCGCCGTCGCGATGACGCTGGGCGTCGGGTTCGGCTTGCTGATCGCGGTGGCCCGCATCTCGGGCGGCCGCCTGGCGTCCTCGCTCGCCGGGCTGTTCATCTGGTTCTTCCGTGGCGCTCCGCTGCTGGTGCAGTTGATCTTCTGGTACAATCTTTCGATCCTGTTTCCGAAGATCTCGATCGTCGTGCCTTTCGGGCCGACGCTGGCCTCGTGGGACACCAACAGCCTGATCACGCCGCTGACGGCGGCCATCATCGGGCTGTCGCTCAACGAAGCGGCCCTGATGGCCGAGATCATCCGCGGCGGCCTGTTGTCGGTCGACCGGGGCCAGACGGAGACCGCCCAGGCGTTCGGGATGACGCGCGTCCGCATTCTGCGGCGCATCGTCATTCCCCAGGCCATGAAGGCGATCGTCCCACCCACCGGCAACCAGCTCATCAGCATGATCAAGGCGACATCGCTGGTCAGCGTCATCGCCATGGCCGATCTGCTGTACTCGGTCCAGTCGATCTACAACCGCACTTTCGAAGTGATTCCCATGCTGCTGGTCGCGGTGTTCTGGTACCTCTTGGTGACGTCCATCCTGAACGTCATGCAGGGCTTCATCGAACGCCACTACAGTCGCGGGGATCGCGCCGTCACGACCGCCCGACGCGCGGCGTCATGACCATGCAGCCTGTCGTACGCGCCCGCGACGTCCACAAGGCCTTCGGATCGAACGAGGTTCTGAAGGGGATCGATCTCGATGTCGCGCCCGGCGAGGTCGTGGTCATCCTCGGCCCCTCAGGGTCTGGCAAATCCACGTTTCTTCGCTGCATCAACCACCTGGAGACCATCGACCAGGGGTCGATCGAGGTCGATGGCGAGCAGATCGGCTACCGCCTCGACGGCGAGCGGCTGACGCGTCTGCCGGAACGTCAGATCGCGGTTCAGCGCCGCAAGATCGGCATGGTGTTCCAGCAGTTCAATCTCTACGGCCACATGACGGCCCTGCAGAACGTGGTCGAGGCCCCCATCGGGGTGCACCACCAGGAGCCCGGCGAGGCCATGCGGTATGGGCGGGAGCTGCTGGCTCGCGTGGGGTTGTCCGACAAGGAAAACGCCTATCCGCGTCAGCTCTCCGGCGGTCAGCAGCAGCGGGTCGCGATCGCCCGGGCCCTCGCCATCCGGCCGACGCTGATGCTGTTCGACGAGCCGACGTCCGCGCTCGATCCCGAACTCGTGGGCGAGGTGCTGTCGACCATGCGCGAGCTCGCCGCGCAGGGCCTCACCATGATCGTCGTCACCCATGAGATCGGCTTCGCCCGCGAAGCGGCCGACCGCGTCGTGTTCATGGATGGCGGCGTCATCGTCGAGCAGGGTCCGCCCGGCGACATCCTCAGCGCCCCATCCCATCCGCGCACCCGCGCGTTCCTCAGCCGCTTCGTGCGAGACCATCGGACTTCGGAACTGTCATGACGCCTGGATCGAACCAGTACTCCACCGTTTCGGATCTCGCTCCCCGGGAGGCCGAACTCACGGACCTCCGCCGGCGCCTGCACGCCGACCCCGAGCTGTCCTTCGAGGAAGTGCGAACCTCCGCCTTCGTGGCGGAGAAGCTGGAAGGCTGGGGCTACGAGGTGACGCGGAACATCGGCGGCCATGGGGTGGTCGGCGTGCTGCGCCAGGGGGAGGGCGGACGCAGCGTCGCCATCCGGGCCGACATGGACGCCCTGCCGATCACCGAAGCCACAGGGCTGCCCTACGCCAGCAAGCATCCCGGCAAGATGCACGCCTGCGGCCACGATGGGCACACCACCGTCCTGCTGGGCGCGGCGGAGCACCTCGCCCGCACCCGTCGCTTCCGCGGGACCGTCGTCCTGGTGTTCCAGGCCGCGGAGGAGGCCGGCAGGAATTCGGGCGCTCAGGCGATGATCGCCGACGGGCTGTTCGAGCGTTTTCCCTGCGACGCGATCTTCGGCCTGCACAATCACCCGGGCGCGCCCGAGGGGACGATCCTGACCCGGTCCGGGCCGATGATGGCGGCGAGCGACACCGTCTTCCTGCGCATCCGGGGCAAGGGCGGCCACGCCTCTCGGCCGCACCTCACCGTCGATCCGGTCGTCGCGGCGGCCGCCACGGTGATGGCTTTGCAGACGGTCGTCGCCCGCAATGTCGATCCGAACGACGCCGCCGTGGTCACCGTCGGCACGATCCACGGGGGAACGGCCACCAACGTCATCCCGGAGGCGGCCGAGCTCGGGCTCAGCGTACGCTCGTTCACGCCGGGAACGCGGAGCCTCCTGGAGGCCCGCATCAGGGCGATCGCGGCCAACACCGTCGCGGCCCATGGCGCCACCGTCGACATCGCGTGGGAGCATGGCTATCCGGTCGTCGTGAACAGCGAGGCCGAGACGGCCTTCGCCACGGAGGTGGCGCGGGAGCTTGTCGGCGCCGACAACGTCCACCCGTGCCCCATGTTGCCCGGCAGCGAGGACTTCGCTTACTACCTGCAGCATAGGCCCGGCAGCTTCCTGCGCCTTGGCAACGGCGAACGGTCGCCGATTCTGCACAGCGCCGGCTACGATTTCGCCGATGGCAGCCTCGTCACCGGCGCCGCCTTGTGGGCGCGGCTCGCCGAGCGCTTCCTCGCGGAGGACCGGGCGCGAGCGTCCTGAGACTGAGTTGCGCGGATTGGCGTGCGCAGCGCGCTGGGCGTCAGAGGACCGCTTCGCCCTGAAACATCGGCGCGCATGAGCCGCCGACGCGGGCCCGCAGTCCGTCCTGGGTCCGGCGCGCCCACACCAGCAGCTGGCTGGGGCGGCCCATCTCCACGCCCTGCGTGATCGAGAAGGCGGCCGCATCGCCGCCGTCCAGCGACAGCAGGAGCGCGCCCAGCGTGGCGCTGGCGCTGCCGGTGGCCGGATCCTCCCAGGTCCCCGCAAGCGGGGCGAACATGCGAGCCCTGATGGAGGAGCCCTCCCGGACATAGAGGAACAGCGAAAGCCGGCCCGCGAGGCCCGGATGCCTGGCCGCAAGCGCCCGGAAAGCCGCCAGATCCGGGGTGGCCCTGGCCAGGGCGGCGGGCGCGACCTGCGCCAGGACGAAGGAAACGCCCACCGAGGCCTGCACGGGCCGGTGCGCGGCCGTGACGATTTCGGCGGCCTCCAGCCCGACGGAGAGAGCGATCTCCTCGCCGGTGAACTCCAGTCCGCGCGACAGAGGCTGGGGCGCGGCGATCACGGCGCCGGTCGCCTGGCCCGCGGCGTCGCGTTCGATGTCGATCTCCACCAGGCCCGCCCTCTGCTCGAAACGGAGTACGCCGCCCCGGTCGCGGCCCTGGCGCGCCAGGACCCAGGCGGTGCCCACATTGGGGTGGCCTGCGAACGGCATCTCGGCCGTGCGGTGGAAGATCCGGACGCGAGCATCGTGGGCCGGGTCGTCGGCGGGCAGCACGAAGGTGGTCTCGCTGTAGTTCATCTCAGCGGCCAGGGCCTGCATCTGCAGGTCCGTCATCCCGCGGGCGTCGGTGAACACGGCGAGCGGATTGCCGCCGAAGGGGCGGTCGGTGAAGACGTCGACGGTCTCATACGCAAAGCGCGGCATCGCAGGCTCCCCACGTCGAACCACAGTCGTGCCAGCGCCTTGGGCGCAGGTCCAACGCAGCCATGAGATGCGTCCCATCAGCCGAGGTGATGCGTCGGGCCGCCATGCCGGCGTCGGGCGAGACCATCCGCAGCTTTGTGCGTTTGGCGACTGCGTCGGACCCTTTCGCGCTTCGGTGAACCCGCGATGCCCCGTGTAGACTGGCCTGAAGCGATCTTTGCGGTGAAAACGTTTTCGGCGGCGATGCTGGCGTTGTGGGTCGCCTTCGCGGCCGATCTGCCGCAGCCGTCCTGGGCCATGCTGACCGTCCTGGTCGTGTCGCAGCCCATCGCCGGGATGGTGGCCGCCAAGGCCCTGTACCGGGTCGTCGGGACGCTGGTCGGCGCCGTCATGGCCGTGCTGATGGTCGCGGCCTTGGCGGACGCGCCGCCTTTCTTCCTCGTCGCGCTGGCGGTCTGGGTCGGGTTGTGCACGGGCGTCTCCGTGCTGCTGCGCGACGCGCCGTCCTCCTACGGGGCCATGTTGTCGGGCTACACGGCGGCGATCATCGGCGTCCCGGCCGCGATGGCGCCGCTGACCGTGTTCGACACGGCCACGGCGCGATGCCTGGAGATCACGCTCGGCATCCTGTGCGGAACGGTGGTGAGCCAGGTCATCCTGCCCCGGACCGCCGGCGACCAGCTGCGCGCCGCAGCCGACCGCACGATCGAAGCCGTGCGCCGTTTCGCCGCCGACACGCTGCGGGCCGACGAAGACAGCGCCCAGGGCTTGGCCGATCGCCGCGCCATGGTGGCCGATGCGGTCAGCCTGGACAATCTGCGGGTCTTCGCACGGTTCGACACGCCGGCGATGCGCGCCGCCTCCCATGGGGCGAGCGCGCTGCAGCGTCGGATCCTCACGCTGATGTCGATGCTGATCTCTCTCCACGACCGTATTGCGCTCATGCGGACGATCGACCTGCCGGGCGCGCCAGCGTTGAGGGCGCTGCTGGAGAAGGCCGCGGGCCTCCTCGACCCGCGGACAGGCCCGCCGCCCGGCGCGGAGCGCCGCCAGCTCGTCGCGGAGCTTCGGGACGCCATCGCCCGCGCGACTCCCGATCTCCCGGCCATGCAGCGTGACCCCCGCCTCATCCTCTCGCGCAACATGCTGGCGCGACTGGACGACGTGCTGACGCTGCAGGGCCGGATCGGACGGCTGAGGGACGCGGTCTTCGCCGGCCGTCGCGTCGGCGCGGGCCCGGGCGTCGGCTCGGTGCGCTATCGCGAGCCGATCCTCGCGCTCGTCGGCGGCGCCATTTCGACGACGTCGGTGCTGGCCGCATCCGCCCTGTGGATCGGGACCGGCTGGCCCAGCGGCGGCTCGGCGGTGGTCTTCGCCGCCGTCATCTGCAGCATCATGGCCCCCCTCGACGATCCGGCGGCGGCTGCGGGCGCGTTCCTGCGCTCGACGGTCGCTTCCGCCGTGCTGGCGGGCGTCGCGCTTTTCGGCGTGCTGCCGCTGGTCGACGATTTCGCGGGGCTCGCGGCGGTTCTGGCGATCTTCTTCGTCCCGTTCGGCATGCTGTTGGGCCTGCCGAGGATCGGCGCGAGCGCGACCCCGCTGGGGCTCAACTTCACCGCGCTGCTCGGCCTCGCCAATTCGACGCCACTGGCCGATTTCGCGGCCTTCGCCAATAGCGCGCTTGGCCTGCTGGCCGGCATCGGCGTCGGGATCCTGACGTTCCGCCTGCTGAGGCCGCTCGGGGTCGCCTGGACGGTGGAGCGCATCCACGCCGCCACGCTGCGCGATCTCGCCCGGTTGGCGAAGGTCGGAACCCCGGCGCATCGGGATCGGTTCGAGGGCGTGATGTTCGACCGCATCAACGCCCTGTTCTCGCGGCTCGATCCCGCTGCGCCGGTGCAGCGGGCCGTCGTGCAGGGAGTGCTCGCCGCGTTGCGCATCGGCCTCAACATCGTGGCGCTCCGCCAGGCTGCGTCGGCGCTGCCCGAGCCCCAGCGCAGGCTGATCGACGCGGCGCTCACGGCGCTGGCGCGCCATTTCCGGCGCCTCGCCGGCGGCGCGCAGGATGAACTGCCGTCCGCTCCCGCGACCGCCGCCATGGCGGCCTTGCTTCAGGACGGCGAGGGAGGCGCGGCCGAGGCCGCGCTCGTCACCATCTCGGCGATTCGGGCCACGCTCGATCGGCATTCCGACTTCTTCCGCGCCCAGCAGCCGCTGGTCGCGCAGATCCCTGTGGAGGCGCCGGCATGATCCGGGAACTCGACGTCTTCGGCGTCTTCCTGTCGCCCCTGGCCGCCCTGCTCGTCATCGCCGCCGTGGTCTGGCTAGTCCTTCGCCGCGGGCTGGCCCTGGCGGGCGTCGAGCGCCGTGTCTGGCATCCGGCGCTGTTCAACCTTTCGGCCTTTGTCCTCATCCTATCGGCCCTGGTGCTCATCGTGTTCGGTCGTTTCTGATGCTCGCCTCCCTGTCTCGCGTGTTCTTCACCGTTCTGCTGGCGGTCGTGGCGGCCGTGGCGGGTTTTTTCGCCTGGCGCGCCTATGTCGAACGGCCCTGGACGCGGGACGCCCGCGTACGGGCGAACGTGCTCGGCGTGGCGCCCGACGTGTCCGGCGCGCTGGTGGAGGTGCGCGTCCGTGACAACCAGCGCGTCCGCGCGGGCGACGTGTTGTTCGTGATCGACCCGGCGCGCTACCGCTTCGCCCTGGCGCAGGCCGAGGCGACCGCGCAGGGTCGTGAAAGCGATCGCGACCAGAAGCGCCGCGAGTTCGAGCGGCGCTCGCGTCTCACCACGGGGGCGATCACCGAAGAGCAGCGCGAGCAGTCGGCCGCGACCCTGGCCGCAGCCGAAGCGGCCTACAGCGCCGCGCTGGCCGAACTCGACGTCGCCCGGCTGAACCTCGACCGCACGGAGGTGCGCTCGCCCGCCAACGGCTTCGTGACCAACCTGCAGATCCACGCCGGTGATTACGCGACGGCCGGCAGGGCGCTCGCCGCGCTGGTGGACGAAGACTCGTTCTACGTGTCGGGCTACTTCGAGGAGACGAAGATCTCCCGCATTCACGAGGGAGACCCTGTGGCGATCCGCCTGATGGGGTTCGCGCCCGAGCTGCGCGGACGCGTCGAGAGCGTCGCCCGCGCCATCGCGGATCGCGAGATCGTCCAGGGCGGAGACCTGATCCTGAACGTCAACCCGACCTTCAACTGGGTGCGGCTTGCGCAACGCATCCCTGTGCGGATCAGCCTCGACGCCTTGCCGCCCGGCGTCACGCTCAGCGCCGGGATGACCGCGACGGTCGTGGTGGAACGGCGGGACGGCGAAAAACCCTAGGCCTTCGCCGGGTCACAACCCCGGCGCAGCGACCTTGAACTGCACCTCATACACTCCGGTGGAGCTCGAGGCCCCTTCGAAGCCCTTCATGGTCCTGAGGCGCCCCACGCCCTGGCCGCCGGCGAGCGCGCCTGTGCCTGAGAGAACCTTGTAGTCCGCGCTGTAGTCCAGGCCGTTTTGGACAAGCGTGAATTCGGCGGTCACGGTCGATCCGTCGTCGAAGACATAGGTGCATGTGCCCGCATAGCGGCCATCCGGAAGCTGGTGGACCAGATGGTCTTTCTGGACCAGACGACCGCCGTCGCCGATCGCGATCCCCAACAGGTGCTCTGCGCCTCGCTGGTCGCTCACGGTGTAGAGATCGATCATGCGAAAAGTAAGGACCCGTTCGTTCGCCCAAGCCGACGAAGTCGCAAGACAGCAAGCAAGCAGAGTGAGCGGAGACAGTCTCATCACGCCCTCCCAACAGCGGTGGGAATGCAAGCCGTGATTCTATCACTCGCCCCGACCGGATCCCTTAGGCAGCGTGGATTACACATGCCAGGAGCGCATGACCGGGACGCTTGCCCGATCCAGGCCTGCATCGTCGTCGCGGCGGCCGGGCGATAGCGCGGACGAGTCGCGAACCTCCGCCGGTTCGGCGTCGCCGCGGCTTGCGATGAAACCCTTCGGTTCCATATGCGTTCTGGTTCGGCGTGAACTGCGCCATGCGCCAGGGAGCCTTCGATGCTGGACGAACACCATGCTCGGGACCGCGTTGACGCACGCGCGAAGCTCGATCTTCACGCCAGCCTGCTCGACTGGCGGCGCACGATCGGCGATCTCTATGCCGACATCCGCAAGATGGAGCCCGAGCGAGGCTGGGCGTTGTGGCGCGAGACTCGCGACCGGCTGTTTCGCGGCCACGCCCAATCGCCGCTGTCGCAGGCGCGGCGCGCCCAGTTCGAAGGCGTGAGCTACTTCCCGTATGATCCCGCGCTGCGTTTTACGGTCGCGCTGCAGCCCGCCGGCGACCGCGAGACGATCCGCGCCGAAGCCGGCAAGGACGGGCTGATGACGCTCGTGCCCTTCGCGCTCACGGACGGGCTGGAGCAGCCTCTCGGCAAGGAGCTGACGCTCTACTGGATCAACGGCTATGCGGGCGGCGTCTTCCTGCCCTTCAACGACGCCACGAATGGCTGGACGACATTTGCGGGTGGGCGCTACCTGCTCGACACCATCAAGAGCGCCGATCTCGGCGCCTCCGAAGACGGGCGGCTCATCCTCGATTTCAACTTCAGCTACTACCCCTCCTGCGCCTATTCGGAGGCTTGGGTCTGCCCGCTTTCGCCGATCGAGAACCGGCTCAAGCGGGCCATCGCGGGCGGCGAGCGCGACGCTTCGGACGATCGCCGCGAGCCGTCGAGCCTGCGCCTGGTCTGACGGCGAGTTGATGAGCCTGCCGCGATTGAGTGCTTGCGCCGGGTTGTTCAACGGATAGCCTGCCCGGATGAACCTCCGAGGGGCTATCCACATGCGTATCGCGCGTTTTCTCGCCGTGGCGGCGACGTTCTCCTTCGTATCCGTGTCGACTGCGTCGGCCCAGACGATCAAGATCGGCTCCAAGAACTTCACCGAGCAGTTCGTGGTCGCCGAGCTCTACGCGGCCGCCCTGGAAGGAGCGGGCTTCAAGGTGGAGCGCAAGATCAACCTCGGCGGCACGCTGGTGGCGCACGAGGCGCTGAAAAGCGGCGCGATCGACCTCTACCCGGAATACACCGGCACAGGGCTGAACGCCGTCATGAAGGCGCAGGGCGTGACCGAGACGGATCCCGAGAAGGTCCGCGGCATGGTGAAGGCCTTTTACGAGAAGGAGTTCAACCTCACCTGGCTGAAGCCCTCTGGCATCAACAACGGCTACGCGATCGTGGTGCGGCCCGACACCGCCAAGGAATATGGGCTCAAGACCCTGAGCGACCTCGGCAAGGCGTCCTCCAAGCTGAAGCTCGGCGCCGGCGCGGAGTTCGTGGATCGGCGCGACGGCATCAAGGGCCTGAAGGAGGTCTACGGGGCCGAGTTCCAGGAGTTCAAGCAGTTCGCGGCGCTGCGCCTGCGTTACGACGCGCTCACGCAAAAGCAGGTCGACGTCGCCAACGGCTTCTCGACCGATTGGCAGATCGCGGCCGAGAAGTTCATCGCGCTGGAAGACGACAAGTCGCTGTTCCCGCCCTACTACCTCGCCCCGGTGGTGCGCCCGGACATCGCCGCCAACGAGAAGGTGGTGGCGGTGCTCGAGAAGGTCGGCGCGGCGCTCGACAATCCCACCATGCAGGAGCTGAACCGGCAGGTGGAAGTCGACAAAAAGGAGCCCCGCACGGTGGCGGCCAACTTCCTGAAGAGCAAGGGCCTGTGACCTGAGCCGCGGGCCAGGTCCGTGGGGGCGGAACCTGAACACGACGCGGTGACGTTCGGCGGGAGCGCCGTCGCGCTGGCGGACATCGTTGCGGTCGCGCGTTGCGCCGCGCCGGTGCGCCTCGACGTGAGCGTCGGACCGCGCCTTGCGGCGGCGCGCGCCGTGGTCGATCGCGCGCTTGGGCGCAATGACGCCGTCTACGGCCTGACCACCGGCCTCGGCGCCGCGGTCGACACCCGGCTGGACGCGGAGCAGATCGCGGCCTTCCAGACGCGGGCCATCCGGGCTCGCGCGGTCGGCGTCGGTGAGTGCATGGCGCCCGATGAAGTACGGGCCATGCTGGCCGCCCGCCTGGCCGGCCTCTGCCGGGGAGCCTCCGGGATTTCGCCACCGCTCGTGGACGCCGTGGCGGCCCTGCTCAACAAGGGCGTGACGCCGCGCGTGCGCCGCATCGGCTCGCTCGGCGAAGCGGACCTGAGCCCGCTCGCGCAGGCGTTCCTGCCGCTGATCGGCGAAGGCGAGGCCGAGCGTGACGGCGCTGTGGTGTCCGGCGCCGACGCTTTGGCGACGGCCGGGCTCGCGCCCGCGACGCTGGGGCCCAAGGACGCCCTGGCGCTGCTCAACAGCAACGCCCAGAGCATCGGCCTGGCGGCGCTCGCCCTTGTGGATCTGCGGGCGGTTCTGGAAGCGGCGATCCTGGCCGGCGCCTTGTCGCTGGAGGGCTACCGCGCCAACCTGTCGCCGCTGGACCCCGACCTCGGCCGCCTGCGCGGCCTGGAAGGCCATGCGGCGGGCCTGCGGGCGCTGCGGGCCGCGCTCGATGGCTCCGCCCTGTTCGGACCCGGAGTCGCCCCGCGCGTGCAGGATCCGATCTCGTTTCGCACTCTCGCCCCCGTGTTCGGCTGCGCGCTGCGGGCCTGCGAGGCCGCGGAAGCGGTCGCGACGGCCGAACTGAACGGCGTCGGCGACAGCCCGGTGGTGCTGCCGGACCGGGACGCCATGCTGTCCAGCGTCAACTTCGACACAACCGAACTGGCGCTCGCGCTGGAGGCCGCCGGGCTGGCGCTATCGCATCTCGCGGCGATCTCGGCCGCCCGGATCACCAAGCTGATGTCGCCGGGCGCCAGCGGGTTGCCGCGATTTCTAACCCGCCATGGCGGCTCGCATTCGGGGTTCGCGACCACGCAGAAAACCGCCTCCGCGCTGGAGGCCGAGATCCGCCATCTCGCGCATCCGGTGGGGGCGCTCACCGTCCCGGTCGCCGACGGGGTGGAAGACTACGCCCCGATGACGCCCCGCATCGTCGACAAGCTGCACGCGGCGGTGCGCCGCTTCGCCCGGCTCGTCGCGATCGAGCTCGTGGTCGCAGCCCAGGCCGTGGATCTGCGCGAGCGTGTCACGCTCGGCCATGGCGCAGCTCTTGCGTACGACTTCGTGCGCGCCGCCGTGGGGCCGCTGGGCGACGACCGCCCGATGGGACGCGAATACGAGGCGCTGGCGTTGCGCATCCTCGATGGCGAGCTGCCGTGGCGGCTCGAGCCGTCGGACGCCAGCGCATGACCTGGCTGGTGGAGAACTACGACCGCCTGCTGGTCGCGCTGTGGGAGCACATCCAGCTCGTTGGCGTCGGGCTGGCGATCTCGCTTGCGCTTGGCCTGCCGCTCGGCGTCGTGGCGGCGCGGCGTCCTGGCTTCGCGGTATTCATCCTGCTCGTGTCGGGCGCGCTCTACACCGTGCCGGCGCTGGCCATCTTCGCGCTGCTGATCCCCTATCTTGGTCTCGGCTTCTGGCCCGCCATCGTGGCGCTGGTCGCCTATGCGCTCCTGATCATCATCCGCAACGTGTCGACGGGGCTCCGGCAGGTCTCGCCCGACATCCTCGACGCCGCGCAGGGGATGGGCTACGGCCCGATGCGCCAGCTCTTCGCCGTCGAGCTGCCGCTCGCCATGCCGGTGATCGTCGCCGGGATCCGCATCACGGTGGTGACGCAGGTGTCGGTCGCCACCGTGGCGGCCTTCATCAACGCCGGTGGGCTCGGCGACATCATTTTCCAGGGCATCACGCAGGATTTCGGCGAAAAGGTCGTGATCGGGGCCATTGCGACCTCGGCGCTCGCGGTGGCTTGCGACGAGGCGCTGCGCCGGGTCGAGATGCGGCTGCGCGCCGCGCAGGCGGACGCCCTGTGATGGCGGATGCGCGCTGATGCTCCAGTGGATCGCCGACAATCCCCGCATCTTCACGGTGGCGTTGCAGAACCATCTCTGGCTCTCGGCCGCCGCCCTCGCGGCCGTGCTGCTGATCGCGCTGCCGCTCGGGCTGGCGCTGACGCGTCGCCGCGCGCTGGCGGGCGCCGCCATCGGGATCGTCAACGTGCTGCGAACGGTGCCGTCGCTGGCGCTGCTGGTGATCATGCTGCCGGTGCTGGGGACCGGCTTCCTGCCGTCCGTGGTGGCGCTGACGCTCTACGGGCTGCCGGCGCTGCTGCTGAACACCTATACGGGCCTGACCGAGGTCGACCGCGACATCGTCGACGCGGCGCGCGGGCAGGGGTTCTCCGACCGGCAGGTGATGACCCGCATCGAGATCCCGCTGGCGCTGCCGGTGGTGTTCGCGGGCGTGCGAACCGCCGCCGTGCAGATCGTCTCGGCCGCCACGCTGGCGGCGTTCATCGGCGGCGGCGGGCTCGGCGAGCTCATCACCTCCGGGATGGCCAACTTCAATTTTCCGCAGTTGGTCGCGGGCGCGCTCGCGGTGGCGCTGCTGGCGCTGGCGGTGGAGCTCGCCTTCGCGGCCCTGGAACGGGTCATGACGCGCTCCACGGGGCTTCGCGACTGATGAAAGGCGTTGGCGCGTGATCAGGCTGGAAGCTGTCAGCAAGTCATTTCCCGGCGCGGCGCGGCCCGCCGTGGACGCGCTGGACCTCGAGGTGCCGTCCGGCCGCACCTGCGTGCTGATCGGCCCCTCGGGCTGCGGCAAGACCACCACGATGCGGATGGTGAACCGGCTGATCGAACCCAGCGCCGGCCGCATCATCGTGGAGGGCGAGGACGTCACCACGGTGGACCCGGTCGGCCTGCGCCGGCGCATCGGCTACGTCATCCAGCAGGTCGGGCTGTTTCCGCACATGACCATCGCGGACAATGTCGCGGCGGTGCCGCGCCTGCTTGGCTGGCCGGAAGCGCGCATCCGCGAGCGCAGCGCCGAGATGCTGTCGCTGGTGGGGCTGGAGCCCGGCCAGTTCCTGTCGCGCCACCCGCGCCACCTGTCGGGCGGCCAACGGCAGCGCGTCGGCGTCGCCCGGGCGCTCGCGGCCGATCCGCCCGTGATGCTGATGGACGAGCCGTTCGGCGCCATCGACCCCATTGTGCGCGGGCGCCTGCAGGAAGAGTTCCTGGACATCCTGCGGCGGCTGAAGAAGACCGTGATCCTGGTCACGCACGACATCGACGAGGCCATCCGCATGGGCGAACTCGTGGCCATCATGCGGGATGGACGGCTGGTGCAGTACGCTGCGCCCGAGCGCCTGCTGGCCGCGCCCGCGGACGCCTTCGTGGCCGATTTCGTCGGCGCCGACCGGGCGCTGCGCCGCCTGTCCTTGCTGCGCGCCATGGATGTCGCGGAGCCAGGCGACGCCGGCGGGCTGCGGCTGCCGGGCTCGCTGTCGGCCCGCGACGTGCTTTCGGCCCTGCTGGCCGAGGGGCGCGACGCCGCAACCATCCTGGACGGCGAGGGAAGGGCGGCGGGGACGCTCACGCTCGCCGCCATCCAGCGCCTGAGCGTGCTCGACAACCCGCACCCGGACGGACCCGCGCGGGGCTAACCGGGCTGCCGGTAACCGGCGCGGTCGGCCGCCTCGGCGTCTTGGCGCAGAACGGCGTAGGCGGCCGCGTCGACCGCCGCGAAGCCGGTGAGTTGCAGCGGGGCCAGGAGCGCTCGGCCGGCGTCGTCCGCCGTAAGTCTCAGCAGGGCGGAGCGCAGCGCCGCGAGGGTCGCGGCGTCCACCGACCGCGAGGCCGCCAGCAGCGGCATCGGCCGAGGAGCGGTCGTCGCGATCACGCGCAGCCGCGCCGCCGTGTCCGGCTCGTGGGACAAGAGCAGGTCGTGGAAAAAGGAATCGAGCGGGCCGATGTCGATGACGCCGGACAGCACCGCGTCGATCACCCGTCGCGGCGTCTGCAGGCCGCCGACGCTCTCGGCGAAGAGCGTCCGCCCCTTGGCCACATGCGGTAAAAGATGCGTCCGCAGCGCCTGGAAGCCCGATTGCGAGTGCTCGGCCGTCCAGCCGATGCGGCCGCCGAAGCTGTCCTCCAGCGTCCGGAGCGGGCCGTCGGCGCGCACGACGAGGCGCGTGGCGTAACGGGGCCGCCCGTCGCCGCTCGCCGGAAGGGGGGCCGCGACCGGCGCAAGCTCGAAGCCGCCCGTCGCGAACGGATAGCCGCAGATGAACGCGAGCCCGAGGTCCGGCCGCCGCCACAGCTCCTCCAGCGGCGCCGGCGCGGCGTACGGGATCACGTCCAGCGGCACGCCCGACACAGCGGCGACGCGCCCGAACAGCGCCGTCCAGGCGTCCGCCACGGCGGCGTTGACGGCATACATGCGGGCGTTGGCGACCAGCCTCACGCGTAGCGCAGCCGCTGGCCGAGCCCCATCCGGGCGGCCTTCTCGAGCATGAAATGCCCCAGCGCGATGTCGGACAGCGACAACCCGCGATGCCAGAACAGGATCGTCTCGTCGTCGCTCTCGCGCCCGGGTTTGCGCCCGGCGACGATCTCGCCCAACTCGGCATGGAGCGTCTCGGCCGAGAGCTTTCCGGCCTCCACATGCGGCCGCAGCGCGCCGAACGGCCCGCCCTTGCACTGGCCCCAGTCGTCCACCACCAGCTTCGCCATGATGTCGGTGAGCGACAGCTCCACGGCGCTCATGGTGCCGTACGGGACCACGAAGGCGCCGGGCTTGATCCATTCGGTCTTCAGCAGCGGCTCCGGCGCGTTGAGGCGTGACGCCTCCACGACGATGTCGGCGCCCTCCACGCAGGTGCGCCAGTCCGGCGGCGCCACCACGCGCTTGCCGAGGTCGGCGCTGAGCCGCTCCGCGAAGGCGTCCCGGCTCTCTGGTCGGCGCGAATGGACGCGGATCTCGTCGAAGTCGAACAGCGAGTCGAGCAGCCGCACGTTCCAGTAGGCCGTGCCCCGTGCGCCGATGTGGCCCAGCACCCGCGAGCCCTTGCGGGCAAGGTGCTTGGCCCCGATGGCCGTCACCGCGCCGGTGCGCATGTCGGTGAGGTGGCTGCCGTCCACGATGGCCTTGGGGACGCCGTTCAGCGGATCCATGAGCAGGAGGAGCCCCATCTCGGAGGGCAGCCCCTGCTGGTAGTTGTCCACGAAGTCGCCGATCACCTTCACGCCCGCCCGGGCGATGGGCGCCCGGAAGGCGCCGCGCAGCACGTTGAAATGGCCGTTCGCGCCTGCGTTCGGCATCAGGTGCACGCGCGGCTCGATCACGGTCTCGCCCCGCCCTTGCGCGGCGAGCCCCGCCTCCACGGCCGCGATGATCTCCGCGTCCGTGAGCCGCAGCGCCTCCACGTCGATGGCGTTCAGGTAGTCGATATAAAACTCGGCCTTGGGCATCCCGTCGCTCTCCTGGCGCTCGCCCCTGCTGCCCCCGTCAGGGGACCACATGTCGTTCTGGCGGGGATCGAGCGAGTCTCGCGAGGCCCGCATTCAATCAGGGAAACATCTTCATGCCAAAGTTCATCATGCGCGGCGGCTTTTTTGACCCGCTTGGCGTTATTTGAGACTCACGATGTACCGCGCCAGGTCCCGGATTTCCGATCGGGAGAGCGTTATGTTTGGCATGCGCTGGTGAGAGGTTTGGAGAAAGACCGAAATCGACAGCTCCGTCGTGGAAACCATTTGCGCGACGGCGCTGAAGCTTGGCCCAGGTTTCATACCCGGCGGTCGCCCGCGGCGGACTTCATGACAGGCTGAGCAGTCCCGCTCAGCAAGCCTTCGCCCCGCTCGGGCATCCTGCGCGAACGTCTGCTGCGACATGCCGCTCAGTGCGGCGACCAGTCCCCCAAGGACCGCCAGAAGCCTTGTCGCGGCGCTCAAGGCACCACCGCGACCGCACAGCCTGCGGAACGGACCAGTTCTCGCGAGACGCCGCCCAGCAGGAATTCCTGAATAGACCCTCGGGCGCGACGTCCGGTGACTAAGAGGTCGAAGGACTCGCTTTTCAATGCCGCCAGGATCTGCTCCGCAGGATCCCCGATCAACACCATGGTGCGCCTTCGCTGCGCGCCCGCCGCTTCAGCTTTAGAGTTCGCAGCCTCCAACACACCATCCGCAAGGACGAGCCGGATATCGCGCCCATGCTGCTCCGCAAGAGCGAAGTCTCGCGTGATCCCCGACAACGTAGCGGCCGGTTCTTGGGTTGGCATGACGCCCAGGCGTTCGCGAATCTCCACCGCGAACTCTGTTTCGGCGATGCGCCTCTCTTGCTCCGACAATGGGGCGTCGATCACGACGGTGGTCATGACCAGTTCGGCATTGAGACCACAGGCGATCTCTACCGCAAGCGCAAGGGCGCGTTGCGAAGGGCCCGAGGCGTCCAGCGCGACCATGATTCGCTCCATCTCGACCTCCGTGCGGAGCGCGATAGCGGCCTGCTGACGTCGACCTTGGCGAATGGCTGCGTGATACGCCTTGCGGCCCGGCCTGCATCCAATGCCTTCGTTCCAGCCGACTCTGAAGCGCTCCTGGTTTTTCGCTAATGGATGACCGTACGTGGTGTGCGGACATCCGCACTGATGTCGGTCAACCGAGGCGGGACCGAACCAAACGGACGGTCTACCTGTTCGGGCATCGCCGCGAAGTCTCCGTTCCGGCGGCGCGGTCGATGAGGGCCCACAGTCGCTTTGGCCGATTCCGCCCCGCCCTCGCGGGTTCACTTCGCCGTGAAGGCCCATCATCGCGCTCAAGCCGCGACCGGACTACAATGCGATCCCTCCGACCCGCAGCCTTGCCGCATCCCCTCCGTGGCCTACGCTCGGGTCTTACTCGCGCATAGGCGCCGATGATTAGGTGGGGGGCGCGCTTGCGGCGGCTCAACGCCGAGCGCCGCGTGGTCGTGCAGGATGGGCCATGACTGCAGCCGCGCAACCAACGCCCGATCATGCCTCGTCCAGGCCGGATGGGGCTCCAGTGTTCGTCGCGCGTGGGCTGTGCAAAACCTACGGCTCCGGCGTGGCCGCCGTTTTCGCCCTGCGGGACCTCGATCTCGACATCATGGCTGGTGAGTTCGTGGTGCTGCTGGGCCCCTCGGGCTCGGGCAAGTCGACCCTCTTAAACATCCTCGGCGGGCTTGATGCGCCCACCTCGGGGACGACGCGCTGGCGCGATCACGAGCTTACGGGTGCGGACGAGGCGGAGCTGACGCGCTACCGGCGCGAGCATGTCGGGTTCGTGTTCCAGTTCTACAACCTCATTCCAAGCCTGACGGTGCTCGAGAACGTCCAGCTCGTGGCTGAGATCGCCGACAGGCCCATGGAGCCGCGCGACGCCCTCGCGCTGGTCGGCCTCGGGCAGCGGCTGGACCATTTTCCGTCGCAGCTTTCCGGGGGCGAGCAGCAGCGCGTCGCCGTCGCGCGCGCCATCGTGAAAAGGCCTGATGCGCTGCTATGCGACGAGCCCACCGGAGCCCTCGACGTGGAGACCGGAAGGCTCGTGCTGGAGGCGATCGACCGCGCCAACCGTGAGATCGGCGCCACGACCGTCGTGATCACGCATAACAGCGCCATTGCGGGCATGGCCCATCGGGTGCTCCGGCTGGCTGGCGGAAGGATCGTCGGCGCGCAGGTCAACGAGCAACGCCTCGCGCCTGGGGAGCTCAGCTGGTGAGCATGCTGGACCGCATGCTGCTGCGGGACCTCTGGTCGCTCCGATCCCAGGCGATCACGGTCGCCATGCTGATCGGGACCGGCGTGACGGTTTTGGTCGGATCCGTCGGAACCTATACTTCGCTCCTCGCCACTCAGGCCGGCTACTACGGCGCGAGCCGTTTCGCCGATGTCTGGGCGGAACTCGAGCGCGCGCCGCGCAGCGTCCTGGCGCGACTATCGGAGATCCCGGGCATCGGCGTGATCGAGACCCGGGTCGTCAAGGATGTGCGCGTCGACTGGCCCCGGTCTGACCTCTCCGTGGCGGGACGCATCGTCTCCCTCCCTGACGGCGGCCAGCCGGTGCTGAACCGGATCACGCTCCAGCGCGGCCGATGGATCGACGCCCAGCGCAATGAAGTCCTCGTCAGCGCCGGCTTCGCCGACACCTGGTCGGTTGAGCCGGGCGACCCGATCCGCATTATTCTGAATGGCCGTCTGCAGACCTTCACGGTGGCGGGGGTGGCCTACTCGCCCGAGTACGTCTACGCCACCCGGCCGGGAAATCCGCTGCCGGACGACCGCACCTTCGCGGTGCTTTGGGCGAGCGAGAACGCCGTCGCGCCCGCGTTCGACATGCAAGGGGCATTCAACGCGGTTGCGGCGACCTTGGCTCCGGGCGCCCCCGAGAGGGAGGTCCTGGCGGCTGCGGACGCCGTCCTCGACCGCTATGGCGGGCGCGGCGCCTACGGCCGTCGCGACCAGCCCTCGCACCGGTTTCTCTCGGACGAGCTGGCCGAGCAGCGAACGCTGGCGATCACGGTCCCGGCCATCTTCTTCGGCATCGCGGCGTTCCTGCTCAACGTGGTCCTGGGCCGGCTGGTGGAGGCCCAGCGCGAGCAGATCGCAGCGCTGAAGTCGCTGGGATTCCCCTCGCTCCCGATCGCCGCGCACTACCTGAAATTCGTGTTGGCGCTGTGCGGACTGGGCTGCGCCGGCGGCGTCGCCATGGGGCTCTGGTATGGCCATGGCATGCTGAACAGCTACCGGCCGTTCTTCCGGTTCCCGGAGCTCGCCTATGAGCTGCCGGTCTTCGTCCCGCTGCTCGCCATCGGCCTGAGCGTCGTCGCCGCCGCAACGGGCGCGCTTGGGGCCTTGCGGCGCGTGCTCGCCTTGCGGCCGGCCGAGGCCATGCGACCCGCCGCGCCGCCGGCCTTCAGCCACATCCTGCTCGGCAGGCGGTGGCGGCCAGCCGTCAAGATGGCCCTGCGCGGCCTCGCAGGCCGCCCGGTGCGGTCCCTCCTGTCCGTGCTGGGCCTGGCGATGGCCGTGCCGATGATCGTCATGGGCCTGTTCTGGTGGGACGCGCTGCGCTTCATGGTGGCCGTGCAGTTCGACGGCATCGACCGCGCTGACGCCGTCGTGTCCTTCACCGACCCGGTCGCCGGACGGGCCGCCCGGGAGATCGCCGCGATTCCCGGCGTGCTGGCCGTAGAGGGGCAGCGCGTCGCACCCGTGCGGCTTCGCGCCGGAACGGCGGAGTACCGGCTCGGGCTGACGGGGTTGGCGGCCGGCGCCCAGCTCCGTGTTCCGCGGGAGCAGGATTTGCGGCCCGTCCCGGTGACGTCGGTCGGCCTGACTCTGACGCGCGGCCTGGCCGAGCGCTTGGGGGTGTCCGTCGGTTCTCAGGTCACGGTCGAGGCGCTTGACGGCAAGCGGCCGGTCGCGGTCGTTCCGGTGGCGGCGCTCGCCGACGAGATCCTGGGCTACAACGCCTATATCGAGATCAGCGCGCTGAGCCGCCTGATGCGGGAAGACGACCACATCACCCAAGCGGCGGTCCGGGTCGATCCGAACGAGGCGTACTCGGTCTGGCGGTCCCTGACGCAGCGACCTCGGGTTGCGGCCGTGGCGGTCAAGAGCGTTTGGCTCCAGGTTTTCGACGAGAAGATCGCCGGGCTCGTGATCGTCTCGGCCTTGGTGCTCACTCTCTTCGGGATCATCATCGCGGCGGCCGTCGTCTACAACAGCGCGCGCGTCGCCCTCCAGGAGCGCGCCTGGGAGCTCGCCAGCCTGCGGGTGCTGGGCTTCACGCGTGGCGAGGCGTCCGGCATCCTGCTCGCAGAGCTGGGGGTGCAGATGCTGCTCGCGCTTCCGGTGGGGCTCGTTCTGGCGAAGCAGATGGTCAAGGGCCTGCTCGCCCTGCGGGACAATGAGAGCTTCCAGATCCCGGCCGTGATCAGCGATCAGACTTACGCCATCGCCGCCCTGGCGGTCGTGGCCGCCGGCCTGGGCAGCGCCTTCCTGGTGCGCCGGCGCGTCGACCAGCTCGACCTCGTCGCCGTGCTCAAGACGCGGGAGTGAGAATGGCGAGGCTGAGCCGGGCTCTCGTCGGCGCCGCCATCGCGGCCGCAGTCGCCGGCGCGCTCCTCTGGGCGTTTCGTCCCAAGCCGATCGCCGTCGAGACGGACGTGGTGGCCCGCGGCGTGTTCCGGGCCACCGTGCAGGAGGATGGCCGCACGCGCATCCGCAACCGCTATGTCGTCTCCGCGCCGCTCGCCGGGCGGGTGCTTCGCTCCGAGCTGAAAGCCGGCGACGTCGTTCGGCAGGGCGCCGTCGTGGCCACCCTGTTGCCCTCCATCCCGCCGCTCCTAGAGGCGCGCACGCGCCGCGAGCTCGACGAGCGG
This sequence comes from Alsobacter sp. KACC 23698, assembly GCF_045348435.1. Taxonomy (GTDB): domain Bacteria; phylum Pseudomonadota; class Alphaproteobacteria; order Rhizobiales; family Beijerinckiaceae; genus Alsobacter. The sequence continues at coordinate 4,893,074 of NZ_CP157484.1, read as the reverse complement.
GTCGGAGGAGCCGAGGCGACCATGCAGGAAGCGCAGGCGCGGCTGGAACGGGCGACGGCCCAAGAGGCCCAGAATCGAGCCGACGCGGAGCGCATCCGCACCCTGCAGCAGAAGGGCATCGCTTCGGCGCAGCAGCTGGAGCGGGAGGAGCTTGCGCTGCGGCTCGCCCAGCGGGACCGGGAAGCGGCGCAGTTGCGCCGCCATGCCGCCGAGCATGAGCTCGCCCAGGCGAGGGCGTTGCTCGCCCGTTACGACGAGCCGGACGCGGTCGACCGGTGGAACGTCACGGCCCCGGTGGACGGGCGCGTGCTCAAAATCCACCAGGAGAGCGAAGCAGCCGTGGCCGTCGGCGCGCCGCTCGTCGAGATCGGCGACCCGCGTGACCTGGAGATCGTGGTCGATCTGCTGACCACCGACGCCGTCGAGGTCCGCCCAGGTGCGGACGTCGTCATCGAGCGCTGGGGCGGGCCCGAGCCGCTGGCCGGCAGGGTGAGGCTGGTCGAGCCGGCAGGCTTCACCAAGATCTCGGCGCTGGGGGTGGAGGAGCAGCGGGTCTGGGTGGTGATCGACATCGTCAGCCCACGGTCGGCCTGGGCGGGACTCGGCGACGCCTTTCGGGTGGACGTCCGCATCACGGTCCAGGAGATCGCGGACGCCACCCTCGCTCCCTCGAGCGCCCTGTTCCGCCGGGGCTCGGGGTGGGCCGCATTCGTGGTCGAGGACGGCCGGGCCCGCGAGCGCTCCGTCGAAGTGATCCGGCGCACTCCGCAGCAAGCCGCCGTCGCGGGCGGACTCGCGGCGGGTGAGCGCGTGGTCCAGTTCCCACCAAGCGCCTTGACGGATGGCGCGCCGGTGGCCGTGCGCTGAGCTGAAAAGTCTGGCCGGCGATGCTGGCCGTCCGCTGTCTTGAGAGCGGTCCCGGTGCGCGAAGGCGGCCGGACCGCCCAACTCCAATCAATCCGTCCCGATTTGATCCTTCGCATGGACGCCCCGGCGGCGGAGCAGAACACTGTCGTCAGGTTGCTACCAGTGCTTTCGCCAATCCCGTGATCCAGCCAGCGCGCGCCCCCTGACCTCCCGACGACGCCCTGGCCGGACATCAGGCGTCGCGATCTGAGCGGAACGCCCGCTTTCTCCGGCGTCCCGCCCAAGGAGGACCGACATGCATCCGCTGCACCGGGAAGCCCACCTGATCCAGCGCATCGGCTGGCTGCGCGCCGCCGTGCTCGGGGCCAATGACGGCATCATCTCGACCGCGAGCCTGGTGGTGGGCGTGGCGGCCGCCGCCGCCGGCCCTAGCGAGGTGATCGTGGCCGGCGTTGCGAGCCTGGTGGCAGGGGCCATGTCCATGGCGGCCGGCGAGTATGTCTCCGTGAGCTCCCAGTCGGACACCGAGGAGGCGGACATGGCGCGCGAGCGACAGGAACTCGCCGCCACGCCGGAGGCGGAGCTCAACGAGCTCACGCAGATCTATGTCGACCGAGGCGTCGAACCCGCCCTGGCTCGCATCGTCGCGGAACAAATGACTGCAAAGGACGCCTTCGGAACGCATGTGCGCGACGAGCTCGGCATCGCCGAGCATGGGGCGGCGCGACCCGTGCAGGCGGCGCTCACTTCGGCCGCGACCTTCGCGTCCGGAGCCGTGCTGCCGCTGGCGCTGGCCGTCCTGGCGCCGGCGCCGTGGACGAGCGTCGCGGTGTCCGGCGGATCGCTCGCCGGCCTCGCCGTGCTGGGCGGAATCGGAGCGCGGGCCGGGGGCGCCGGGGTCCTCCGACCGACCCTGCGGGTGACCTTCTGGGGCGCCGTCGCGATGGGCGCGACGGCCCTGATCGGCGCCCTCGTCGGACGCTCGGTCTGAACGGCCCCGCCCCGGGCGCGATCGATCCTACTTCGCCTAGGCGAGTTCGGACGAAACGGCCAAGGATCCGATGACCAACGACATCCCTGCTGCTCCGACGCTGCGGCGAACCATCGGCCCTATCCAGCTGATGCTTTACGCACTCGGGTCCATGTTGGGGTCGGGCGTCTACGGCCTCATCGGGCAGTCGGCCGCTTTAGTCGGCAACGCCGTCTGGCTGGCGTTCCTGGTGGCCCTCGTGGCTGCCCTGCTCACCGCCCTGTCCTATGCTTCCCTGGGCTCCCGCTACCCGCATGCAGGCGGCGCGGCCTATGTGGTCCAGCACGCGTTCCGGGCGCCGGCGCTGAGCTTCATCGTCGGCCTGGGGGTGGCCTGCTCCAGCCTGCTCTCGGTCGCCACCCAATCGCGCGTCTTCGCCGCCAACCTGGCGGAACTCGTCGGCGCGCCGTCTCAGGTTCCGCTGATCGCTTTCGGCTTCATCCTCGTCCTGGCCGGGGTGGTGTTGCGCGGCATCCGCGAGGCGATGTGGGTCAATGTGCTGTGCACCCTCGTCGAGGCTGGCGGCCTTCTTCTGGTCGTCGGCTTCGGGGCGCGCAGCTGGGGCGGCGTCGACTATCTGGAGGTCCCTTCGACGACGACGGGCGAACCGTCGTTGGCCCTTCTGGCCATTCAGGGAGCCGTGCTGACCTTCTTCGCCTATATCGGCTTCGAGGACAGCATCAACGTGGCCGAAGAATGCCGCGATCCGCAGCGCACGATTCCCGTCGGGCTGGTCGCCGCCATGCTTCTGTCCGCCGCGCTCTACGTTGCGGTGGCGATCACGGCCGTGTCGGTCGTGCCCTGGCGCGACCTGGCGCAGGCTCCGGGCCCCATCACGGCCGTCATGGCGCGCGCCGCTCCGTGGCTGCCGACATCCGTGTATTCAAGCATCACCCTCTTCGCGGTCGCCAACACGGCCCTGGTCAACTACGTGACGGCGTCACGCCTGCTCTACGGCATGGCTCGGCAGGAGTTGCTGCCCTCCGGGCTTGGCCGCGTGCACGCGATCCGGCGGACGCCACACGTCGCTATTTGCGCGTTATTCTTCGTGCTCGCGCCGCTGTCGCTATGGGGCGGCGTCGCGCATCTCGCTGCCGCCACCGTGCTCATGCTGCTGTCGGTCTTCGCCGTCGTGAACAGCGCGCTCGTGGTGCTCAAGCTTCGCCCCGGCGAGCGCGAAGGCAAGTTCGAAGTGCCGCTCGCCGTCCCGGCCGCAGGCGCATTCGTGTGCGCTGCGCTGGTCATCATCCGGGTCGGAACAGGGGACTGGCGCGCCACGGCGCTGGCCGGAGCGATGGTGGCCGGGATCTCGATCTTGTTCGTCGTCGCGCGCCGGAGCTCCGCGCCCGCACGTGCACCATAAGCGCGTTCGCCACTACCGCGTCGCGCGGTGAATGGGATCCTCGCGCTGCTGTTCGTCCTCGGCGGCCTTCTGGGCGGACGGGTGGGCAGCTTGGCCGGCATAATCCATGGCGGAGCGCAAGCAGGCCCTCGGACTCGTTTTCGCAAGCCTTGATCGTGGCTAGCATCCGCATCGTGGCCCGCGGCGTGAGCGCCTCAGCGGCCTGAACAGGAGGGAGCACATGACTGCGTCTCGCGCCCTGGCGGGGCGGCCGCTGGTGAAGGCTTTCTTCGAGAAGCGCACGTGCAGCGTCCAGTACGTCGTCGTCGATCTGGAGACCGGGACGGCTGCGATCATCGACCCGGTCCTGAACTTCGATCCCAAGTCGGGCGCCACGGCGACGCACTCCGCCGACGAACTGCTCCAGTACGTGCGGGACCAGGGCTACCGCCTGGCCTGGATCCTCGACACGCACCCGCACGCGGACCATTTCTCCGCCGCCGGCTACCTCAGGGACAAGACCGGCGCACCCACCGCGATCGGCGAGCGCGTCGTCGACGTGCAGAAGCTGTGGAAGGGCATCTATAACCTGCCGAACTTCCCGGCCGACGGCTCCCAGTGGGACCGGCTGTTTGCCGACGGAGAGCAATTCAGGCTTGGCGCGACAGATGTCGAGGTCATGTTCACGCCGGGCCATACGCTCGCGTCCATCACATACCGCATCGGCGACGCCGTATTCGTGCACGACACGCTCTTCATGCCGGACGGCGGCACCGCGCGGGCGGATTTCCCCGGCGGCTCCGCCAAAGCCTTGTGGGCCAGCATCCAGCGCATCCTCGCGCTCCCCGACGACGCCCGTGTGTTCACCGGGCACGACTACATGCCGGGCGGACGGGCGCCGCGATGGGAGAGCACCGTGGCCGAACAAAAGGCGTCCAACATCCACCTGACCAAGGCGAAGACGGAAGCCGAGTTCGTGGCGCTGCGGGAGGAGCGCGACCGCAGCTTGCCGATGCCCAAGCTGATCCTGCATGCCCTGCAGGTGAACATGCGCGGCGGGCGATTTCCGGAGCCTGAGGACAACGGGACCTCCTATCTCAAAATCCCGCTGAATGCCCTCAACTGCGAGACCTGGGACGACTCGTAAGCTGAGAACCGCCAAGTTCGGCTTCCTGCGAAAGATCAGGCAGGGCAAGAGCGGAATCGTCTATGAGACGCTCGCCCTCGACATGCTCGGCATCAGCAGGCTCAGGGTAATTCACGAGGAGGTGGCCTGACGGCCGCCTCGCGTTCCACTCAGGGGAACCCGCATGTCCATTGATCGCGCTGTCCTCGTGTTCGCCGGATGCATGGTGCTGCTCTCGGCGGCGCTCGTCTATTTCGTGTCGCCCTGGTTCCTGTTGTTCACCACCTTCATTGGCGTGAACATGATCCAATCGGCTTTCACGGGCTTTTGCCCAGCTGCGCTCCTGTTCAAGGGGCTGGGCTGCCGCGTGGGCGAGGCGTTCCGCTGAGCCCGGACCAGGCCTGTCCACTTAGGCCTTGGCCTGCGCTCCGCGGGCCGGGTCTCTTGCGGCCGGCGCCGGGCAGAAGGTCTGCTGGAGCACGTCCATCACGCGCACCACCCGGTCGTCGGCCAGCGCGTACCAGATCGTCTGGCCGTCCCGGCGGGTCCTGACCAAGCCGTCCTTGCGCAACAAGGCGAGGTGCTGGGACACGACGCTGTGGCGCACGCCGAGCTGCTCGGCCAGCTCTCCGACTGAGGACTCGCTGCTCAAGATGCTGCACAGGATTCGCAGGCGCACGGGGCTCGCGAGCGACTTCAGGAATTCGCTGGCCTCGTCGGCGGCGGCGGAAAGGGCTTCGATGTCCATCTTCATGGGTTGAATATTTGCGTATATTCGAATATATGTCAAATGACGGGCTCGCCCCGTCCAGCCGCTTTTCCACCGAAAGGCGCTCACTGAATCGATGGGAAAGATCTCATGCGGAAAGCCCTTGCTGCCGCAGCGATGCTGCTCGTTCTCGTTCACTCCGCCACGGCCGGCGAAGTCGTCGTCCAACCCACGACCGTGCAGGACGCCAAGGCGGTGTTCGGCCAGGTCCAGAGCCGCGACACCGTGCCGGCCCGCGCCCGGATCGGCGGCACGTTGATCTCCCGCAGCGTCGAGGAGGGCAGCGCCGTAAAGGCAGGCGACGTGATCGGTGTCGTCGGCGACGAAAAGCTCGCTTTGCAGCTCCAGGCCACCGACGCACGGATCAAGGCCCTGCAGGCGCAGCTCGACAACGCCAAGGTGGATGTCGAGCGCTCGCAGGCGCTGATCAGCCGTGGCGCCGAGACCCAGAGCCGCCTCGACCAGCTGCGCACGGCTGTGAACGTCTTCACCAACCAGCTGGAGGCGTCGAAGGCCGAGCGCGCCGTCATCGTGCAGCAGACGACCGAGGGTCAAGTCCTCGCGCCGAAGGATGGCCGCGTGCTGACCACGCCGGCCGTGCCCGGCTCCGTGATCATGCCCGGCGAACCCGTGGCCCGCATCGCCTCGGGCGGCTATTACCTGCGGCTCGCCTTGCCGGAGCGCCATGCGGCCCATGTGAAAGTTGGCGATCCCGTCAGCATCGGCGGTCGTGGCCAGGGGGCGAACGCGCAGGCCGGCGCCGGGCGGCAAGGCCGCATCGTTAAGGTCTATCCCGAGCTCGAGGGCGGCCGCGTCATCGCAGATGCCGAGGCCGACGGCCTCGGGGATTTCTTCGTGGGCGAGCGCGTTCCCGTTTGGATCACCGTGGCGGAACGGCAGGCCCTGCTGGTTCCCGCCGCGGCGGTCGCCACCCGAAGCGGAGTCGACTATGTCCGCGTCGCCGGCGAAGGCGGTGCGTTGGACGTTCCCGTGGTCGTTGGCCCGGCGCGGGACGGCCGCGTCGAGGTGCTCTCCGGCCTGCGCGCCGGCGACCGCGTGGTGACGCCATGAGCGGGTCAGTCCCCAATCCCCATCGGCTCGGCCTGGCGGGCTCGCTGACGCGCTTCTTCATCCGCTCGCCGCTCACGCCCCTGTTCCTGCTCGCCTCCTTCGCTCTCGGCCTCGTCGCGCTGGCCACGCTGCCGCGCGAGGAAGAGCCGCAGATCTCCGTGCCCATGGTCGACATCATGGTGCGCGCCGACGGCCTCAAGGCCGAGGATGCGGTGAAGCTCGTCACCGAGCCGCTCGAGACCATCGTCAAGGCCATCAACGGGGTCGAGCACGTCTATTCGCAAACGAAGGACGACGCCGTGATGGTGACGGCGCGCTTCCTGGTGGGGACCAGCTCCGACGCCGCGATCCTGCGCGTCCACGAGAAGATCCGCGCCAACATGGACAGGATCCCGGTGGGCGTTCCCGAGCCGCTGATCGTGGGGCGCGGCATCGACGACGTCGCCATCGTGGTCCTGACGCTCACGCCGAAGCCGGAGGCTGCGGCCCGCTGGGACGCCAACGGCCTCACCCGCGTGGCCCGCGAGCTGCGCGTGGCGCTCTCAAAGCTGGATGATGTCGGGCTTTCCTACATCGTGGGCGAGCAGCCCGAGGAGATCAGGATCGAGCCGGACCCGGAGGCGCTCGCGCGCCAGGGCGTCACGCTGCAGCAGCTCGCCGCCAAGATCGAGGGCGCCAATCGCTCATTCGAGGCCGGTCAGGTGCGCGAGGCGGGCCGCCAGCTCGCCCTCGTGGCCGGCCAGACCCTCCAGGGCGCGGACGAGATCGGCAACCTTCTCGTCACCACCCGCGACGGACGCCCTGTCTATGTCCGCGACGTCGCCCGCGTGACCCTGGAAACGTCCCCCGCCGAGACGCGCGTGTCGAGCATGGTGCGCGACGCCACGGCCGAGGGCGGCTTCGCCAGGACGCCGGCCGTCTCGATCGCGCTGGCCAAGCGGGCCGGCGCCAACGCGGTCGTGATTTCCGAGCGGATCGTGGAGAGCGTCGCCCGGCTCAAGGGCTCGCTGCTCCCGCCCGACATCGAGGTCGCGGTGACCCGCAACTACGGCGAGACGGCCAACGAGAAGGCGAACGAGCTCCTGTTCCATCTCGGCCTCGCGACGATCTCGATCGTGCTGCTGGCGGCCGTCGCCATTGGGTGGCGCGAGGCGCTGGTCGTGGCGGTGGTCATTCCGACCACCATTCTGCTGACCCTCTTCGCCGCCCGGCTGATGGGTTACACCCTGAACCGCGTCAGCCTTTTTGCGCTGATCTTCTCCATCGGCATCCTCGTCGACGACGCCATCGTGGTCATCGAGAACATCGCCCGGCACTGGGCGATGCGGGACGGGCGCCCGCCGGCGCAGGCGGCTATCGACGCCGTGGCCGAGGTCGGCAATCCCACCATCGTGGCGACGCTCACGGTCGTGGCGGCGCTGCTGCCGATGCTCTTCGTGTCCGGGATGATGGGCCCCTATATGAGCCCCATCCCGGCCAACGCCTCGGCGGCGATGATCTTCTCGTTCTTCGTCGCCGTGATCCTGACGCCCTGGCTGATGGTCAAGATCGCCTCGCGGGCGCTGGCCTCCGGCGGGACCGGGAACAGCGCCGCCGCAGCCCATGGTCAAAGCCGCGCCCATGGCGAAGTTGGGCGGCTCGGCCTTGTCTATCTCGCGGTCGCCAAGCCGATCCTCGCCTCGAAAGCCCGGGCCTGGCTTTTCCTGGCTGTCGTGGGCGCGGCTACGGTCGGTTCGCTGGCCCTCTTCGCCGTCAAGGGCGTCACCGTCAAGCTGCTCCCCTTCGACAACAAGGCGGAGCTGCAGGTCGTGGTGGACCTGCCCAAAGGCGCCTCGGTGGAGGACACCAACCGCACGCTGCAGGAGATCGCCAGCCGCCTGGGCGCGGTCCCCGAGGCAGTCTCGTTCCAGACCTATGCGGGAACAGCCGCGCCGTTCAACTTCAACGGCCTGGTCCGCCACTACGCGCTGCGCACGTCGCCGGAGATGGGCGACGTCCAAGTGAACCTGACGCCCAAGGACGCCCGCATGCGCGCCAGCCACGAAATCGCGCTCGACTTGCGCCGCCGCCTCGCCGATCTGCCCGTCCCGGCCGGAACCGCGATCAAGGTCGTGGAGCCGCCGCCCGGTCCGCCCGTCCTCGCCACGCTCCTGGCCGAGATCTACGGGCCGGACCCGGAGACCCGGCGCGCCGTCGCCGCGAAAGTGCGGCAGGCGTTTTCCTCCGTGCCCTTCATCGTCGACGTGGACGACAGCTTCGGCGCGCCCGCGCCGCGCCTGCGGGTGAGGCTGGACCAGGACAATCTCGAGTTTCATGGGGTGGAGCAGCGCGACGTCTACGACACGCTGCGCACGCTCGAGAGCGGCGCCACAGTCGGCTATTCCCACCGCGGAGGCGGTCGCCAGCCCATCCCAATCCGCCTGGAGCTGTCCAAGGCCGCCCGGGTGTGGGGCGAGCGCGCCCTCACCACGCCCGTTCCGGCTAACGCCCTGCCGGGCAATCGCACGGTGGTGGAGCTCGGAGACGTCGTGAGCGTCGGGCAGGAGCCCTCCTCCTTTCCGGTTTTCCGCCACAACGGCCGCGCGGCCGAGATGGTGACGGCGGAGCTCGCCGGGGCCTATGAGGCGCCGATCTACGGCATGCTGGCCGTCAACGACGCTCTGGCGAAGACCGACTGGGGGACCCTGCCGAAGCCCGAGGTCGCGCTACATGGCCAACCGCTCGACGAAGGCACGCCCGTCCTGCTGTGGGACGGCGAGTGGGAGGTGACCTGGGTCACCTTCCGCGACATGGGCGGGGCTTTCATGATCGCACTGGTGGGCATCTACATTCTCGTCGTCGCGCAGTTCGGATCATTCAAGCTGCCGCTCGTCATCCTCACGCCGATCCCGCTCACGTTCATTGGCGTCATGCTGGGGCACTGGCTGTTCCACGCGCCCTTCACGGCCACCTCGATGATCGGCTTCATCGCGCTGGCCGGCATCATCGTGCGCAACTCCATCCTGCTCGTGGACTTCATCCGCCACGCCGAACGGGAGGGCCGCAGCCTGCGCGAGATCGTGCTGGAGGCCGGAGCCATCCGCTTCAAGCCGATCCTGCTCACGGCGCTCGCCGCCATGATCGGCGCGGCCGTGATCCTGGCGGACCCGATCTTCCAGGGGCTGGCGATCTCGCTGCTCTTCGGCCTCGCCTCGTCCACGCTGCTGACCGTCCTGGTCATTCCGGCGATCTACATCGTCCTGCGCGGCGGAACCGGACAGTCGGCGCGGACTTGAGGACAGCGCCGAAATCGAGCATCGGAACCGCGGGCGCCCGCCTGCGGGGAGGCCGAGTTCGGGCCCGCCCGGAGCTCGACGACCTCACTGTCCGCCTTGCCCAGTGCTTTCGAATGTGAGAGACGTTCGCACTCACAGGAGCGCCGTTTTGCGCCTCAAGGCCGAGATCATCGCCATCCTGCTCGCTTTCGTCATGGCGTTGGCGCCTTTCGCCATGCCGCGGGCGATGGCGCATGAGGGGCATCGTTCGGCCCCCGCGGCGATCGCCGTCGAGGGCCACGAGGCCAAGGCGGGCCACGCGCATGCCCACCAGATTGGCCGCGCCTTGGCCGGGCGCGGGGCGGCCTGCGACGCTGTCCTGACGGCGTGCGGCGAAGCTCACGGCGACCGCCATGACGGCGCCCAGGGCTGCTGCGGAATGGGCCTATGCCACGCCTTCCAGGTCAGCCCGGTTCTGTCCCTCGCTTCGCCGTCGGCCTCGTCCACGGTCCGGCTCCTGCCCAGGGACGAACAGGTCGAAGCGTCGGCCCGAGGCGGCCTCGACCGCCCTCCGCGAACGGCTTGATTCAGGCGGCGGGCGCATGATCGCCCGCCTGAACCGGCGCGCCTGCTCGACCGCGGCGTCCTGTCCTTGATCAGCCGGTCACATCGCGCAGCAACGGCCATTGGGCCGCGCGGCGATGTCGGCCGCGACGGAACTCACAATGAAAACGATCACTCCCGTCGTCTTGGGACTGCTTGCGCCCTTGGCGGGCTGCGTTCCCGAGACGTCCCGCCTGACAGGCGCGGCCGACCCTTCTCTCGGTCTGCGCCATCTCCGTTACGCGTCCGTGACGGCCGGCGTCCGCGGCTATGCGGTCGTCGAGCCCAAGGATTGGCGCGAGATGAACCGGGGCGTCGCCCCGGGCGCGCCGGAGCGCGGCGACGCCAGCGACGACGCCCGGCGGGGACGTTGATATGGCGCGTGGTCCCCAACTCGCATCGCTTGCCCTCCTCTCCGGAATGCTTTCCGGCTGCGTCGGCCTTTCGCCCGACGGCGGTCTCTCGCCGGTCGCCGGACTGACCCGGGCGGAGCTCGGCAAGGATGTCGTCAAGGTCGCCGACGACGCCTCCGCCGGCGAGGCCCAGCGCCGCGCCGCGGAGCTGCTGCGCCGGCCGCTCACGCCGGACAGCGCCGTCCAGGTGGCGCTCCTGAAGAACCGCGGCCTGCAGGCGTCCTTCAACGAGCTCGGCGTCTCCGAGGCGGCCTATGTGAAGGCCACCCTGCCGCCGAGCCCCCGGGTCTCGCTGTCGCGGATCGGCGGCGGGCTGGAGCTGGAGGTCGAGCGCCAGGTGCTGGTCGGCCTCTTCGACCTCCTCACGCTGCCGGCGCGCGCAGCGGTGGCGGAGCAGCGCTTCCGGGCGGCTCAATTCCGAACCGCCGAGGCCGTGCTTCGCCTCGCCGCAGAGACGCGCCGCCAGTACTACCGCACCGTCGCCGCCAACCAACGCGTCGCCTTCATGCAGCAGGCGCTGGGGACGGCGGCCGCCGCCTCCGAGCTCGCCACGCAGCTCGGCGAGACCGGCGCCCTCAACAAGCTGGAGCAGGCCCGCGAGCACGCCTTCTACCAGGAGCTCGGCGCCCAGCTCGCCCGGGCCCGCATCGACCAGCAGGTCGAGCGCGAGCGGCTGATCCGCCAGCTCGGAGTATGGGGTCCGGACATCGACTTCAGGCTTCCGTCCGCCCTGCCGTCGCTCCCGCCCTCGGTCGCATCGGCTCGCGACATCGAAAAGCGCGCCCTGGAGAAGCGGGTCGACCTGCAGGCGCTGCGCCACGACCTCGACGCGACGGCGGGCCAGTACCGACTCGCCAACGCCACCCGCTTCGTGTCGGACATCGAACTCGTGGGGCGGTCCACCTACGACCGGAGCAAGACCGTGGTCGAAGGCCCGGATGGCCCGCAGCTCGAACGCGACAAGGCCACCAAGCGGGGCCTGGAGGTCGAGTTCCAGATTCCCATCTTCGACTTCGGCGCGACAGGCGTCCGCAGCGCCGAGCAGACCTACATGGCGGCGGCCAATCGGCTCGCCGAACGGGCGGTGAACGCGCGGTCGGAGGCGCGCGAGGCGTATCTGCGCTACCGCGGCCACTACGACCTGGCGCGGCAGTACCAGGGGCGAGTGCTGCCGCTACAGAAGACCATCCAGGACCAGTCGCTGCTCCAGTACAGCGGCATGCTGGTCGATGTGACCACCCTGATCACCGACGCCCGCGCACGCATCCTCAGCAACGTCGACGCCATCAACGCGCGCCGTGACTTCTGGATCGCGGCGACCGACCTCAAGGCCGCCCTCGTGGGCGGCGGGGTGAGCGGCGCCGACGCGGGCGGCGCGGCCGAGACGGCGTCGGCGGCTCCCGCCGCGGGCGGCCATTGAACACGAGGAGACCGACATGAACCTTTCGCGCAGAGGCCTGCTCGGCGCCGGGGGCGGCCTGGCCCTCGTCGGGGCGACGGCCGTCAGCGGCCGCACGCAGGCGGCCGGCCTTCCAGAGGCGCCCACCATGGGCGAGGCCACGACCCAGCCGCCGCTTGCGCCAGCGAGCGGTCCCGACTACCAGCCCGTCGTCACCCTGAACGGCTGGACGCTGCCCTGGCGCCTGAACGGCGACTGGAAGGAGTTCCACCTCGTCGCCGAGCCCGTCGTGCGCGAACTCGCGCCGGGCATGAAGGCGCATCTGTGGGGCTACAACGGCCAGTCGCCCGGCCCGACCATCGAGGCGGTCGAGGGGGACAAGGTCCGCATCTTCGTGACCAACAAGCTGCCGGAGAACACGGCCGTGCACTGGCACGGACAGCTGCTGCCCAACGGCATGGACGGCGTCGGCGGGTTGACCCAGCCCCATATCCCGCCGGGCAAGACCTTCGTCTACGAGTTCATCCTGCAGAAGTCCGGAACCTTCATGTACCACCCGCACTCGGACGAGATGGTCCAGATGGCGATGGGCATGATGGGCTTCTTCGTGGTCCATCCCCGCGACCCGGCGTTCCGCCGCGTCGACCGCGACTTCGTGTTCCTTCTGAACGCCTTCGACATCGAGGCCGGCAGCTACGTGCCGAAGGTGAACACCATGACGGACTTCAACCTGTGGTGCTGGAACTCCCGGGTCTTCCCCGGGCTCGATCCGCTGGTCGTGCGCCAGGGCGATCGCGTGCGGGTGCGCTTCGGCAATCTCACCATGACCAACCACCCGATCCACATGCATGGACACGACTTCAAGGTCACCTGCACGGACGGGGGCTGGGTGCCGGAGGCGGCGGCCTGGCCGGAGGTGTCGATCGACTGCGCGGTGGGCCAGATGCGCGCCTTCGAGTTCGTCGCAGACCGGCCGGGCGACTGGGCGATCCACTGCCACAAGTCGCATCACACGATGAACGCCATGGGCCACAGCGTGAAGACCTATATCGGGGTCAACATGAAGAAGACCGCCCCGGCGCTGAAGAAGATCGCGCCCGGCTACATGCCGATGGGCGGCTCCGGCATGGGCGAGATGAGCTCCATGGAGATGCCGCTTCCCGACAACACGCTGCCCATGATGACAGGCTTCGCCCAGTTCGGGCCGGTGGAGATGGGCGGCATGTTCTCCGTCGTCAAGGTGCGCCCCGGGCTGGCCGCCGACGATTACCGCGACCCCGGCTGGTACAAGCACCCGGAGGGAACCGTCGCCTTCGAATGGAAGGGCGAGAAGCTCGCCGAGGCCCCGCGCGCGCCTGCGGCCGACAGCGGCGTCCCGGCCGCGGAGTTCCACGCCGTCGACCCGCGCACCCGGCCCGCCAAGGCCGCGAGCGCCGGGCACGGAAACCACTGATCTACCCCGAGGAGAACTGCATGATCCTTCGTTTGATCACCACCGCCGCCGCCTTGGCCGTGTCCGCCGGGCTGGCGTTCTCCGGGCCCGGCGCGCCGGGTCACACGCACAAGAAGTTCGAGGCCGGCGAACCGGGCGACCCGAAGAAGACCGTGGCGAAGACCGTGGAGGTCGGCATGCACGAGCATGCGGACGCCACCATGAAGTTCGTGCCTGACCGGATCGAGGTGAAGCGGGGCGAGCAGGTGCGCTTCGTCCTCAAGAACCATGGCAAGGCGGACCACGAGTTCATGCTGGACAGCATGGAGCACAACGCCAGGCACAAGATCGCGATGGAGAAGAACCCGGACATGGAGCACGACGACCCGAACGGAAAGCGGCTCTCGCCTGACGCCTCCAACGAGATCGTCTGGCGTTTCACCAAGGCGGGGACCTTCGAGTACGCCTGCCTGATCCCCGGTCACTACGAGTCCGGAATGCACGGCCTCGTGGTCGTCAAGTGACACGCCAAAGGAGATTTCGAATGCGCAAACTCTCGCTCGCCGCGGCGCTCACCGCCGCCCTCGCGTCCTCGGCCGCCCTGGCCCAGTCGACGCCGACCGTCTCTGGCAAGGTCGAGAAGGTCGACGCGTCCGCAGGCAAGATCACCATCGAGCATCAGCCGATTCCCAACCTCAACATGAACGAACCCATGACCATGGTGTTCAAGGCTCAGGATCCGGCCATGCTCAAGGCCGTGAAGGCCGGCGACAAGGTGCAGTTCACCGCCGACCGCGTGAACGGCCAGATCACCGTCACCTCCATCAAGAAGACCAAGTGACACGCCCGGCCGCCCCGCTCCGGCGGGGCGGCGACCATTGGAGAGCAGCCCATGAGACGAATGATCGTCGCCGCGGCGTTTGCCGGTGCGATGGCCTCGGCGATGCTGCCGGACGCCAACCCGGCGCTCGCCCAGGCGGCCCGCGGGGCGGCCGCGGCCTTCGAGCGTGTGCGTGACGTGATGGCCACCAGGGTCCGCGACACGCGGCTCGCCGGCGACCCTGACCGCGATTTCGCCGCGCTGCTGCTCGCCCACCATGAGGACCTCGTGTTCCTCGCCCGCACGCAGCTGGAATATGGCGGGGACACTCGCTTGCGCGAGATCGCCCAGAAGATCGTGGACGAACAGCAGCGCGAGATCGCCGAGGTCAAGGACTGGCAGGTCCGCAACAAGCCGACGAACCTGCCCGCAGTCGCGCAGGCCGCCCCCGCCCCGGCCCTCGCCGCGCCGTCCCAGGCCGCCCCGACCCAGGCGGCGTCACCATCGCTCCCGCCCGGGACCGACCTGCCGACCGTCTCGGGCAGGGTCGAGAAGGTCGACGCCTCGGCGGGCAAGATCACCATCGACCACCAGGCGATCCCGAACCTCGGGATGGATCCGATGACGATGGTGTTTCGCACGCCTGATCCGTCCGTGCTCAAGGGCGTGAAGGCGGGAGACAAGGTGCGCTTCCAGGCGGACCGGGTGAACGGTCAGATCTCGGTCGTGAAAATCCAGAAGGGGAAGTGAGACGGTCCCGGACTGCGCCAGCGCAAGGCGCGCCGACGCGGATCCGGTGCAGGCTCCGGCCTGCTGGAGGTCGGGATGGCAGTGGAGCTCGCATCGAAAGGCAGAGCCGCCCCGCCTGAACCGCTCGTCCTCACGGTCGGAAGTGAGCCTGCGCCCGGCGCCCGGGATCTGCCCGTGCGCCGGTGGGCCGAAGCGCCGCCGCCCCGTGAGCACATGCCCGAGAACAATCCGTTCCGGGCGGCCGAGCACGCCTGGCTCTTCGGTGTGGGCGCGATCATCGAGGGCGGCCGCCGCTTCCGGAAGCCTGGGCCGAGCGGCTCTTCGACGCCGCCTACGGCGATACCTCGGGCCCTGTTGACCTTCCTATCGTGGGAAGCCCCACACCGCGCGCCGACGCCGCCCTATCAGCGTGAGGACACGATGAGCCAGCACCACACCTCTCACACCCACGACCATGCCGCTGGCCGGGGTCATGACCACCACGGGCACGGCGAAGGCTCCGCTTCCGAGGGGCTGGTCAAGGACCCGGTGTGCGGGATGTTGGTCGACCCACACGCGACGAAGTTCCGGGCCGAGCATGCGGGCAAGCCGTACTATTTCTGCTCGGCCGGCTGCCAATCCAAGTTCAAGGCCGACCCCGGGACATACGTTGCGCCGACCGCCAAGGCGGCGGCGTCCGCGCCGGAGGGGACGGTCTACACCTGCCCGATGCACCCGCAGATCCGCCAGGTCGGGCCAGGCGCGTGCCCGATCTGCGGCATGGCGCTTGAGCCGGTCGTCGCCGCCGCCGGCGAGCACGAGAACGCCGAACTCGCGGACATGAGGCGCCGCTTCTGGGTGGGCCTCGCCCTGAGCCTGCCGGTGCTGGCGCTGGAGATGGGCGGCCACCTCACGGGCCTCGACCATTATGCGCCGCGCGGCGTCTCGAACTGGATCCAGATGGCGCTCGCCACGCCGGTCGTGCTGTGGGCCGGCTGGCCCTTCTTCGTGCGGGCCTGGGCGTCCCTGGTCAACCGAAGCCTGAACATGTTCACGCTGATCGCCATGGGAATCGGCGTGGCGTGGGCCTACAGCATGGTCGCCGTGCTGGCGCCCGGCGTTTTCCCGCCGGCGTTCCGTGGCCACGACGGCTCGGTCGCGGTGTACTTCGAGGCCGCAGCCGTGATCACGGCGCTGGTGCTGCTCGGGCAGGTGCTGGAGCTGCGGGCCCGCGAAAGCACCGGCGGCGCCATCCGGGCCCTGCTCGACCTCGCGCCCAAGACGGCGCGCCTGATCCGGCCGGACGGGAGCGAGCAGGAGGTCCAGCTCGACGCCGTCGAGGTCGGGGCGCGCCTGAGGGTGCGGCCGGGCGAAAAGGTCCCGGTGGATGGGGCCGTGGTGGAGGGCCGCAGCGCCGTGGATGAATCGATGGTCACAGGCGAGTCCATGCCCGTCACCAAGGCCGTGGGCGACGCCGTGATCGGCGGAACCATGAATCAGTCCGGCGGGCTGGTGATCGAGGCCCGCAAGGTCGGGCGCGACACCATGCTGTCGCAGATCGTGCAGCTCGTGGCCGAGGCCCAGCGCAGCCGCGCGCCGATCCAGCGGCTCGCCGACCAGGTCTCCGGCTGGTTTGTCCCGGCGGTGATCGCCGTCGCCGTGCTGGCCTTCGCCGCCTGGGCGATCTGGGGGCCCGAGCCGCGCTTCGCCTTCGGACTCGTCGCCGCCGTGTCGGTGATGATCATCGCCTGCCCCTGCGCGCTGGGCCTGGCCACGCCGATGTCCATCATGGTCGGCGTCGGACGCGGCGCCCAGGCCGGGGTGCTGATCAAGAACGCCGAGGCGCTGGAGCGCATGGAGAAGATCGACACGCTCGTCATCGACAAGACCGGCACCCTGACCGAGGGCAAGCCGGCCGTCACGGCCGTCATCCCGGCCGAGGGCTTCTCCGAAACAGACCTCCTGCGTCTCGCCGCCACCGTGGAGCGGGCGAGCGAGCATCCGCTGGCGGTGGCCATCGTGGCCGCGGCCGCCGCTAGGGGCATCGCCCCCGGCCAGCTCGCCGACTTCGATTCCCCGACCGGCAAGGGGGCGCTGGGCACGGTGGACGGCCGCGCCGTGGCGCTCGGCGACGCGCGCTTCCTGGCCGAGAAGGGCGTCGACGTCTCGGCCCTGGCGGCGAGGGCGGACGAACTCCGAAAAGACGGGGCGACCGCCATTTTCGTCGGCGTCGACGGCAAGGCGGCGGGCATTCTGGCCATCGCCGACCCCGTCAAGGCGACCACGCCGGACGCCCTGAAGGCCCTGCGCGCGGAGGGCGTGCGCGTCGTGATGCTCACCGGCGACAACCGCACCACGGCCGAGGCCGTGGCGCGCCGGCTCGGCATTCCGGATGTCGAGGCCGAGGTCCTGCCCGAGCAGAAGAGCGCCGTGGTCGAGAGGCTCAAGCGCGAGGGCCGGGTCGTCGCCATGGCCGGCGACGGCGTCAACGACGCCCCGGCGCTGGCGGCGGCCGAGGTCGGCATCGCGATGGGCACGGGCACTGACGTGGCCATCGAGAGCGCCGGGGTGACGCTGCTCAAGGGCGACCTGACCGGCATCGTGCGGGCGAGGCGGCTCTCCGAGGCGGTGATGAGCAACATCCGCCAGAACCTGTTCTTCGCCTTCGTCTACAACGCGCTTGGCGTCCCGGTCGCGGCGGGCGCGCTCTACCCGGCCTTCGGGCTGCTGCTGTCGCCGATCATCGCCGCGGCCGCGATGGCGCTCTCGTCGGTGAGCGTGATCGGCAACGCGATCAGGCTCCGGACGGTGCGGCTCTGACGTTCCGCCATCTCGGGCGGGCTCGCGGGCGCTTCGCTCGGCAGGGAAGCTCTTGGCCCTAGGGCCGAATTGGCGACCGGCCTGATCGGCGCGAAACGTGTCTCCACCTCGTCCAGGAGGACGCCATGATGATGGGAGATTGGTCCATGAGCAGTTGGATGACCGGGATGGGTCTTTTCTGGCTTCTTCTGCTCATTTTGATTGTGCTGGGGATCGCTGCGCTGGCGAAATATCTAAGCCGATGACCCGCGCGCTGACGCGGAAGCAGACCTAGACGCGCGACCAGTCCGGGACGCTTCGGCTCCCGGAGATCACGGCGGACGTCGGGCGTCCGGACCGGGCGTCTGGTTTCAGGCGCGCGAGGCAGGTCATCGAGATCCCCGCCGCCATCGCTGCAGTTGACTAAGCGCAATGCAGTCGGGTGCTCTGGGCCTAGATTGGCGAGATGAGCGCCCGGCTTCCTTCCACCGGTCCACTGGCCCGCTTCGTTGCGGCGCTGGGTCTGCTCGTCCTTGTGCTGGCGTATGCCGGCCCTGCGGCCGCCCATGGATCAATCCACGCCGATCCCTCGATACGGCTGCACCATGCTGAAGTCCTCGCGGATCCAGCCTTGGCGCCTTCCGTCGCCATCGCGCCCTGTCCATGCTGCGTGGCTGGCCCATGCTGCTGCGCGCTCGTCGGCGCGACAGCTTCCGGCCCAGCCGTCCTGATGGCCCGCCTCTCGCGTCCGTTGACCAGCCCACAGCCGCTGCGGGGCGTCCAGTCTTCGCCCGGGGAGCGTCCCCCAAGATCCGGTCACGGATGAGCCTGAACCGTCCGCGCCTGCGCGGCTGCTCTTTCCCGTTGACGAGGACTTGGACCATGCGCATCGCAGCGATTCTTCTCACCATCGGCGCGCTCTCGGCGCCCGCTTACGCCCAGACGGGCGACGCCCAGGACCATTCCGCGCACCACCCGGCCGGCGAGGCGGCCGCCGCGCCTTCAGCTGACCGCGCCGCGTCGCAGCCCGCATCGCCGGCGCCGTCCGTGCGGGGGGACGGCAGCGCCGGCGCATCGAGTGCGATGGGCTGCCCGATGATGTCCGACATGATGCAGTCCATGATGAAGGGGATGATGCAGGGCATGGCCGGAGGCTCGGCGGCAGCCGGCACGGGGATGCCGGCTGGCATGGGGATGGGCTCCGGCATGGGCGGCATGGGTCCGGGCGGAGCGCGGGCCGCCGCCTCCGACCAGAGCCTTTCGGGCATCATCTACCGCGCCATCGCCCAGCGCGCGGTGGCCTCCCTGCAGGCGAGCCCGGCCCGAAACGACGCCGAGTTCGCCCGCCTGGCTGTCGCCTTGGAGGAGGCGCTGACGGACGCGGCCAAGGCGGCCGCGGCCTTCTCGGACGACCCTGAGACCCGGCGCCGGGCCCAGCAGCTCGCCTCCTCCCACCAGGACGACCTCCAGGCGCTGAGGGCCTGGTCGGCGACGACCAAGTAGGAGGTGCTCATGTCTCCCCATGGCCTCTCCGGGCCGCGGCGCAAGGAGTAGCAGGACAGCCTGCGGGGTCCGCACCCTTGTCGAGGGCGTGCTGGGCAGTATCGCCGGTGCGTGGCTGGCGACGCTGCTGTTCGTGCCGGCTTACAACCGGCTAGTTCGGCGTTGATGCTGCAGGAGCCGGGCGGCTCAGGTCGCCGCCCGGCGCAGCAGCGGCGGCTGAATGGCCGCGATTCGTCCTTGCTCAGCGCCGCCTCAGTGCTGCGCGAGACCGGTCAGTCTGCGGCCAAGGGGTCGTCCGCTTGATCTCCTGCCAGGACCTCCTCTGGGCGACAGCGCGGCGAACGCGATGGCGCCTGCCGTGCTTTGGTCCTGACGCCGCATGGACGCTCCTGTTGGAATCGTCGACGCTAGGGTGCGCCTCGCCAAATGTAAGGGACGTGAAATGAATAGGACGAAGCATCCCGACCGCCGGACCACGTTACTGATGTTGGCCGCACCGTTGGCGCTCGCCGCCACACCGACGCGAGCTGAAGCCTTGCCCAGGGTTTCGGGCATGAAGGACCCCGCCTGTTCGTGCTGTGGGGGCTGGGTTTCTCATATGCGCCGTGCCGGGTTTCAGGTCGACGTGACGGAGTCGCGCGACTTGCAGACCGTAAAGCAGCGCCTCGGCGTGCCCGACGATCTGGCCTCCTGCCACACCGGGCAGGTCGAGAGCTACGTGCTCGAAGGCCATGTCCCGCCGGAGGCGGTCAAGCGTCTCCTCGCCGAGCGCCCGGCCGGAAAGGGCCTAGCTGTTGCGGGAATGCCGGTCGGCTCGCCCGGGATGGAGGTCGCGGGCGCAGCGGCGGACGCCTATGACGTGATCCTATTCGGCGGCGAGAGCCCTCAGGTGTTCGCCCGCTACAGGGGCCCGAACGCGCTATAGATCGGTCGCCCCGCCGACAGGCGGGTGGCGCCAACGAATTCACCAACAGGATCGTTGGACGCGAAGGCTCCGCTCTAGACGGCGTTGGACGCATGATGAGGGCCAAGCGCCTGAAGTAAGGCTCTTTCGGACGATTTTGGACAGTCTTGGGAGGGGAAGTGGTGCCGCAAGAGGGATTCGAACCCCCGACCCCCTCATTACGAATGAGGTGCTCTACCAGCTGAGCTATTGCGGCGACGGGCGAGGTCATAGACGGATCGGGGCGGCTTGGCAAGCGGCGCCGGCCGATCCGGTCGCCTTATTGCAGGAAGCCGCCGCGGCTGCGCGCGGCCGCGTCGCCCAGGTCCGGGCCGGGGTCGTCCGGAGCCGACGCGAGCGGGAAGACGACTTCGGACGGCCGCGAGCCGCGGCGGGGACGGGCCTCGATGGCGGGGGCGGCCGCCATGAGGCTGGCCGAAGCGTGTGACGGGGCGTGCTCGGCGGGCGGGGCCGGCTGAGGCGCGGGCGGCAGGGGCCCGGCCAGCGCAGTCGGCTCGCCCGCGGGCGTCGCGCCGACGGCGGGCGCGTCCGGCGCGGGCCCGGTCCGGTCCGGGACGGCGGGCTCGGGCCTGGTTTCGGCGGGCGGCGAAGCCGGTTCCGCTCCGCCGCCGTTGCGGCCGATTCGCTCGGCGAAGCTCATGGGGGCGAAACGGCGGCGCTCGGGCCGCGTTTCGGGCGGCGTGGCGGGGAGGGCGTCGGACGCCGTCGCCGGCGCGGCGGTGGGGTCGGCGGAGGGCGTGGACGGCGCGGGCCAGGGCTGCACAGACGTCTTGGCGTCGACGGTCGGTTCGGACGCCACGGCGCTTTCGGGCCCGGGCGGCGTCGAGGCGGTCTCCCGGCGGGCAGGCTCGTCGGCCGGCGTCGCCGTTTCGGCCGGGGCGGCCTCGGTCGTCGCGGACGCGTCGGCTGGCGTCGTGGCGTCGGTCAGAACCGGCGCGGGGGCCTCGTCGACGTCGGCGATCACGTCGTCCGAAGAGGGGGGCGGGGCGAGCTCGGGCCGCGGGCGGATCGTCTCCTGCGCCGCGTCGGCGGCGGGGGCCTGGATCTGCTCCACCGGCGCGCCCCACACGAAGGCGTCGAGGCGTCCGGTGACGGGCGACACGGGCGACCAGCGGTCGGCGATGACGCCGTCGGCGATCCAGGCCGGGTCGCGGGGCGCCCGCGAGGCGCGAGACAGCCACTCCCGGACGGCGCCCGCCGAGCTGGTGTCGGCCTCCTCCAGGTCGGCCATCAGCAGGCACACGCGCGTGCTGGGCCGCCCCTCCAGCAGGGGCGCGATGACGGAGCGCGCGCGCTTAAAGTCGCGGGCGCCCAGCGCCGCCTCGGCCACCGCGATGCGGCCTTCGGCCTCGTGCGGGCGCAGCGCCAGAAGCTTCTCGGCGCGGTTCAGGCGGTCACGGGCCGAATCGCCCGGCCGGACATTCAGGTAGGCGGCGGCGAGATCGGGGTGGGGCGCCTGGGCCCAGGCGGCCTCCACGACCTTCGAGGCGCGCCTGAGCTCGCCCCTGCGGGCGTGCAGGCGGGCTGCGAGCGTGGCGGCCGGCGTGAGCCCCGGCGCCAGCTTGACGGCCTGCTGGGCCCGCAGCAGCGCGGCCTCGGGCTCGCGTTCGGCCCGCGCCAGGGCGTCGGCCGTGAGGAGGACGGCGCGCTGGCGCTTCACGGCGGCCTTGTCCAGGCCGCGGGCGCCGCGATCCAGGGTCGCGATAGCGCCGGACCAGTCCTGCTCGGCGCATTGGAACTCGAGCAGCGCCTCGCCCGCCCAGGCGACGGACGGCGACAGCCGCGCGGCCTCGGCCGCATAGGCCTTGGCGGCGGCCGAGTCGCCCTTCCGGCGGGCCTCGACGAAGAGGCCGCGCAGGCCCAGCACGCGCGTCTCGGGTTCGTCCAGCATCTGGCGGAACGCGCCTTCGGCCTGGGTCCGGTCGCCCGCCATCTGGGCGGCCTGGGCCTTCAGCAGCAGCGCCAGCGGCTCCTTGCCGAGCAACTTGGCGGCGTCCGCCGCGTAGCGCTTGGCCGAGCGCGGATCGCCCGCGCCGACCGCGATCATCCCGCGCGAGACGGCCGTGAAACCGCGGGCCCGTTTGCGCGCCTTCGCGGTGAAGCTCAGGATGGAAGGGAGCCGCAGCAGGAAGCGCAGCACGGTCCAGAGCGCCAGGATCGCGATCACGAAGCCCAGCACGGCGGCCGCGGCGCCGACCAGCGTCGTGGAGACCTGGCCGTAGCGCGGCAGCGTGACGACGACCTGGCCGGGCTGTTCTACCAGCCATGCTCCCCCGAAGGCGAGCGCGATCAGGATGGCGATGAAGACGAGCGTGCGGATCATCGGGCCGCGCCTCCGGACTGCGTGGCCGCGAGAACCTGATCGACCGACGCGGTCACCAGGGCGTCAGCCGCACGGCCCGCGGCGAGGCGGGCCTTGGCGGCGTCAAGGAAAGAGGCGACCGTCGGCTTGACGTCGGCGGGGAGCCGGTCGAGCTCCGCGACGGCGTCGGCCAGCGCGCCGCGCTTCAGCGCAAGGTCGGCGCGGGCCGCGACGGCGGCGGGGGCGTCGCCCTGGGCCTCGCCAAGGGGCCTCACCTTGTAGAGGCCGCCGATGCGCGCCTGCATGCGCTCCAGGACGCCGCCCTGGGGTGGGGGCTCGGGCGGGTTGGCGATGCGTTCGGCCAAGGGCGTGAACTGTGCCGAGAGGGCGGCCACCGTGGGCGCTCCCTTCTGGGCGAAAGGCTCCAGCGGGGCCAGGGTGGCCGGGTCGACCTTCGCGGTCTTCAAGGCGTCGAGCTCGCGCGCGAAGGGCGCGCCGCGGTTCAGGGCGTCGCGCGTCAGCCAGGCGACCGACATGACGGCGCTCTCGCGGGCGCCCAGCGCCGGGACGGGCGGAGGCGGGGCGGGCGCCGGGGGCGCGGCGGGAGCCGGGCGGGCCTCCAGCGCGCCGACGCCGGTCTCCACCTTGTCCAGCCGCTCGGTCACCTGCGCGAGGGCCGCGGCCGGGTCGGGCGGGAGCCGCTTCAGGGCGGCGTCGAGATCGGAGCGGGCGGCCTTGGCGTCGGCCTCCGTGGCGGCCACGCGCTTTTCGAGCGCTTCGACGGTGCGCCGCGTCGCCTTCTCGCCGACGCCGGTCTCCAGATTGGTGAGCCGGTCGTTGATGTCGCCGGCGCCGCCCCACAGCATCAGGGCGAGCGCCACGAAGCCCGCGCCCGCCAGGCCGCCGACGAGGCCGGCCGCGGCCGGGACGACGAAGCCGACGCCGCCCGCGCCGGACCGGGCCGGGGGCTCGGCGCGCGACGGCCCGACCGGGGGCACGCTCGGACCCACGGGACGCGGCGGAGCCTCCGCCTCGTCCGGCTTGGGCGTGACGACTTCGGCCTCAGCTCGCGCGGAGGCGTCCGCCGGGTGCGGGTCCACGGCCTCGCCCTCGCCGGCGGCGCGAATCGCGCCGGGTTCGGCCGTCCCGGCTGTCTCGGCGGGGGTGGGCCCGGGCGGCGGCGGCTCGGCCGGGTTCGGCTCGGCGAGTTTCGACTCGACGAGATCCGGTTCGGACGCCGCGGGCTCGGACGGCGCTTCGGAGGCCTGCTGGGCGGTGAGGTCGATGACCTGCGGCTCCCGCCGCGCCGCGCCTTTCCGGCGCCCATCCGCCCTGGGGGTGTCCCGATCGCCCGTCATGGTTCTCCGCTCGGCTAAGGCCGCTTCGTCGGCGGCGCTGTGGTCCATGCTTACAGCCTCGACGGCGGAGCCGCCACCTTCCGCAGGCGAGGACGCCGGAAGGGGCCCACGGGTTCCGGCTCCGTCCGCCGGACGGCCTGCCAGCAGGGCCAGCACGCCGGCCTCGGTGGGAGCGTTCGCCTCCCGGACCCGGGGCATGCCGGCCGCGCGGGGCGCGCGCGCCACATCGGCCGACAGGCACAGATGATCCACGCCGCGCAGGGCGTCGTCCAGCCTGTCGTGATGCGCCAGGGCGAACAGGATCTCGGCGCTGCGCCGGGAGAAGTGCAGCACGGCGTCGACGCGCCCCTCGCGCAGGGCCTCGCCGGCGGCGGCCGGCAGGTCCTGGACGGCCTCGGCCCGGTAGGCCTCGTGGACGACGAGGTCGAAGCCGGCCCGCCAGAGCGCCGACTCCAGGGTCGTCTTGCGGTCGGTCCCGGCGACATAGAGCAGCCGCCCGCCCGCAGGCTGGCGCTCGCGGATGAGGGCGGCGAGCGAGGCGGCGTCGCCCGCGCCGGCGCGCAGGTCGGCGAAGCCGAGCGCCGCCATGGCGTCGGCCGTCCGGTCGCCGACCACATAGACGGGGAGGTCGCGCAGCGCCGCGGGCGGCCCCTCCGGGAAGGCCAGCCTGGCGTTGGCGGAGGTCGCCACGAGGGCGTCGGCGTCGAGGTCGGCCAGCGGCGTCCCGGTCGGCGTGATGGAGATGACGGGCGCGAGCGTCGCCTGGTGCCCGGCGGCGGCCAGCCGCTCGGCGGTGCGCCGGGCGTCAGGTTCGGGGCGCGTCAGGAGAACGTGCATGCCGTGTGCCTGGAAATGCGGGGCGGATCAGCGCGGCCCGGCGTCGTGGGCGAGGATGTCGGCCGGGGCGCGCCCGACGATGTCGTGCGCGGCCTCAGCGCCGAGGCCGGCCGCGTCGGCGACGGCCCCCACGCGGGCGGCCTCGAAGGTCTCCGAGCCGTCCTCCCGCAGCAGCATGCCGCGAAAGCGCACCATCCCTCCCTCCACGACCGCGTGGCCGGCGATGGGCGTCTTGCAGGATCCGTCCAGCACGGCCAGGAAGGCGCGCTCGGCGGAGAGGGCGACGGCCGTCTCGGCGCAGCTCACGGCTGCGAAGGCCTCCAGCGCCGCCGCGTCGCCGCCGCGCGCCGTCACCGCGATCGCGCCCTGCCCGACGGCGGGCGGAAAGGCGTCGAGGTCCAGCACGGCCGCGGCCCGGTCGGCGAGGCCGAGGCGCTTCAGCCCCGCGATGGCCAGGAGGGTCGCGTGGATCTCGCCCTCCTGGGTCTTGCGCAGGCGCGTCTCCACATTGCCGCGCAGCAGCGTCGTGGTCACGTCGGGCCGCAGGCGCTTCACCAGCGCGCCGCGCCGCAGGCTGGCGGTGCCCACGACGGCGTTGCGGGGCAGGTCCTCGATGGAGCGGGCGCCGGCGCTGATCAGCGCGTCGCGCACGTCCTCGCGCGGCAGGTAGCCGGCGATGGCGATGCCCTCGGGAAAGAAGGTCGGCAGGTCCTTGGCGGAATGCACCGCGAGATGGATTTCGCCGGCCAGCATGGCGGCGTCGATCTCCTTGGTGAACAGTCCCTTGCCGCCCGCCTGCGCCAAGGCGCGGTCCTGGATCATGTCGCCGGACGTCTTGATGACGACGAGCTCCACCGCCTCTTCGGGCCAGCCATGGGCGGCCAGGATGCGGGCGCGCACCTCGCGCGCCTGCCAGAGCGCCAGAGGGCTTCCACGCGTTCCGATCCGCAGCCGAACATTGCCTTGCGTCAACGTCTTGTCTCCGGTGAGCCGCCGTTTCCTTCACGGACCGCGCGGACTATAGGGTGTCGTGCGGGGACGCGAAAGTCAGCGCCCTCCACGGATCCGGAACCGGCGAGGGACCCCGACATGCGCGTTCTCGGCATCGAGACCACCTGCGACGAGACGGCCGCGGCCGTGGTGCGGTCCACCCAGGACGGGGACGCCGAGATCCTGTCCAACGAGGTGCTGAGCCAGATCGCCGAGCACGCGCCCTATGGGGGCGTCGTGCCCGAGATCGCGGCGCGCGCCCATGTGGAGGTGCTGGACCGGATCGTGGCGCGGGCGCTGGAGCGCGCCGGGCTGCGCCTGTCGGAGGTCGACGCCGTCGCGGCGGCCGCGGGGCCGGGGCTCATCGGCGGCGTCATCGTAGGGCTCACGACCGCCAAGGCGCTGGCGCTGGTGGCCCGCAAGCCGCTGATCGCCGTCAACCACCTGGAGGCTCACGCGCTCTCGGCGCGGCTGACCGACAAGGTGGCCTTTCCGTATCTGCTGCTGCTGGTTTCGGGCGGCCATACGCAGCTGCTCGCGGTCAAGGGCGTTGGCGACTATGTGCGGCTCGGGACCACGATGGACGACTCCATCGGGGAGGCCTTCGACAAGACCGCCAAGCTGCTGGGCCTGCCCTATCCGGGCGGGCCGCAGGTGGAGAGGGAGGCCGAGCGCGGCGATCCCGAGCGCTTCGCGCTGCCCCGACCGATGGCCGGGCGGCCGACGGCGGATTTCTCGCTCTCGGGGCTGAAGACCGCCGTGCGCATCGAGGCCGAGCGCATCGCGCCGCTGACCGCGACCGACGTGGCGGATCTCTGCGCGTCGTTCCAGGCGGCGGTCGTCGACGTCGTGGTGGACCGCACCCGCGTCGCGCTGCGGCTCTTCGGCGAGCGCGCCGGCAAGCCCAACGCCCTGGTCGTGGCCGGCGGCGTGGCCGCCAACCAGGCGGTCCGGCGGGCGCTGCAACGTCTCGCCAGCGAGGCCGGGCTGCGGCTCGCCGCGCCGCCGCTGGAGCTGTGCACCGACAATGGCGCGATGATCGCCTGGGCCGGCCTGGAGCGGTTGCGCAAGGGCATGATCGACGGGCTGGGCGTCGCCCCGAAGGCGCGCTGGCCGCTGGCGGAGGCCGGAGCGTGAGCGCCGCCGCGCCGCCGCTTTTCGACCCCATCGGGGTGGTGGGGGCCGGCGCATGGGGCACCGCGCTCGCCAACGCGGCCGCCGCGCAGGGCCGGCGGGTGCTGCTCTGGGCGCGCAATCCGGACGACGCGGCGGCCATGCGGGCGTCGCGCCAGAACGCCCGCCATCTGCCGGGCGCGCCGCTGGCGCCCACGGTCGAGCCCACCGCGGACCTGGCCGAGATGGGCGCGGCGCGCGCCGTGCTGCTGGCCGTTCCGGCCCAGGCGCTGCGCTCGGTCGCCGAGGCGTTGGCGATCGTCCTCAAGCAGGGCGTCCCGGTCGTGGTCTGCGCCAAGGGCATCGAGCGCGCGACCGGACTGTTCATGACCGAGATCGTGGCCGACCTGCTGCGCGGCGCCATGCCGGCGGTCCTGTCCGGCCCCAGCTTCGCCGAGGACGTGGCGCGGGGCCTGCCGACCGCCGTCGTGCTGGCCGCCCCGCTGGAGCCGGCCGCCGAGGCGCTGGCCAAGGCGCTCTCGTCGTCGACGTTCCGGGTCTATCACGGGACCGACATGCGGGGCGTCGAGATCGGCGGCGCGGCCAAGAACGTGCTCGCCATCGCGGCCGGCATCGTGGCCGGGCGGCGCCTGGGCGAGAGCGCCAAGGCCGCCCTGACGGCCCGGGGCTTCGCCGAGCTGTCGCGCTTCGCCAGGGCCTATGGGGGCCGGCCCGAGACCCTGATGGGCCTGTCGGGCCTGGGCGACCTCATTCTGACCTGCGGATCGGCGAAGTCGCGCAACTTCGCCCATGGCTTCGATCTCGGGGCCGGCATGGCGACGGGCCAGGCGGGCGCCGGCAAGCTCGCCGAGGGCGTGTTCACCGCGCGGGCGCTGGTGGGCATGGCGCAGGCGCGCGGCGTGGACATGCCGATCGCGACGGCCGTGGACCGGGTGCTGTCCGGCGATCTCGGGATCGACGAGGCCATCGAGGCGCTGATGACGCGCCCGGTGAAGGCCGAGGGGTGAGGATGGCGCGGGCGCCGCAGGATCTGATAGAAGTCGGCGCGAAAAGCCCCGGCGCGGCCCCGCCGGCCCTGGCGCCGCCCCCCGCCCGACGCAAAGCGAGACCATGACCGAGCAGCCGATCCCGACCCCGCAGGCGAACGACGATCCCGGCCTGCTGGAAGGCAAGCGCATGCGCAAGCTCAACCCCATCCTCAAGCTGGCGCTGGAGATGGGGCCGCTGGTGATCTTCTTCCTGGCGAACCAGCGGGCGGGCATCTTCATCGCGACGGGCGTGTTCATGGCCGCCGTGCTGGTCTCGCTGGCCGTCTCCTACGCGCTGACGCGCCACCTGCCGATCATGCCGATGGTGACGGCCGTGGTGGTGCTGGTGTTCGGCGGGCTGACGCTCTGGCTGCAGGACGATCACTTCATCAAGCTGAAGCCCACCATCGTGAACTCGCTGTTCGGCGTGGTGCTGCTGGGCGGCCTCGCCTTCGGCCGGCCCTTGCTGCCCGTCGTGCTCGACACGGTGTTCCAGCTCGACGACGCCGGATGGCGCAAGCTCACCTTCCGGTGGGGCCTCTTCTTCTTCGCGCTGGCGGCCATCAACGAGGTCGTCTGGCGCACCCAGACGACGGACTTCTGGGTGAACTTCAAGGTGTTCGGCATCATGCCGCTGACGCTAGCCTTCGCGCTGTCGCAGACGCCGCTGATCCTGCGCCATGAGGTGAAGGAGGCGACGACGGCGGAGTGAGGCGGGCGTCCGTCGCCGAGAGCATGCTCTCGTTTCCTGGTGGTCGCACGCTGTTGCGTGAAAAGCCGGTTTCCACCTTTTCGCAGCGTGCTCTACAGCCACTCCGCCCAGCGGCCGTGAAAGTCCCCGCGCGCCAGCAGCCGCGTCTCTCCGCCGGGCCAGAGCGTCAGGCGCAGCCCCGCCGAGCGCGGGTCGCCGTCGGCCTCCAGGCGGAGCCAGGCCAGCGGCTCGCCGCTCGAAGCCGCCGCGCCGGCCGCCTCCATGGCGTTCTGGATGCGCGCCTGGACGGCCGGGGGCAGGTACTGCCACACGATGGAATGGTACAGCGTTCGGCATCCGCCGGGCTCGCGGGGCTCGGCGAGACGCCGCTCGACCCAGTCGGCGGCGTCCGCCTTCTCGACGCGCCAGGGCGCGGCCGCCGCCGCGTCCAGCGCGGCCTCAAGACGCGCGAGGCGCTGCGCCTGGTCCGGCCACACATAGGCGAGGAGGCGCTCGCGCGCGGCCGGGTCGGCCGGATCGAGCGGATTCTGGTCGCAGGCCGCCCGGGACCGGACCCGCAGCGGCGCGTCGAGCGGCGGCGGGCGAAGGCCGCGCCAGTCGCAGGCCAGCCGCACCGGCGCGTCCTCCCCGGCCGCCGCGGACGCATGGCTTCCGGCTTGGCCCAGCTCATAGGCGTAGCGGTCGAAGCCCATGTTCAGGCCGGCGCTGGCCCCGATCTCGAGGACGTCCAGCGGCGCCTGCGTCTCCCGGGCGAGGACCAGGAAGCCGCCGATCAGCACGCCGGACCGGGCGACCTCGTTCGTCTGGGGCGGGCTGTCCAGGAATGCCGCGAGCTCCCGGTCGTGGGACGCCAGCGCATGCCGCACGCCCTCCCAAAGCGCGTCCGGACCGGGAAACGGGGCCGGTGGATACAGGCGGGCGAGCGGCTCATAGCCGCGGCGAGCCAAGGCGTGCAGCGCGCCGGCGGCCCGCAAGGGCAGCGCGTCGGCCCCCGGCGGTCCCGGCCAGTCCAGGATGCGGCGTCCGAAGGCGGTGGCGCGGTCGAGGCGCTCCGCCATCAGCCGGCAGAGGGCGGCCGTGAAGGGCGAGCCGAGGTCGCTGCAGGCCCCGGCCTGGCGCTCGAAGCTGGAACGGATCGTCTGCTCCGCCATGGGGGTCTCCGCGCCCGCTGGCCGACCGGCCTCAGCCCTTGCCGGCGCCGGCCTTGCGGATCGCCTCCCCAAGCGGGCCGGCGATGGCCTCGGGCGTGATCGGGCCGATCTGCTTGTAGGCGATGGTCCCGTCCGGGGCGATCACGAAGGTCTCGGGGACGCCATAGACGCCCCAGTCGATGGCGGCGCGCCCGGCCGTGTCGGCGCCGACGGCCGCATAGGGGTTGCCCAGCGCGCCGAGGAACCGGCGGGCGTTTTCGCCCTGGTCCTTGTAGTTCAGGCCCAGCAGGCGGACGCCGGGCGTCCGGGCGAGCTCGACCAGCATCGGGTGCTCGGCCCGGCAGGGCACGCACCAGGAGGCCCAGACATTCACCAGCGTGACGCCGGCGCCCTTCAGGTCGGCGCTCGACAGGCCGGGGACGGGCTGGCCGTCGCGCATCAGGCCCTCGAGCGGGGGCAGCGAGAAGGCCGGTACGGGCTTGCCGATCAGCGCGGAGGGGATCCGCGAGGTGTCGGATCCGTCCAGGCGGGTCAGGAACAGGAAGGCCAGCCCGGCGAACAGCGCCAGCGGCGCGAGCACGGCCCAGCGCCGCACCGTCGGGCGGGGCGCGTCGACCTGCGGCTCCGACGGCGAGGGGAGCGTCTCGGGCTGGAGCGACATCCTAGGCTCCCGAAGCTGCGGCGGACCGGCGGCGCGCGCCGCGCTCCTCCAGCCGGGCGAGTTCGGCGCGCAGCGCCCGGTGCTGCAGATAGGCGCGCAGCCCCAGGACCAGGAACACC
Organism: Alsobacter sp. KACC 23698; assembly: GCF_045348435.1. Classification (GTDB taxonomy): domain Bacteria; phylum Pseudomonadota; class Alphaproteobacteria; order Rhizobiales; family Beijerinckiaceae; genus Alsobacter. Next base: position 4,862,661 of record NZ_CP157484.1, on the reverse strand, counting down.
GCCGCGGCGGCCGCGTAGGAGACGACGATGAAGCCGGTATGCGGCGCGGCCATCAGGGATGCTCCAGGGCCGGAGCGGCGCCGCCGAGGTCCGGCTCGCGCTGGGCGGCCATCAGCCCGAGCGTCCGCACGCGGCGGCGCAGGATCTCGTTGCGCATCCCGGCCATGTGGAGGGCGGCGAAGACGCAGGTGAACCCGGCCGCCATCACCAGCAGCGGCCAGAGCATGCTGGCGTCGATGGTCGAGCCGCCCATGCGCAGCACGCTGGCCGGCTGGTGCAGCGTGTTCCACCAATCGACGGAGAACTTCACGATCGGGATGTTGATGAAGCCCACGAGGGTGAGCACCGCCACGGCGCGCGCCGCCCGGGCCGGGTCCTCGATGGCGTTCCACAGCGCCACGACGCCGCAATACATCAGGAACAGCACGAGCACGGAGGTCAGCCGGGCGTCCCACACCCACCAGGTGCCCCACATCGGCTTGCCCCACAGCGAGCCGGTGACGAGGCAGAGCAGCGTGAAGGCGGCGCCCAGCGGCGCGGCGGCCTTCTGGGACACGTCGGCCAGCGGGTGACGCCAGACGAGCGTGCCGATGGCGGAGAGCGCCATCAGGCTGTAGCACGCCATCCCGAGCCAGGCGGCCGGCACGTGCACATACATGATCTTGACGGTCTCGCCCTGCTGGTAGTCGGCCGGCGAGACGGCGACGAGCGCGAGCGCGACGGCGATGAGCACGGCGCCAAGCGTCGCGAACCCGGGGATCAGCTTCCGGGCGAGCTCCAGGAACAGGGTCGGGTTGGCGTAGCGCAGCATGGTTCTGCTTCTACTGGCAGGAGACCCGGGCCGCAATGCGACGAAACCCGCATGCGGCGCGCCCGTTCCGCCCTCCCGCCGCGCGGACCCGGTCCGCGCGGTCCCCGGTCAGCGCCGCGAGGCCGTCGAGGTCACGCCGGAGACGTGGTTCAGGCTGACCCAGGCGGTCTCCAGCTGGCTCTCGCGCTTGACGAAGACGTAGCCGGTGGCCTGCCAGCTCAGGACGTCGTCGCGCTTGTTGTCGAGCACGAAGTCGCCCCGGTCGGTGCGGATCATCAGCACCGCGTGCCCCTCGTTGTTCTCGTCCAGCACCACCGTCATCGGCATGGCGCGGCGCGAGAAGCCGGCCGAGACGAGCATGCGGCGCTTCAGGAGCTGGTAGTCCTCGCAGTCGCCATAGCCGTCCTCGGCGAAGTCCCAGCGGTCGACGACGCCCCAGTGCTCCATGTCGGTGAGAGGCTTCACCACCCGGTTCACCCGGGAGTTGATCTCGACGATCGTCTTCCACGCCGTGGGCGTCAGGGCGACGCGCTCCGGCTCGGCGACGTCGATGGCGCACTCGGCGGGGCGCTTGGCGCAGAATTCCTGCCACGCCGCGATGGGCCGCGCCGCGCCTGCGGCGTTGGCGGGCGGCACCGGGCTGGGCAGCGACGCCAGGCGCTCGCCGGCGGCGGCCGCCCCGGAATGAGTCAGGCCTGCAAGGGCAAGAACGGCTGCCGTGGCGGCATGTATAGGCGTGCGGCGGAGTAATGACCAGGAAGACATGACCATCCCTTTGTTCGGGATGATCCTTGTCCGCCTCTTGCAATCGATCGCTGATGGAAATGCGTCAAATTTGAATCAGCCGGCCATTACTGTCCCGGTGATCCAACGGAATGGTATTTTGAATCGAGATCTGAAAAGTCGCGTTTATGCGGTCGCGGCGAGGAGTCGTTAACCCTGCCGCCGGGGGCGGCCGGCGCAGCCCTGCGGGGCCCGCCGGCGCCGGTCCGGTCACATGTAGAAGGGGATGCGGTAGAAGTCGTAGACGCTGCGTCCGTAGTCGGGGTCCTTCCAGGGGGTCTCGGCGGCCGTATAGCTCGGCGCGTGCTCCAGCTCCTCCTTGGTGGTGTCCACCACGTAGCCGCCCATGCGGGTGTCGTAGTCGAGCTTCTTCCACGGGATGGGATGGTAGCGCTCCCCCATGCCGAGAAAGCCGCCGAAGGACATGACCGCGTAGGCGACCTTGCCGGTCACCTTGTCGACCATGAAATTGTAGACCGAACCCAGGCTGTTGCCCTGCCGGTCATAGACGCTCGTGCCCTCGACCTTGTCGGAGCCGATCAGGCGCTCGGTTTCGTTGATGGGCAGCCCGCGCTGATGCGTCGGGCCTGGATGCGCGTCGCTCATGACATCCTCCTGCATCGGTTCGCTCGCCTGGCCGCGGGTCACTTCGGGTCGACCGAGGGGTTTCCGCCCGGCGAGCCGGGAGGCGGAATGACCGGCGTCGTTCCGGGATTGGGAACGGGCGCGGGCGCGGCGATGCCGGGATCCGTGCCGGACGGCGGCTTGATGACGCCGTCGGACTTGTTCAGCTGATCGCTGAGGGTGCGGCCGCGGATCGTCCCGGTGGTGTCCGAGCCGGGGCCGGACTGGCTCTGGTTCAGCGGGGGGTCGATCTTCTCCGGGACGGTGGTCTTCGGGTCCGGCATGTTCGGGTCCTTGACCTGCGCCTGCGCGAGGGCGCCGGTCGCGGCGGCGCATGCGAGGGACGCCAGGGCGGCGAAGCCCAGGCTTCGGAACGTCGAGATCCGTCTCGAAAGCATGCGGTTCTCCTGCTGATCGTTGTCCTTGTGGCGAGTCAACCGATCAGCGCATGCGCGGTTCCCGGCGGCGCTCGCGGTGGGGCGGCCGATCTGGCACAAAGCGGTTGCCCGTCGCCCAGCCCCCGGCCAATGTGCCGGCTGCGCCGGGAGCGCGCATCGCAAGAAAGAGCATCGGGAGATCGGGCATGAGCGCAGGCAGCAAAGTCGCCATCGTGACGGGGGCGGGGACCGGGGTCGGCCGCGCGACCGCGCTCGCGCTCGTGAAGGACGGCTATGCGGTCGCACTGGCGGGCCGCCGCCGCGAGCCGCTCGAGGCGACGGCCGCACTGGCCCCCGCCGGCGCGCGCACCCTCGTGCAGCCGGCCGACGTGGCCGATCCAGCCTCCGTGCGGGCGCTGTTCGACGCCACGGTTTCGGCTTTCGGCCGCGTCGACGTGGTCTTCAACAACGCCGGCACGGGCGCGCCGGCGATCCCGCTCGAGGAACTCAGCTTCGAGCAGTGGCGCATGGTGGTGGACGCCAATCTGACGGGCGTGTTCCTGGGCATCCAGAACGCCTTCCGGGTGATGAAGGACCAGAACCCCCGGGGCGGGCGCATCATCAACAACGGCTCGGTCTCGGCCTATGCGCCGCGGCCCAACTCGGCCCCCTATACGGCCACCAAGCACGGCGTGCTGGGGCTGACGCGCTCGGCGGCGCTCGACGGGCGCAAATACGACATCGCGGTGGGGCAGATCGACATCGGCAACGCCGCCACCGACATGACCGAACGGATGACGGGCGGCGTCATGCAGGCCAACGGGACCATGGCGCCCGAGCCGCGCATCGACGCCGATCACGTCGCCCGCGCGGTGGTCTACATGGCCAACCTGCCGCTCGACGCGAATGTGCTGAACATGACCGTGATGGCGACCAAGATGCCGTTCGTGGGACGGGGCTGAGCTGATCGGGCGTGCAGCCGTCCGCCGTCAAGTGCGGCCCTCTCACGTGAAGTTGAACGTCTCTCGTCTTCTCGACCGTTAAGTTCGGCCTCCGCGCCCTAACTTGACGCGTGTCGCGGCCGACCCGGCCGCGACGAGACGAGGAGACGTCCCCCGCATGTCGATCGACCGCCGCACATTCATGGCCGCCGGCGCCGGCCTCGCCGCCGCCGCCGTCGCGCCTTCCGCCCAGGCCGCCGCCCCCAAGCTTGGCCAGCAGACCGCCGGCGCCTACCGCTACAAGGTCGGCGACTACGAGATCACCGCCATCCATGACGGGATCAACCGGCTGAAGCTGACCGAAGGCTTCGTGCGCAACGCCAAGCTGCCGGAGGTCCAGGACGCCCTCAAGCAGGCCTATATGTCGCCCGAGGAGCTGCCGATCACCTTCACGGTGCTGGTGGTGAACACGGGCTCCAAGCTGATCCTGTTCGATACCGGCCTCGGCGGCCTCGGCGGGCCGACCAACGGCCTGATGATCCCCAACATGAAGGCCGCCGGCATCGATCCCGCGGCGATCGACGCCGTCGTGATCAGCCATTTCCATGGCGACCACATCAACGGCGTCCGGCCGAAGGAGGGCATCGAGGGCTTCTCCAAGGCCGAGATCCTGGTCCCCGCCAAGGAGTGGGACTTCTGGATGGACGACGCCAAGATGGCGCAGGCGCCGGAGGGCTTGAAGGGCAATTTCCAGAACGTGCGGCGCGTCTTCGGGCCGATCGCCAAGGACGTGAAACGCTACGACTGGGACAAGGAGGTCGCCCCCGGGATCACGGCGATCGGCGCGCCGGGCCATACGCCCGGGCACACGATCTTTTCGGTCGCGTCGGGCTCCGACCGGCTGATGATCCTGTCGGACGTCACCAACCATCCGGCGCTCTTCGTGCGCAATCCCGACTGGTCGGCCGTGTTCGACCAGGACGCCGAGATGGCCCGGGCGACGCGCCACAAGGTGCTCGACATGGTTGCGGCCGAGCGCATGCACGTGGCCGGCTTCCATTTCCCGTTCCCGGCCAACGGCTACATCGCCAAGGACGGGAAGGGCTATGAGCTCATCCCCGCGCCCTGGACGACCGTGCTCTGAGGCTTTGATCTAGGAGCGCCGGGACCGCGTTTCGTCCCGGCGCTCGCCGACCGCGACGGCCAGCGTCATCGCCAGGCAGAAGGTCGCCGACATGGAGCGGAACGCCGCGTAGTCGGCCTCGATGATCTCGAACCACACCGCGGCCTGCTCGGTGAGCGGGCTGAACGGGCTGTCGGTGAGGGCCACCACGGGCACGCCCCGTCCGGCTGCCGCGCGGGTCAGCTCGATGGTGGCGGGCGTGTAGGGCGAGAAGCTGATCGCCACCAGCGCGTCGCGCGGGCCGGAATGCGACAGCTGGTCCGCCCCCAGATGGGCCACATTGTCGATTAGGACGCTGCGGATGCCCAGCTTGGGAAGCGCGTAGGCCAGGTAGGCGGCCACCGGGAAGGCGCGGCGAAGCCCGACGAGATAGATGGTCTCGGCCGATCCCAGGATGTCGATGGCGGTCTCCAGGTCCTGCCCGGAGATGGTCTGGCGCACCCGCTGCAGGGACGCCGCCGCGGTCTCGGCGAAGCCGAGAAGCAGCCCCATGGGGTCGCCGGCGGCCGGCTTGACGTCGTGCAGCGATTGCAGCCGCTCGCCGTAATCGGGCCACCGGTCCCGCAGCCGGTGCCGGAACACGCTCTGCAGGTCCGAGAAGCCCGAATAGCCCACCGCCTTTGCGAAGCGCACCAGGGTGGAGGGCTGCACCCGGGCCAGCTGGGCGATGCTGGCGGCGGTGCCGAAGGCCAGTTCGTCCGGATGCGACACCGCGAACTCGGCCACTTGCTGCAGGCGGGCGGGCAACTCGCCACGGCGGGCCATCAGGACGGTCTTGAGGCTGTCGAAGTCACGGGGGGCGTCGGGCTGCATGCGTCATCCGGGAACGCCAAGGGAGCGCCGCCCAGATGAGCACGGATGGAACGTCTGTTTCAAGCTTGGAACGTCTGTGACGGGCTTTCGCCGTCAGGCGGGGGCCACCCAGGCGAAGGCCCATGTCTCCGTCAGGGCGTGGCCGTCGACGGTCAGGAAGGCCCTGAGCTCGGCCGTGGCGCCCTTGTCGGCCTCCACGTCCAGATAGGCCCGGAACCCCTGCGTGACCGGATTGGGCTCCAGCACCTGCCGGGTGACGCGCCCGCCCTGGGCCTGCACGACGACGCTCACTTTGCGGGGCGAGGCGAGGTAGAAGGGCAGGTCGCCGGACGTGAAATCCACCAGGAACCGCCGCTTGGACGCGCCCGCCGCGGGCGGCGGCCCGGAGAACGCCGTCTGGAACGTGCCGGTGACCTTGCCGCCCCGATGCAGGTCGCGCTGGTCGAGCGAGCGGATCACATAGGTCAGCTCCAGCGGGGTCCCGGGCTCCGGGGCGCGGGCCGGCCGCCAGAACGCGACGATGTTGTCGTTGGTCTCGTCCGGGGTGTTCAGCTCGACGAGGTCGACGCTGCCCTCGCCCCAGTCGCCGCCCGGCTCCACCCAGTAGCTCGGGCGAAGGTCGTAGCGCGCCTCCAGGTCCTCATAGCGGGCGAAGTTGCGGTCGCGCTGCAGCAGCCCAAAGCCGCGCGGGTTGCGGTCCATGAAATGGGAGCTGCGCGGGGCCGGCGGATTGGCGAGGGGGCGCCAGATCCATTCGCCGCCGCCCGTATGGACCAGGAGCCCGTCGGAGTCGTGGATCTCGTTGCGGAAGTCGTCGCGCAGCCGGCGATCGTTCTCGCTGGTGAAGAACATCGAGGTGAGCGGCGCGATGCCGACCGCCTGGATGGGCTTGCGGGGAAACAGGGTGCTGCGCACCTCCACCGTGCTCTCCGGGCCCGGCCGCACCACGAACTGGTAGGCGCCCGTCACCGACGCGCCGTCCATCAGGGCGTAGAGGACGACGAATTCCGCGCCCTTGCCGGGCTGCTCCACCCAGAACTCCCGGAAGAACGGAAACTCCTCGTCGGCCTGGCCGCTGCCGATCGAGAGCCCCCGGGCGGACAGGCCGTAGCGCTGCCCGCGCGACAGGAACCTGAAATAGCTCGCCCCCAGGAAGACCACGAGCTCGTCCAGCTGGTCCGGGCTGTTCAGCGGGTAATGCAGCCGGAAGCCGGCGAAGCCCAGGCCGACCGGGAGCGGCCGGTCGAACTTGTTCTTGCCGTAGTCGAACAGCGAGGCCGAGTAGGGCACGGGCGCCGGGACGCCGCCACTGACGATGTTCACCGTCACCGGGCGCTTGAACAGGAATCCCGGGTGGAAGAGCTGCATCCGGAAGGGGCTGTCCTCGCCGAGGAGCGCCTTCTCGGGGCGAAAGCGGATGTCCCGGTAGGCGTCGTAGTCGAGAGAGGCCAGCGCCTCCGGCAGGGCCGGCGGGGCGGACTGGAACGGCTCCGCCGCGAGCCGGCGGGCGCGCTCCACCACGTCCTCGAAGCGGAAGCTCGGCTGCGGCGGCTGCGCCGGCGCGGTCTGGGCGAAAGCCGGAGGGGCGGCGGCCAGCGCCGCAGCGCCGGCGAGGGCGGCGGCGAAACGTCGACGGTCGATGCGGTCCTGCGGCACGTGCGAGTCACCCTGAGCTTGACCAGCCCCAACGCCGGCGCGCCGCAGGCCGTTCCCTCGGGGCCGCTACGCCGCCCGGGCTAGGCAGGCGCTACTCGGCGGCGTTCAGCCGGCTGACGGGCGTGATCCGCAGCGCCGTGATGCGGTTGCGGGACTTGCGCAGCACCTGGAAGCGGTAGCCGTAGAAGGTGAAGACCTGCCCGGCGTCCGGGATGATCTGCGCCTCGTGGATGACGAGGCCCGCGATGGTGGTGGCCTCCTCGTCGGGCAGCCGCCAGTCCATGGCGCGGTTGAGGTCGCGCACCGGCACCGACCCGTCGACGCTGACCGAACCGTCCGCATGCGGACGGACGCCCTGCACGCTGAGGTCGTGCTCGTCCTTGATGTCGCCGACGATCTCCTCGAGGATGTCCTCCAGGGTCACCAGGCCCATCACCTCCCCGTATTCGTCGACCACCAGGGCGAAGTGCGTCTTGCGGCTCAGGAACGCCTTGAGCTGGTCCGCCAGCGAGGTGGTGTCGGGCACGAACCACGGGTCCAGCGCGATGGCCTTTACGTCCAGCCGGGCGGCCTCGCCCTTCACGGCGTCGAGGGCGCGCAGCAGGTCCTTGGCGTGCAGCACGCCGATGATGTTCTCCGGGGTGCCCGACCAGAGCGGCAGGCGCGTATAGGGCGAGGCCAGCACCTCGCGGACGATCTCCTCGGAGGTCAGGTCGGCCGAGATGGTCCGCATCTTGGTGCGGTGGATCATGACGTCGGAGACGCCGAGCTCCTCCAGGTCCAGCAGGCCGCCGAACATGCGGCGCGCCTCGGTCTCGACGCCGCCCTCCCAGTGCAGCAGCTCGACCGTCCCGCGGATCTCCTCGCTGGCCGACAGGACGCTCTGGTTCTCGCTGATGTCGATCTTGAAGAGGCGCAGCACCGCGCGCACGAAGGCCTCGATCGCCATGGTGAGCGGCCCGAACAGCGCCACCACCCAGGAGACCGGTCGGGCCAGCAGCAGCGCGGCCTGGTCGGGCTTGTTGATCGCCACGGTCTTGGGCATCACCTCGGCGAAGACGACGACCAGGATCGACATCACGACCGTGGCGTAGAGCACGCCCTCCGAGCCGAAGAACTGCACCAGCACGCTGGTGGTGAAGGCCGAGGCGCCGATGTTGACGACGTTGTTGCCGATCAGCATGGCCCCGATCAGGCGTTCGCGCAGCATCAGGAGCTTGTTGACGATGGCGGCGCGCTTGTCGCCCTGCTGCTGCATCGCGTGCATGCGGGCGCGGGACGCGGCCGTCAGGGCCGTCTCGGCTCCCGAGAAGAACGCCGACAGCGCCAGGCAGAAGATCACGATGGCGAGGGCGAACCAGGGATTGGCCTGGACCTCTATGCTTTCCATGGGGCTAGAATCAGGGTCTCCCCAGCTCCTCGTCAAGGAAGGCGCGAACCGGATCCGCCTCCACGCCGCGCGCGATGAAGCTCTGTCCGACGCCGCGCGCCAGGATGAAGGTCAGCGCGCCGCGCTTGACCTTCTTGTCCTGGAACATCGCGTCCAGGATGGCGTCCGCGCCGGCCTCCCATCCGGGGATGTCGCGGATGCGGGTCGGCAGCCCGACCGTGCGCAGGTGGCCCTCGACGCGGCCCGCGTCCTGGCCGGCGCACAGGCCCTGGCGGTTCGAGAAGCGGTAGGCGCAGCACAGCCCGATCGCCACCGCCTCCCCATGCACCAGGCGCGAGCCGTCATAGAAGGTGAGGCGCTCGAAGGCGTGCGCGAAGGTGTGGCCCAGATTGAGAAGCGCGCGGTCGCCCTCCTCGCGCTCGTCGCGCGCCACCATGGCGGCCTTGGCGGCGCAGCTGGCGCGGATCGCGTGGGTGCGCTCGGGCCCGCCGGCGAAGACGCCGCGGTGGTTCTGCTCGAGCCAGGCGAAGAAGCCGGGGTCGTCGATCAGCCCGTATTTGACCACCTCGGCGTATCCGGCGCGGAACTCGCGGGCCGGCAGCGTGTCCAGCACGCCGACATCGGCCAGCACGAGGGAGGGCTGGTGGAAGGCGCCGACCAGGTTCTTGCCGTGAGGCGAGTTGACGCCGGTCTTGCCGCCCACCGACGAATCGACCTGGGCCAGGAGGCTCGTCGGGATCTGGACGAAGCGCATGCCGCGCCGCACGACGGCGGCCACGAAGCCGGCGAGGTCGCCCACCACGCCGCCGCCGAGCGCCACGACCACGTCGCCGCGCTCCATGCGGGCCGCGATCACGGCGTCGCAGACGGTCGCGAAGACCGAGTAGCTCTTGGACGCCTCGCCGGGGGCGACCACGATGCGGGCGGACCTGACGCCGGCCCGCTCGAGCGCCGCCTCCAGGGTGGGCAGGTGCTCGCGGGCGAGGTTGTCGTCGGTCACGATGGCGCAGGCCGCGCCCGGGGCCACGGCCGCGATGGCCTCGCCGGCGCGCTCGATCAGCCCGCGCCCGATCCGGATGTCGTAGGCGCGGTCGCCCAGCGGGACGCGGACGACCTCGTGCGCTTGCGCGCTCATGCCGACGCCTCCTGGCCGAGGCGCTCGGCGAGCTCCTGGATGATCTCGTTGACCACCACCTCGTGCGGGACGTCGCGCGACAGGACGGTGAGGTCGGCCAGCGCGTAAGTGGGATAGCGGTCGTCCATGAGGCGCTTCAGCGTCTGCTCCGGATCCGGGTTCTTCAGCAGCGGCCGGTTGGACCGCTTGCGCACGCGTCGCATCAGCACGTCGAAATCCGCCTTGAGCCAGACCGAGATCCCCGAGCGCGCCACGCGGTCGCGGGTCTCCTGGCTCATATAGGCGCCGCCGCCGGTGGCCAGGACCTTGGCCCCCTCCGCCAGCAGCCGGGCGATGACGCGGCGCTCGCCGTCGCGGAACTCCGCCTCGCCGCGGCTGGCGAAGATCTCCGGGATGGTCATGCCGGCGGCCTTCTCGATCTCGACGTCGGCGTCCGAGAAGGGCAGCTGCAGGCGGGTGGCGAGACGGCGCCCGACCGAGCTTTTGCCGGCGCCCATCATGCCCACGAGCACGATCGACCGGCCGGCCAGCCCGCTGCGGATGGTCTCGACGGGCGATGGGCCCATGGCGGCGCCGCTCGCTGCAGTGATGCCCATGGATTCGGCGACGACGCTCAACTCAGTTCCCCAGCCGGCTGGCTCTCCCGGCTTCCTCTAGCACGGACCGCACCGGCATTTCACGCCCCTTGCGTTCAACCAGAGGGCGTGGTCGAAAGAGACATCGCCACGATGAGCCCACCGTGCCCGTCATCCTCCGTTTCCTGCTGATTTGCGCTATCCTGGCCGGATGCGTCTATGGGGGCATGCTGGCCCTCGCGACCCTGTATGAGCCGGAGCAGCGGGAGATCACGGTGACGATCCCGGCCTCCAAGCTGCCCCGATGAAGCCCGCAGGCGCCCGACGCCCGCGGTCGCAGCCCGCCGCGCCCCGGCGGTCGCCCCGCGCGGCGGCGGCGAAGCCGGCCGGAATCGGCGAATCGCCCGTCGAATCGTTTCTGTCCATGATGGCGGCCGAGCGCGGCGCGGCGCGCAACACGCTCGACGCCTACCGGCGCGACCTGGAGGACTACGCCGGATTCCTGGCGAGCGAAGGCCAGGGGCCGCTCGACGCCTCCACGGAAGCCATCCGGGCCTATCTGGACGATCTCGCCGCCCGAGGGCTGAAGGCGTCGTCGGCGGCGCGGCGGCTCTCGGCCGTCAAGCAGCTGCACAAGTTCCTCTATGGCGAGACCTACCGGACGGACGATCCCACGGTGGCGCTGGCGGGCCCCAAGCGGGGCCGGCCCTTGCCCAAGGTGATGAGCATCGACGACGTCGACCGCCTGCTGGCCGTGGCCGCGGAGGGCGTCGACGACGCCGGGCGGCCCATGGGCGAGCGCATCCGGGCGGCGCGCCTGTCGGCGCTGCTGGAGGCGCTCTACGGCACGGGCCTGCGCGTCAGCGAACTCGTGGCGCTGCCGGCGAGCGCCGCGCGCGTGCGCGAGCCGATCATCACGGTGCGCGGCAAGGGCGGGAAGGAACGGCTCGTGCCGCTGAACGACCGCGCCAAGGCGAGCCTCGCCCGCTATGTCGCCCTGCGCGATGAGGCCCGCTCGCGCGACCGCGCCCTGGGCGCCCCGAACGCCTGGCTGTTTCCAGCCGACAGCGAGAGCGGCCACCTGACCCGGCAGGCTTTCGCGCGCGACCTCAAGGCCTGCGCGGCGGCGGCCGGGCTCTCGGCCGACGCGGTCAGCCCGCATGTGCTGCGCCACGCCTTCGCGAGCCACCTGCTGCACAACGGCGCCGACCTTCGCGTCGTCCAGCAGCTGCTCGGCCACGCCGACATCTCGACCACGCAGATCTACACTCACGTGATCGACGAGCGGCTGAAATCGCTTGTGAGGGATCTTCATCCCTTGGCGGACGACTAAACCTGCGGTTGCTTGCGGCCCGCCAGGGGCGCGGCGAAGCTTGAGGATCGCCTCGCCGGAACATCCCATGGCCCGCTATCTCGTCGCCCGCCGCTTCGCGCTCGTCGCCGCGTTGTTCGCGCTCGCCGCTCTCGCGGTCCGCCCCGCGAGAGCCGAGGATCCCACCCCGCAGCTCGTCCAGATCGGGTCCATGCAGGCCCAGCTCTTCCTGCCGCCGGGCGGCGGCCAGCGTCCGGTCGTGATCTTCTCCCACGGGCGCGCCACGAAGGCCGAAGGCCGGGCGGCCCTTCGCAACCCGATTCCGCTCGGACACGCCGGCTACTGGCTCGGCAAGGGCTTCGCCGTCGTCGCGCCCATCCGGCCCGGCTACGGCGCGACGGGCGGGCCGGACCGCGAATCGAGCGGCGCCCGGTGGGACGAGCAGGGCCGCTGCCTGGGCGCGCCCCACGCCATGCGGGCCGCCAACACGGCCGCGGACGCCGTGGAGGAAGCGCTCGCCTGGGTGCGCGCGCAAGGCTGGGCCCGGCGGGACCGCATCCTCCTCGTCGGCCAGTCCGTGGGAGGCCTCGCCAGCGTCGTGCTCGGCGGCCGCAATCCGCCCGGAGTGATCGGGGTCGTCAATTTCTCGGGCGGGACGGGCGGCGACCCCGTGCGGCATCCAGGCCAAAGCTGCGGGGTCGAGGACGTCGCCCAGGCCTTCGCCGCGGCGGGGCGAAGCTCGCATGGGCCGTCGCTGTGGCTCTACGCCGTGAACGACCAGTATTGGGGCGCCGAAGCCCCCGCGCTCTGGAGCAAGCGCTTTGCGGAGGCGGGCGGTCGCGTCCGATTCGTCATGACCGGGCCCGTGCCTGACCCCGACGGCCACAACCTGATGCGCCGGGGCGGCCGACTCTGGTCCGAACACGTCAACCCGTTCGTGAGGACGCTCGGGCTCTGAGATCATTCCGCCATGGGCGGAACCGGGGTTCCGCCAGCCGCGAGGCTCGTCTAACGCCCGCGGGTGAGCACCAGCACGGCCTGTTCGCCGAAGAGGTTCCACACCCACCAGGGCATGGTGAAACGCACCTGGTTGCCGCCGGCGTCCAGCGCCACGCCCTTTTCGATCTGGGCCCCGATCTCGTCCACCAGCGCGATGAAGTCGCGGATCGTGCAGAAATGGATGTTGGGCGTCTCGTGCCATGACACCGGCAGGTTCTCGGTGACCGGCATGCGGCCGCTGAGCGCCAGCTTGGCCCGGATCTTCCAGTGGCCGAAATTCGGGAAGGACACGATGGCGCGCCGCCCGATGCGCAGCATGTGCTCCAGCACCACCTTGGGCCGGCGGGTCGCCTGGATGGTCTGCGACAGGATCACATAGTCGAAGCTGTCGTCGGGGTAGTCGGCGAGGTCGGTGTCGGCGTCGCCCTGGATCACCGACAGGCCGCGCGCCACGCATTCGTTGACGCCCTTCTGCGACAGCTCGATGCCGCGGGCGTCGACGTCGCGGCCGTCCTGCAGCATGCGCAGGAGCGTGCCGTCGCCGCAGCCGACGTCGAGCACGCGGGAGCCGGGCTCCACCATGCCGGCGACGAGCAGCAGGTCGATGCGGGTGGCGGACGCCCCCGTCGGGAACTGGATGTCAGCCATGCCGGGCTCCGGCGCCGTCGGGGCCGGGAAGCCCGCGGGCGCGAGCGGCCGAATCGATGAAGCCGCGCGTCGTGGCGAATAGCTCCGGCAGGTCGAGCAGGAAGGCGTCGTGGCCCTTGTCGGTCTCGATCTCGACGAAGGACACCGAGGCCCCGGAGGCGTTCAGCGCATGCACGACGGCGCGCGAATCCGAGGTGGGAAACAGCCAGTCGGACGTGAAGGAGACGACACAGAACTTCGTCTTGGAGCCCCGGAAGGCCTGGGCCAGCCGGCCGTCATAGTCGGCGGCGAGGTCGAAATAGTCCATCGCGCGGGTGAGGTAGAGGTAGCTGTTGGCGTCGAAGCGTTCGACGAAGGAGCGGCCCTGGTAGCGCAGATAGCTCTCGATCTCGAAATCGGCGTCGAACGAAAAGGTCGGGGCGGCGCGATCCTGCAGCTTGCGGCCGAATTTCCGGTGCAGGGCGGGCTCCGACAGATAGGTGATGTGCGCCGCCATGCGGGCGACCGCCAGCCCCTTCTCGGGCCGCGCGCCGTCCTGCAGGTAGCGGCCGGCCTTCCAGTCGGGGTCGGCCATGATGGCCTGGCGCCCCACTTCGTGGAAGGCGATGTTCTGGGCCGAATGCTTGGCCGCGGTGGCGATCGGCAGGGCGCAGAACACCCGCTGCGGGAAGCTCGCGGCCCATTGCAGCACCTGCATGCCGCCCATGGAGCCGCCCGCCACGCAAAACAGCGTGTCGACGCCCAGATGGTCGACCAGCATCGCCTGGGCGCGGACCATGTCGCGGATGGTCACGACCGGGAAATCCAGCGCGTAGGGGCGGTCGTCGACCGGCGCGCGCGAGGCCGGGCCGGTGCTGCCCATGCAGCCGCCCACCACGTTCGAGCAGATGACGAAGAAGCGGTTGGTGTCGATCGGCTTGCCGGGGCCGATCATGGTCTCCCACCAGCCGTTCTTGCCGGTCAGCGGATGCACGCTGGCGACGTGCTGGTCGCCCGTCAGGGCGTGGCAGATCAGCACCGCGTTGGACTTGTCGGCGTTCAGGGTCCCGTAGGTCTGGTAGGCGATCGTGAGCGGCGAGAGCGCGACGCCGCAGTCGAGATGGAGCGGCTGGTCCGCGCCGAAGCGCGCCACGAGGCTCGAGGGTTCATCGGCCTCGTTGGGGGCGGGGGATGGCGTCGCGTGCGTCCCGAGGGTGCGTGGCATCGTTCCGCTGTCAGTCCGTATTGTTCGGAGAACAGAACGAAACGGGTAGCGGGGGATCTTTCCGGCCGCAAGTCAATTCGTATTCCGGCCGCCGTTTCAACACCTTGCGCATCAGGCCGGCTCACGCCGCCGCGGTCTCCCAGACCTCGCCCGGACGCAGCGCCCGGAACCGCTCCGGGGCCACCCCGTGAAGCGCCAGCGCCTCCGCCAGCGCCGCGGGCGGACGCTCGATCCCCTCGTCGGTGAGCTTGAAGGTGCCCCAGTGGTGGCCCACCGCATGCTCGGCCCCGCAGGCGAGCAGCGCCCTCACGGCGTCGTCGGGGTTCATGTGCTGGTCGCGCATGAACCAGCGCGGCTCATAGGCGCCGATCGGCAGCACCGCCAGGCGCGGCGGCCCGTGCTTCTCGCGCACCCGCGCGAAATGCGCCCCGTCGCCGAAGCCCGTGTCGCCGATATGGTAGACGGCCCCGGCGGGTCCCTCAATCACGAAGGCGGCCCAGAGCGCCTTCAGGCGGTCTAGCACGCCCCGCGCCGACCAGTGCAGCGCCTGCTCGGCGTGCAGGACCACGCCGTTGCCGACGGGGACGTTCTGGCCCCAGTCGAGCGTGGCGTAGTCGGCGACGACGCCGGCGTCGCGCATCACGGCGTCGTTGCCGAGAGGCGTCACGATGCGGGGCGAGAAGCGCGCCGACAGGCGCTTCAGGGTCTCCACGTCGAGATGGTCGTAGTGGTTGTGGGTGACGATCACGACGTCGATGGGCGGCAGGTCGTCGAACGCCACGCCCGGCGCGTTGACGCGGCGCGGGCCGGCGAAGCTGACCGGCGAACAGCGCTCCGACCACACCGGGTCGGCCAGGATGTTCAGCCCCGCAGTCTGGATCAGGAAGCTCGCATGGCCGATCAGGGCGACGCGCAGGCCCGCGCCCTCGACGCGCGCCGGGGGCTTGTCGCGGAACGGGCTCGGGAAGGCGGCCGGCCAGTCCTCCTTGCCGTCGCCCAGGCGCCAGCGGATGAGCTCCTTGAGGCCCTTGGTGTTGGGCCCGCCCGGATTGAAGAAGCGCACGCCGTCGAAATGATCGCTCGGCGGGCCGGCGTAATAGGGATTGGCCCGGGCCCTGAAGCCCATCAGGCCCATCGCGGCCGCGGCCGCCGCCGGAATCGTCGCCATCGTCATCAGGGTTCGCCTGTTCATGGCCTTGTAGATGGTCGGCGGTCCGCCGGCGGCAAGGCGGCCCCGGCGTTCCTCTGCGGATCGCGCGACGGGCCTTGACACGAACAGGCGGTTTGTTCCACTTTCGTTCTTCAACGAGGATCCGACATGGTGACCGAGCTCGAGCCCCCGGGCGTGCAGCCCCCGATCTCGCCGCGCGCCGGAGAGCCGCCGCAGGAACGTCCCGGCCCCTCCGCGGCCCGCCATGTGGCGCTGCGCGCCGGGGCGGACACGCCGCTGGCGCGGCGCTTCCATGCGTGGCGCGGGCGGTCCGGCCGCCGTTATGTGGTCTCCGCCTATGAGCCGGGGTCTGCGCCGGACTACGCCGGCATGGTGGCGCTCGCCGTCCGGCGCGGGCCCGACGGCGGGTTGCGGGTCACCGGCGCGGTCGCGCATGAGGCGGGCGACGCTCCGCTCGCCGCGCTGGCGCCGTTCAGGGACGCCGACGAGGTGCATCTCCACCTGCTGGCCGAGGACGAGTGCGCACGGGCGGTCGCCGCATCCGATCTCGGCGGGCCGCCACAGGCGTGAGGTCCGGCCTGCGGCGGAACGACGCCGGCGCTCACACGGCGCTGGTCTCCGGCGCGAGCCGCTCGGCCAGCCATTCCAGCGTCGCGTCCCGGATGCCGAGCTCCAGCAGGTGCGCGTGCGTGTTGCGCACATAGTCGGGATTGGGGCCCGAGACGCCGACTCCCTGCCGCACGAGCGCGAGCAGGTCGGGCTCGGGCAGGCGCGGCGCATATTGGGCGTGCCCCCGGTTCACCGTATAGGCGATGGCCTGCACGGCGCGCCCGTCCGCCAGCCGCAGGCGGTGCGTGGTCTCGCGATACACCATGGTGACCTGCTCGCGCGCCCGCAGATAGGCGAGCGTCTCGGCCGCGGCGGCCGCCTCCACCCGGAACGCGACCCCGCGGCAGGCGCCGCCCCTGTCGAGGCCCAGCACCAGGCCGGGCCGGTCCGGCGTGCCGCGATGCACGTGCGAATAGATGCACAAGGCCCTGTGATAGCCATGCAGCGTGCCCATCACGCGCTCGGCGTAGTCGAAGCCGGGGCGCCACATGAGCGACCCGTAGCCGAACACCCACAAATCGCCCGTTTCCGCAGTCATCCGTCCAGCGCTCTCGCTCGCATCCTGTTGGCGGGGTCGAGGCCAGCAGGTAGACCATCTTGCGACTCGGCGAAACGCGTTTCGGCCCGGCGGGCCGGAACGAACCCGCCTGTTGGCGTTTGACCGCATCCCACGACGCGGCGGGCGCGAAGGAGACGGACATGAACCAGGTCAAGCGCTGGCGCCCGGCGACCGCGAGTCCCTCGGGCGCCCCGCCGTCGCGGTCGCGGCCGTCCCGGCTGCGGCTGTTCGGACCGGCGGCGCTGCTGGCGGCGGCGGGCGCGGCGGCCTGCGGGTTCTGGGCCTTCGCGTCATGGCGCACCGATCGCGAGATCGAGGCTTGGCTGCAGCGCGAGGCGGCGCATGGCCGCGACTGGACCTGCCCGGCGCGCCGGATCGGCGGCTTCCCGTTCCGGATCGAGGTCTCCTGCGACAAGCCGAGCTTCAAGGGCAGGGCCGAGAACCGGGCCGTGGCCGGCCAGATCGGCCGCGTGCTGGCCGTGGCGCAGGTTTATTCGCCCACCCACGTGATCGTGGAGGCGGACGGCCCGCTCGAGCTGCGCGATGACGCCGGCGGCGCGCTGTCGATGGCGTGGGAGAGCCTGCGGGCCAGCGTCATCGGCAAGCCGGGCAGCGGCCTGGAGCGCATCTCGGTGGAGATGGGCGGCCCGACGCTGGTGGCCAACAACGACGCCGGCGCGATCGAGACCGGCGCGCGCGCAGTCGAGCTGCACCTGCGCCGCACGCCCGACAGGCCCGCCGAGGACCACGCCTATGACGTCGCCGCCACCCTCAACGGCGTTCGGCTGCCGGCCCTCGACGCGCTGTTCAACAGCGGCGAGCCGACCGACGCCACGATGCTGGCCACCGTCACGAAGGCCGAGCCGCTGGGCGCGGGCGGCTTCCAGCGCGAGCTCGACCGCTGGCGCGATGCGGGCGGCCGGCTGCAGGTCACCAGCCTCGCATTGCTGAAGGGCGGAAAGCGCATCGACGCCAATGGCAGCCTCGGGCTGGACGAGCTGCACCGGGCCCAGGGCCGGGTCGAGCTGACCCTGACGGGGCTCGACGAGCTGCTGCAGTCGCTCGGCGTGAGCAGCCGCACGGCCGCCATCGGCGGGCTGATCGCCGGCGTGCTCGGCGGCAAGCGCCCGGTCGACGCCGCCCCGCCGCCAGGCGCGACCGGCGCGCTGAAGGGCGTGACGCTGCCGCTGCGGCTCGACAACGGCAAGGCCTATCTGGGGCCGATCCCGGTGGCGCGGCTGGCCCCGCTCTACTGAGGCGTCAGGCGGCGCGCAGCTCGCGCCCGTCCTGTCCGGCGATCAGCACGTCGATGATGCGGCCCGGCTCGGGCTGCTCGGCGAAGCGCACCGGCGAGAACGCCTCGGTGCGGCCCAGCCGGTTGCGCTCCACGAGCACCAGTTTCCGGCGCCCGACCTGCGCGTCCAGATAGGCGGCCCACGCGGCCTCGCCCTTGCGGCGCAGGCGCGCGGCCCGGTCCTTGACGACCGCGCCGTCGACCTGCGGCATGCGGGCCGCCGGGGTTCCGGGCCGGGCCGAGAACGGGAAGACGTGAAGCTGCGTCAGGCCGCATTCGTCCACGAGGGCGAGCGAGCGCTCGAACATGGCCTCGGTCTCGGTCGGGAAGCCGGCGATCAGGTCGGCCCCCAGCGCGACGCCCGGGCGCAGCCGCCGCACGGTCTCGCAGAACCGGATGGCGTCGTCGCGCCGGTGCCGGCGCTTCATGCGCTTCAGGATCACGTCGTCGCCGGCCTGCAGCGACAGATGCAGATGCGGCATCAGGCGGGGCTCGGTCGCGATGGCGTCCATGAGGTCGTCGTCGGCCTCCACCGAATCGATCGAGGAGATCCGCAGCCGCTGGAGCGCGGGCGCGCGGCGCAGGGCGGCCTTCACCAGGGCGCCGAGGCGCGGCGCGCCCGGCAGGTCCGCCCCGTAGCTGGTGATGTCGACGCCGGTCAGCACCACCTCGGCGTAGCCGGCGTCGGCGAGGCGCGCGATCTGGTCCAGCGCCTCTCCCATGGGGACGGAGCGGGAGTTCCCGCGTCCGAACGGGATGATGCAGAAGGTGCAGCGGTGGTCGCAGCCGTTCTGCACCTGCACGAAGGCGCGCGTCCGGCCCTCGAAGCCGTCGGCCATGCGGCCGCCGGCCGAGCGTTCGGCCATCACGTCGGACACCAGCACGCGCCGCACATCGGCGGCCGGGTCGGCCAGCGTCGCCCAGGTGCGCGGCTGGAGCTTCTCGACATTGCCGACGACCCGGTCGATCTCCGCCATGGCGGCGAAGCGGTCCGGCTCCACCTGCACGGCGCAGCCGGTGGCGACGATGCGGGCACCGGGCCTTTCGCGCTTGATGCGGCGGATGGCCTGGCCTGCCTGCCGGGCGGCCTCGGCCGTCACCGCGCAGGTGTTCACCACGACGAGGTCGGCGTGCCCGGCCTCCTTGGCCTGGCGGCGCATCGTCTCGGATTCGACGATGTTGAGCCGGCAGCCGAAGGTGAGGACCTCGACGGCCATTCAGGCGGCCCCGGCGAAGACGTCCGGCGTGAAGGTCCCGCGGCTCTCCAGCTCGGTCGCGCCGGTCATCAGCACATGGCCGTCGCTCTCGCGCCACTCGATGGTCAGCACGCCGCCCGGCAGCGTCACCCGCACGGTCCGGCCGGTCAGGTCCTTGCGGACCGCCGCCACCGTCGCCGCGCAGGCCGCCGACCCGCAGGCGCGGGTCAGGCCGACGCCCCGCTCCCAGACCTTGAGGACAATGGCGTCTCGCGCCGTCACATGCGCGAGGGAGATGTTGGCCCGCTCGGGAAAGATCGGGTGGTTCTCCAGGAGCGGGCCCACCCGGGCGAGATCGTGCGCTTCGACGTCCCGGACCCAGAAGATCGCATGAGGGTTGCCCATGTTGACCACCGAGGGCGTGTGCAGGACCGGCGCGTCGATGGGGCCGACCTGCAGCTCGATGCCGGTGGTGTCGCGGAATTCCTCTGCGAGCGGGATCTCGTCCCAGCGCAGGCGCGGCGCGCCCATGTCGACCGCCACGTCGGCGCCGGCTTGGCGGCGGCAGGCCAGGAGCCCCGCCTTCGTCTCCAGCAGCAGATCGGTGCGGCCATTGGGCGCGTCGAGGCCGGGCTCCTGCGTCAGCGCCCAGGCGACGCAGCGCGTGCCGTTGCCGCAGGCGCCGGATTCCGATCCGTCCGTGTTGTAGATGCGCATGAACGCGTCCGTGCCGGGGGTGCGCGGATCGTGCAGCGCCATCAGCTGGTCGAAGCGCGAGCCGGGCGCGCGGGCGATCGCCCGGGCCTCCTCCGGACGCACCCGGATCGCCGTACCGCGCAGGTCCAGAACCACGATCTCGTTGCCGAGGCCGTTCATCTTCAGGAAGGGGCGGCCGACCAGGGCGCTCATCGGGGAGATCCGTCACGGCGAAGGCGGTGCGACGCAGCTGAGCCTCCGCTCGCCGCGGCGGGGCCGAAGCGTCATATAACGATCCGCGGGCCGAACGCGAGTCGTCGCGCGGGCCGCCGGCCCGGCCGGCGCCGATTCCTGCATGTCCGGCCCGACCAGGCCGGGCGCCCCGGCGCCTCGACCGCGCCTCGGGCGTCGGCCTATTGTGCCTCATGGACCACGCCGGCGATTCGCGTCGCGGGCGAGACCCTCGAAGGATGGGACAGCGCGATGGCGGGTGACTTCACAACGGCGTCGGGCGGCCGCGGCAGGACGAGGCTCGCTTTCACGGGCCCGCTGGCCGCCCTCGCCAGGATCGCGGCGATCGCGGCGCTGGCGGCCGGCCCTTCGCTGAGCGGCGCGGCGCTGGCGCAGACCGCGCCCGCCCCGGCCCCGGTCGAGAGCCAGCCCCTGCCGCCGCCGCCGGGGACGCCCGCGCCTCCCTCCGCCGCGCCGGCGACGCCGGCCCCCGCTCCCGCTCCCGCCCCTGTGGCGCCGCCGACGGCCCAGGCCGCACCTGCGTCGAACGGCCTCGTCACGCTGGCGCCCGCGCCGGCCGATCCCTCGACGCCGGACGAAGTGACGCTCGAGAGCCGCCCCTCGGCGGTGACGCGCGGCATGGCGACGTGGGACGAGGGCTACGAGAAGCTCACCCAGAGCTTCGCGAAGCTGCAGTCGGAGATGAGCAAGGCCGGCGTGAAGATCACCGGCAATCCGGTCGCGACCTTCCTGGAGACGGACGACATGGGCTTCCGCTTCGAGGCCCAGCTGCCGATCGAGGCCGCCCCGGCGTCCCGGCCGCCCGAGCTGGCGACCGACATCCAGTTCGGCCAGACTCCCGCCGGCCGCGCCATCCGGTTCGTCCACAAGGCGCCGTATGACGACATCGACAGCACCTATGAGGCGATCTCGGCCTATCTGGACGCCAAGGGGATCGAGGTGAAGGACAACTTCACCGAAGAATACGTCAACCAGGGCCAGAACGCCGGCGACGCCGAACTCGAGCTGTTCATCTACGTGCTGCCGAAGTAGCCGGCCGCGCCACCCGCGCCGCGCCGGCGCTTTTCTGCGCGCCGCCCCGTTCCCACGCGGGCCTTTTTTGCTCTATGACTGCGCCCTCGCGACGGCGAACGGCCGGTCGCGCCGGATCGCAGCCATGGCAGACGCCCCGAAACTGACGCTGGACGATCTTCGCCGCGAGATCGACCGTATCGACGCGGGCATGCACGAGCTCCTGATGGAGCGCGGGCGCATCATCGACACGCTGATCCAGGTGAAGAAGACGCAGGTCTCCGGCTCGGCCTTCCGGCCCGGCCGCGAAGCGTCGCAGATGCGGGTGCTGGCCGAACGCCACAAGGGCACGCTGCCGTTCGACACGGTGGAGAGCATCTGGCGCATCATCGTGTCGACGTTCACGTATGTGCAGGCGCCGTATGCGGTGCACGCCGACATCTCGGGCGGCGATGCGCCGATGCGCGACACGTGCCGTTTCCATTTCGGCTTCACGGTTCCGTACATGCCGCATGACAGCGCCAAGGCGGTGATCGACGCGGTGGCGCATTCGGCCGGCGATCTCGGCGTGTTCCGGGCCGAGCCCGGCCGCGCGGCCGGCGCATGGTGGACGGCGCTGGCCGGGCCGGACCGGCCCAAGATCATCGCCCGCCTGCCCTTCGTGGAACGGCCGCAGCATCCGGCCGGCATGCCGGTCTATTGCATCTCCAAGCCGATCGAGGACGCGGCCGTGCGCGACATCGTGCTGTATGCGCTGGGCGTCGAGCGCTGGCGCGAAGGGCTGCAGCCGGCGCTGGCCCGCATGGGCGCCAGCGTCGAGAGCAGCGCAGGCGACGAGTCCGGCCTCAACCTGCTGGTCGCCGCGCCCGGGACCGTCTCGCTCGACGGCGTCATGGACGCCATGGCGGGGCTCGGCGTCGGGGTGTTCGACGTCCATGAGATCGGCAGCCACGCCGCCCGCTTCCGCCTCCCCGCCTGATCCCTTCGCCTGCACTGGACACGACCGATGACCGCAACCGCCCGCCCCACGCCCCGCCCCGGCGTCCTCGACATCGAGGCCTATGTTCCCGGCAAGAGCGGCGCGCCGGCCGGCGTGAAGCTGCACAAGCTCTCGTCCAACGAGAACCCGCTCGGCCCGTCGCCGCGCGCCGTCGAGGCCTACCGCAAGGCGGGCGACAAGCTGGAGCTCTATCCGGACGGGTCCGCCTCCGGCCTGCGCGAGGCGATCGGCGCCAAATACGGCCTCGATCCGGCCCGCATCGTCTGCGGCGCGGGGTCGGACGAGATCCTGAACCTGCTGACGCACGCCTATGTGGGGCCGGGCGACGAGGGGATCTACTCGCAATACGGGTTTCTGGTCTACAAGATCGCCCTGATGGCCGCGGGCGGAACCCCCGTGGTCGTGCCGGAGAAGAACCTGACGGCCGACGTGGACGGCATCCTGGCCGCCGTCACGCCGCGCACCAAGATCGTCTTCCTCGCCAATCCCAACAATCCGACCGGCACCTATCTGCCTTTCGAGGAGGTCAAGCGGCTGCACGCCGGGCTGCCGCCGCAGGTGCTGCTGGTGCTGGACGCCGCCTATGCGGAATATGTCCGCCGCAACGACTATGCGGCCGGCATCGAGCTGGTCTCGACCAGCGACAATGTCGTGATGTGCCGCACCTTCTCCAAGATCTACGGGCTGGCGCTGCTGCGCCTCGGCTGGTGCTACGCGCCGGCCCCTGTGGCCGACGCGCTCAACCGCATCCGCGGCCCGTTCAATGTGAGCGGTCCCGCGCTCGAGGCGGGCGTCGCGGCGCTGGCCGACGAGGCGCATGTGGCGGCCGCGGCGGCCCACAACGAGAAATGGCTGCCCTGGCTGACGACCGAGATCGAGGCCCTGGGCCTCAGGGTGACGCCAAGCGTCGGAAATTTCGTGCTGATCCACTTCCCGGACGGCCGTTCGGCCCGGGCGGCGGACGCCTTCCTGTCGGCGCGCGGCCTCATCCTGCGCGCCGTGGGCGCCTATGGGCTGCCCGACGCGCTGCGCCTGACGGTCGGGACCGAGGAGGCCAACCGCCTCGTCGTCCAGGCGCTGCGCGACTTCATGCAGCAGGGGGGCGCGGCCCGTGCCTGACCGCCTCGGACCGCCGCTCGACCGGCCCGTGTTCGGGCGCCTCGCCATCATCGGCATGGGGCTGATCGGGTCGTCGCTGGCGCGCGCCGCCCAGCGCCTCAACCTCGCCGGCCAGCTCGTGGCGGCCGACGCGTCGCCGCAGGTCCGCGCCCGCGTCGCCGAGCTCGGCCTCGTCGACGAGGTCGCCGCCACGGTGGCGGACGCCGTCCGGGGCGCCGACTACGTCATCCTGTGCGTGCCGGTGGGCGCCTGCGGGGCGGTGGCGGCCGAGATGCGCGACGCGCTCGCGCCGGGCGCCATCGTGTCGGACGTGGGCTCCGTGAAGGGCTCCGTGGTGGCGCAGGTGCAGCCGCAGCTGCCGCCAGGCGTGCATTTCGTCCCCGCCCATCCGGTGGCCGGCACCGAGCATTCCGGCCCCGACGCCGGCTTCGCCTCGCTGTTCCACGGGCGCTGGTGCATCCTGACGCCGCCGGACGGCGCCGACCAGGGCGCGGTGGACAAGGTGCGGGCGTTCTGGGAGGCGCTGGGCTCCATGGTCGAGGCCATGAGCCCGCAGCATCACGACCTGGTGCTGGCCATCACGAGCCACGTGCCGCACCTGATCGCCTACAACATCGTCGGCACCGCGGCCGACCTCGAGGAGGTCACGCAGTCGGAGGTGATCAAGTTCTCGGCCGGCGGCTTTCGCGACTTCACCCGCATCGCGGCGTCCGACCCGACGATGTGGCGCGACGTGTTCCTGAACAACAAGGACGCCGTGCTGGAGATGCTGGGCCGCTTCAGCGAGGACCTGAGCACGCTGCAGCGGGCCATCCGCTGGGGCGACGGCGACGCGCTGTTCAACCTCTTCACCCGCACCCGTGCCATCCGCCGCGGCATCATCGACCTGGGCCAAGAGACGCCCGAGCCGGATTTCGGGCGGCGCAAGGCGGATTAGGCCGAAGCGATCTCTCTCATCTCCGGCCCTCGACGCCTTCTCCCGGGGCGGGAAGGGGCGCGCTGGCGGACGGCATCTCCACCCCCTCCCACCCGCAAGCCCGCAGCCGTTCGCGCATGTGGGGCGGGGCGGGCGCGACGGCCCGGACGGGCTCCTTGTTCTTCGACATCGGCACCACGATCTCGCGCGAATGCAGGTGCAGCGGCGGGCCGCCGGCGCGCGGCGCCGAGCCGTAGATGGGGTCGCCGAGGATGGGCCAGCCCATCGCCTGGCAATGGACGCGCAGCTGGTGCGTGCGGCCGGTGATCGGCTCCAAAGCGAGCCAGGCGATCGGCGCGCCGGTCGCCTGATCGGCGCCCCGGCCCAGAACGCGCCAGAGCGTGCGGGAGGGCAGGCCCGCTGGATCCGCCTTCATCCACCAGCCGCGGCTCTCGTCGAGGCGGCCGAGGGCCAGGTCGATCTCGCCGGCGTCCCCGGCCGGCTCGCCCTCCACCACGGCCCAGTAGGTCTTGTCGACCTTGCCCTGCTTGAACAGGAGGCCGAGCTTCTCCAGCGCCTTGCGGTGGCGTCCCAGCACCAGGCAGCCGGAGGTGTCCTTGTCGAGCCGATGGGCCAAAGAGGGCGCGCGCGGCAGGCCGAACATCAACTGGTCGAAGAACTGCTCCAGGTTGATCTCGCCCGGCCGGTCGCCCTTCGGACCGCGATGCACCGGCACGCCGGCGGGCTTGTCGAGGATCAGCAACAGCCCGTCGCGGTGCAGCAGGCGGGCCTCCAGGTCCAGGGCGGGACGGTTCGGCCTCGCCGGCGCGGCGGGTGGATCGAGGGGGTGGGACGACATATCTGGGGCTTATCCCTTCCGGCCGCGGCGCGAAACCGCTATCGAGGCCCAATGACCGACGAGACCGAGAAGAAGCCCGGATTTTTCTCCCGCCTGTTCGGGCGCGAGCAGCCCGCCCCGGCGTCCGAGCCCGCCGCCGAGCCGTCCGCCGCGGCCGAGGCTCTCGCGCCGGAGACCGAGGCCGTCCCGGAGTCGATCCCGGCCGTCGGCCCGGGCGGGTTCCGGTTGCCCGAGACGCCCTCGCCCTTCGCCGAGGAGGCGCCCGCCGCCGAGCCCGCCGGCGGCCGGCGCTCCTGGTGGACGCGCCTCAAGGAGGGGCTGTCGCGCTCGTCCTCCGCCATCGGCGGCGGCATCACGGACATCTTCACCAAGCGCAAGCTCGACGCTGACACGCTGGAGGAGCTGGAGGACATCCTCGTCCAGGCCGATCTGGGGGTCGACGTGTCGTCGCGCATCGTCGAGGCGGTCGGCAAGGGCCGCTACGGCAAGGATATCGCGCCCGAGGAGGTGAAGCAGATCCTCGCCGCCGAAGTGGAGCGCGCGCTCGCGCCCGTGGCCCGGCCGCTCGTGATCGACGCGACGAAGAAGCCGTTCGTCATCCTGATGGTCGGCGTCAACGGCTCCGGCAAGACCACCACGATCGGCAAGCTCGCGGCCAAGTTCCGGCGCGAGGGCAAGAGCCTGATGCTGGCCGCGGGCGACACCTTCCGGGCCGCCGCGATCGAGCAGCTGAAAGTGTGGGGCGACCGCACCGGCGCGCCGGTGGTGTCCCGCCCGCAGGGCGCGGACGCCGCCGGGCTCGCCTTCGACGCCCTCACCCAGGCGCGCGAGGCCGAAACGGACGTGCTGCTCATCGACACCGCGGGCCGGCTGCAGAACCGCGCCGAGCTGATGGCCGAGCTGGAGAAGATCGTCCGCGTCATCCGCAAGATGGACGCCAGCGCCCCGCATGCGGTGCTGCTGGTGCTGGACGCCACCGTGGGGCAGAACGCGCTGTCGCAGGCCGAGATCTTCGGCAAGATCGCCGGCGTGACCGGCCTGGTGATGACCAAGCTCGACGGCACCGCCCGGGGCGGCATCCTGGTGGCGCTGGCGGCGAAATTCGGCCTGCCGGTGCATTTCATCGGCGTCGGCGAGGGCGTCGACGACCTGGAGCCCTTCGAGGCCCGCGACTTCGCCCGGGCGATCGCCGGGCTGGAGTAGCGCCGCCTGCCTCGCTTCCGCTAGAAGTGGTTCACGCATCCCGGAACGCCCCGCATGGCCCATTGGCTCTACAAGTCCGAACCCGACGTCTTCTCGTGGGACGCCCTCGTTGCGGAGGGCGACAAGGGCACGCACTGGAACGGCGTGCGCAACCACCTCGCCAAGCTCAACCTGCGGGCCATGAAACTCGGCGACCGGGGGTTCTTCTACCATTCCAACGAGGGCAAGGAGATCGTCGGCGTCGTCGAGGTGATCCGCGAGGCCTATCCGGACCACACGGCGCCGGAGGGCTCGCCCTGGGTCATGGTCGACATCAAGGCCGTGGAGCCGCTGCCGCGGCCGGTGACGCTGGCGGCCGTGAAGGCGGAGCCGAAGCTCGCCAAGATGGCGCTGGTCACCAGCATGCGGCTTTCGGTGCAGCCCGTGACCGACGAGGAGTGGGACGTGGTGCGCCAGATGGGCGGGCTGTGAGGTCCCGCCGTCACTAATGGTAGCGGCATTGGGCGATCTGCAAGGCGTCCGCCTCGACGCGGCAGACGAGCCTGCGCTCCAGGTCGATGGGCCGGGACCAGCAGCCGGAAAGCTCGCCCCGCAGAGGCTCGGGCTTGCCTCGTCCGGCGAAGGAAGTCCGCAAGCACTCCTTGATGAGCCCTTCGATCCGCTGGAGCATCTTGCGGTCCATCTGCCGCCAATGAAGATAGTCGTCCCAAGCCGCCTGGCTGAAGACGATCCTCATTCCTCCAACACACGCTCGACGCCGCCGTCCGCGTCGAGTTCAGTCGCGCGGCGTCGGCCTGCTTCCCCCCAAAGTCGCCCCGACCAAAGCACGACGCCGCTGCGCCTTGCCGCGAAAACAGGCGGTCCGCATAATGCGCGCAAAGAGGAGTCGACCCCGCGGCCCCCTTGCGTCTGCGAGTTGTCACGGCCGCCGAAGGGCGGTCGCGCGTTTTGGGAGAAAGCGCAATGTCCGAGAAGGTCTATCCCGTCAGCGCCGACTGGGCCAAGCGCGCCTGGGTCGACGACGCCAAATACCAGGCGATGTACTCCGCCTCCGTCCAGGATTCGGCTGCGTTCTGGGGTGAACACGGCAAGCGGATCGACTGGATCAGGCCCTATGGCTCGGTCAAGAACGTCAGCTTTGCGCCGGGAGCGGTCTCGATCAAGTGGTTCGAGGACGGCCAGACCAATGTGGCGCTGAACTGCGTCGACCGGCACCTCGCCACGCGCGGTGACCAGACCGCCATCATCTGGGAAGGCGACGACCCGAACGAATCCAGGCTCATCACCTACAGGGAGCTGCACGCGCAGGTCTGCCGCTTCGCCAACGTGCTCAAGGCGCATGGCGTCAAGAAGGGCGACCGCGTCACCATCTACCTGCCGATGATCCCCGAGGCCGCCTATGCGATGCTGGCCTGCGCGCGCATCGGCGCCATCCACTCCATCGTGTTCGGAGGCTTTTCGCCCGATTCGCTGGCGAGCCGCATCGAGGACGCCGAGTCGGCCGTGGTGGTCACCGCCGACGAGGGCCTGCGCGGCGGCCGCAAGGTGCCGCTCAAGGCCAATGTGGACGCGGCGGCCGAGAAGGCCGCGTGCCTCAAGACCGTGCTGGTCGTGCGCCGCACCGGCGGCTCCATCGCCATGCAGGCGGGCCGTGACGTCTGGTACGAGGAGGAGGCCGCCAAGGTCTCGGCCGACTGCCCGGTCGAGCCGATGAACGCGGAGGACCCGCTGTTCCTGCTCTACACCTCCGGCTCCACCGGCAAGCCGAAGGGCGTCGTCCACACCACGGGCGGCTATCTGGTCTACGCGTCCATGACGCACCAATATGTGTTCGACTACCACGACGGCGACGTCTACTGGTGCACGGCCGATGTGGGCTGGGTCACGGGCCACAGCTACATCGTGTATGGCCCGCTCGCCAACGGCGCGACCACGCTGATGTTCGAGGGCATCCCGACCTACCCGTCGATCTCGCGGTTCTGGGACGTCGTCGACAAGCACAAGGTCAACATCTTCTACACCGCCCCGACCGCCATCCGCTCGCTGATGGGCGCCGGCGAGGAGCCGGTGAAGCGCACCTCGCGCTCGTCCCTGCGGCTGCTCGGCTCGGTCGGCGAGCCGATCAACCCGGAAGCCTGGGAGTGGTATCACCGGGTGGTGGGCGACGGCCGCTGCCCGATCGTCGACACCTGGTGGCAGACGGAGACCGGCGGCATCCTGATCTCGCCGCTGCCCGGCGCGACGGCCCTGAAGCCGGGCTCGGCGACGCGGCCCTTCTTCGGCGTGCAGCCACAGATCGTCGATGCGGAGGGCCACGTGCTGGAGGGCGCCTGCGAGGGCAACCTCGTGCTCGCCGACAGCTGGCCCGGCCAGATGCGCACCGTCTATGGCGACCATCAGCGCTTCATGGAGACCTATTTCTCGACCTATCCGAACAAGTACTTCACGGGCGACGGCTGCCGCCGCGACGCCGACGGGTACTACTGGATCACCGGGCGGGTCGACGACGTCATCAACGTCTCCGGCCATCGCATGGGCACGGCCGAGGTGGAGAGCGCGCTGGTGGCGCATCCGAAAGTGTCCGAGGCGGCCGTGGTCGGCTACCCGCACGACATCAAGGGCCAGGGCATCTACGCCTATGTGACCCTGATGACCGGCGAGGAGCCCACCGAGGCGCTGCGCAAGGAGCTCGTCGGCTGGGTCCGCAAGGAGATCGGCCCGATCGCGTCGCCCGACCTCATCCAGTTCGCCCCGGGCTTGCCCAAGACGCGCTCCGGCAAGATCATGCGCCGCATCCTGCGCAAGATCGCCGAGGACGAGTTCGGCGCGCTGGGGGACACCTCCACCCTGGCCGATCCGACGGTGGTCAACGACCTGATCGAGCACCGCCAGAACAAGCGGGCCTGAGAGCGGGCCCACGTCCCGTCCCGACCTTCCGCGAGGGAGGCCGGGGAAGGACGGCGCGCGCGGTCAGCGGGCTTTTTCGAGGCGGGCGGCGTAGAAGCCGTCCATGCCGGAGAGGCGCGGCTCCTCGTGCGGCAGCATGAAGGGCAGCGTGCGCAGGTCGCCCTCCGGGGACACCGCGTCCGGCGCGCCGGCCTCGTCGGCCGTGATCGGCGCGCGGCTCAGCGCGGCGTTGCGGGCCAGCAGCATGGAGATCTGCCGCTCGCCCTCCTCGGGCTCCAGCGAGCAGACGCAATAGACCAGCCGGCCGCCCGGCTTCAGCATCGCGGCGGCCTTGTCGAGCAGGCGCGTCTGCAGGCTGGCGAGCCGCACGAGGTCGCCCTCCTCCTTGGTCCAGGCCACGTCCGGATGCCGGCGCAGCGTGCCGGTCGCCGTGCAGGGCGCGTCCAGCAGGATGGCGTCGAAGCCCTCCGGCTCGTCGAGCTGCAGCGCGTCGACGGCGCGCGTCTCCACGGTCAGGCCCAGGCGGTCCATATTGGCCTGGAGCCGCTTCAGGCGGACCTCCGAGCGGTCCACCGCCAGCACGGTCGCGCCCGCCGCGGCGAGCTGGGCGGTCTTGCCGCCCGGCGCCGCGCACAGGTCCGCGACGCGTTCGCCGGGCCGGACCGCCAGCAGGCGGGCCGGGATGGCGGCCGCCGCGTCCTGCACCCACCAGGCGCCCTCGTCGTAGCCCGGCAGGCTGGGCAGCGCGGCGCGGTTTCTCAGCCGCAGGGAGCCGGTGGGCAGCACGATGGCGTCGAGACGCTCGGCCCACAGCTGCGGGTCGGCCTTCACGGTGAGGTCGACGGAGGCCTCCTGCGTCTGCGCGGCGGCGATGCGGGCGGCCGCGTCGGCCCCGTAGCGCTGCGTCCAGCGCGCCGCCAGCCAGGCGGGGGCGTCGTCGGCGAGCGGGTCGCGCGCGGCCAGGATGGCGTCCTTCTCGCGGCCGATCCGGCGCAGCACCGCATTGGCGAGCCCAGCATAGCGCTCGGCCTTGCGGTCGGACTGGATCAGCCGGATCGTCAGGTCGACGGCGGCGTGGTCCGGCACGTCCAGCCACAGCAACTGCGCTAGCCCGGTCGAGAGGGCCGCGGCGAAGAGGCCGGAATCCTCCGGCATGCCGCTCTTCAGACGCGCCAGCAGGGTCTTGCGGATCGTGCCGAAATGCCGGATCGCCACCGTCGCGATGGCGCGCGTGAGCGCCCGGTCGCGGTCCTCCATCTTGGCGGCGCGCTCTCCCTCCAGCAGCCGGTCCAGCGTCTCGTCGAGGGCGCGGCGTTCGTCCAGCACGGCGGCGACCGCCTCGGCGGCGAGCCGGCGCGCGGGCAGGCCCGGGGCGTCCGGGTCCTGCGCCGGACGGGCGGGCTTGCCGGGCGCCGCGCCCTTGCGGGCGGGGCGGCCCTTGCGGTCCGGTCCGGATCGGCCTGCGGGCTTCTCGTTCTGCGTCATCGCGTCGTCCTTCGGGCGTCCCGGGAGCGAGCCCGATCGCCGCATGGCGTTGATCTTCGCGGGCGGGCGCTCTTTATGATCGCCAGACCCCGCGGCCTTCCGTCCTGTCCTCGCCGCGCCAGAGCACGACCATGACCGACGCCGACCATCCTTCCATCCCTCCGGCCGCCCCGGAGCCGTCCGCTCCGGAGCCCGACAAGGCGCTCAGCCCGGCCGCGCGGCGCGCCCTGGAGGAAGCCGCCGCCCGCCGCGCCGCCCGCGACGCGAAGGCCGAGGCCCCGCCGCCCGAGCGCGACGGGCGCGGCGGGCTTGAACCCGTGCGCTACGGCGACTGGGAGATCAAGGGGCTGATCAGCGATTTCTGATTGTTGCCGGCGTGCAACAGCCCCGTTCAAGCTCGCGCAGGTTGATTTAGCGCAATTCCACGCGCGCCGGCGAGGCGCATCACCCCCAGACGGGTCGCTCGACCGACCTTGCACTTCCAGGCTGGGGGCTTTGCCATGAAATACACCGCCATCGCCGCGTTTGCGGCCGCGCTGCTGGGCTGCGCGCCGATGTCCGCCCAGGCGGCGGACCTTCCGACCGCCAAGGCCCCGATCTTCGTCGCGGCCGCGCCGAGCCCGTGGATGGTGCGCGTCCGCGGCCTCGCGGTGCTGCCGCAGGAATCGACCCGCAGCGTCGTGGTCGGCGGCGTGCCGCTCACCGACAAGATCTCGGTGTCGGACACCGTCATCCCGGAACTCGACATCAGCTACTTCTTCACGCCGAACTTTGCGGCCGAGCTGGTGCTGGGCACCACGCCCCACAACCTCACCATCAAGGGGCCGGTGACCAACCACCTGGCGCTCGGCCGGGTGTGGCTGCTGCCGCCCACGCTGACCCTGCAGTATCACTTCACCCAGTTCGGCGCGTTCAAACCCTATGTGGGCGCGGGCGTGAACTACACGGTGTTCTACGGCGAGAAGTCCAAGAGCGCCTTCACCAGCCTCGACGTGAAGGACCAGTTCGGCTTCGCCCTGCAGGCCGGCATGGACTACATGCTCGACCAGCATTGGGGCCTCAACATCGACGTCAAGAAACTCTGGCTGCGGCCCGACGCCAAGGCGGTGCTGGGCGGCTCCGTGCCGGTGAAGGCCAAGGTCAGCCTCGATCCCTGGCTGGTCGGCGTCGGCGTCACCTACCGGTTCTGAGCTCCCGGTCGACGGCCCGCCTGAGCGCGGGCCGTCCCCCTCTCCGCGCCGCGCCTGGCGGAGTGCGCGTTGATCCGGCGTCCATCCTGGGTAGAGTGGCCGCCCGACGGCGCGGATGACCTGGCGATGCAAGACAAGACGCGGCAAGATTCGGCGCGGCAAGACTCGGCGCCCGACCACAAGGCGCGCAAGCGGCTGGCGGCGCTGAAGGCCGCGCTGGCCGATGCGCACAAGACGCTCAAGCTGGGCTTCGGCTTCGCGCTGTGGGACGGCGCCACGGTCCCGGCCGACTGGCCGGCCGAAGGGCTGCGGATCCGCGTCGCCGACGAGGGCGTCTTCGCGTCGCTGATGCGCCGCCCGAAGCTCGACACGCTGATCGAGGCCCATGTGGCCGGCCGCATCGAGATCGAGAACGGGACGATCTTCGACCTCGCCGCCGCCCGGCCGGAGGGCAAGTCCGGCAAGCTCGCCCGCAAGCTCTCCAAGATGAAGCTGCTGCGGGCCGCCGGCCTGTTCCTGTTCGCCCCGCGGAACGCGCCGCCCGCCCTCGGCGGCATCGAGGACGACGCCTCGCGGCGCAGCGGCGCGGCGGAGACGAACCGCGAGAACGTCTCCTACCACTACGACGTCTCGAACGCCTTCTACCGCCTCTTCCTCGACGACGAGATGGTCTACACCTGCGCCTATTTCCAGCCCGACTGGCATGACGACCTGGACCGCGCCCAGCGCGACAAGCTCGACATGATCTGCCGGAAGCTGCGGCTGCAGCCGGGCGACCGGTTCCTCGACATCGGCTGCGGCTGGGGGGCGCTGATCTGCCACGCGGCCCGCCACTACGGCGTCTACGCCACCGGGGTGACGCTCTCGAAGGAGCAGGCGGCGCTCGCGACCGAGAAGGCCGAGCGGCTGGGCCTGTCGGAGCGGGTCAGGGTGGAGCTCAAGGATTACCGGGCGCTCGACCAGGAGTTCGACAAGATCGCCAGCATCGGCATGTTCGAGCATGTCGGCATCGACAATCACCGCGACTATTTCGCCGCCATCCACCGGCTGCTGAGGCCGCGAGGGCTCTATCTGCACCACGCCATCTCGCGGCCCGCCAAGGGCGACGACAAGGCCTTCCGCAAGATGCGGGCGGAGTACAAGGCGCTGGTGCGCTACATCTTCCCGGGCGGCGAGCTCGACCATCTGGGCATGTCGATCGCCAATCTGGAGCGCACCAAGTTCGAGGTCCACGACGTCGAGGGATGGCGCGAGCATTACGCGCGGACGACGCGGCTGTGGTTCGAACGGCTGCACGCCAACCGGGCCGCCGCCGAGGCGGAGGTCGGGCCGGAGAAGACCCGCATGTGGCTGCTCTATCTGGCGGGCTGCTCGCTCGCCTTCGAGCGCTCGGCGGTGGGGATCTTCCAGACGCTGGTCTCGCGGCGCGCGAAGGGCCCGGCGGGCCTCCCGCCGAGCCGGGCGCATCTCTACGCGCCCGCGTCGCCGTCGGCGGCCGGGGCGGGCGATCAGGGCGTGACGTAGACCTGCGCGCCCACCGCCACGCGGTCGAAGAGGTCGATCACGTCCTCGTTATACATCCTGATGCAGCCATAGGACGCGGCCGTGCCGATCGAGGCGCGCATGCCGCGCGTGGTGCCGTGGATGGCGTATTCGCCGCCGGCCAGCGTCAGGGCGCGCGCGCCCATCGGGTTGCGCGGTCCGGGCGGGATCACGTTCGGCATGCGGGGATTGTCGCGCTTCACCTCGGCCGGAGGGGACCAGGCCGGCTCGACATATTTCCCGTCGATGCGCGCCGCGCCATGCCACTGCTTTCCCATCTTGCCGACCGCGACGGGGTAGCGCAGCGCCGTGCCGTCGCCGAGGGGAAGATAGAGGCGCCGCTCCGCGGTGCGGATCACGATGGAGCCTCGCTCGGCGCCGCCCTGGAAGGGCACGCGCTCCACGGCCGCCTGGGCCGCGCCCGCCGAAGCCGCCAGGGCCGCCGCGACGGCCAGAACCTGAAACCGGGTCATGCTGATGCATCCTGCTTCGAATAGGACTCGATACCGCAGGACGGCCCTGCCGGCGACGAAAGCCTCTCGGCACGGTAAACGTCGACACCCGGCCAAGCGTTGCGGGGGCGCGAGCCGCCATCGGCGAGGCTGGTACTTGACAATCGGATAAAATTCCTATAACCCTGTCCATGCTCCGGTCCACGGAGGGGCGTCTGCAGCGTGACGGATGTGGATCGGGGGCGGCGGCCGTCGAAGCCGGGCTCACGACCCGGTCGAGTCGGCGGATGGAACCGAAGGTCCGACCAGCGAAGCGCGAAGGGGCTGAAAGCGCCCCGGGACCGGCTCTTCTATCCTTCAAACGCTGCGCGCGGAGCGGCGGGGCCTGGCGGCCTCCCGGCTTCACTATCCACCTACCCCACTCGCCGTGGGGCCCCCAGCGACGCCGCTCCGCGCCGCCCTCCATCTATCCCTCCGGGCCGAAACGCCGCGGAGCTAAACGCGCGTCTCACGGCTAGGCCCCCAAAAATCCCCCGTCATCCCCGGCGCGCCGCAGGCGCGGGAAGGGGATCCAGAAAGGCCGGGCGAAGGACGCCCCGCCCAGCCGGCGGTAAGATCGCGTTAACCATGATGCTTTCATGGTGGGCGAGACGAGCCCCGGGCGGTTATGGTTAGCGTTCGGTGAATGGCGGTGCGTTTGGCCCCGCTGGCCTTGCGGAGATGCGCCAGCCTTGACGACACGTGCGATCACGGATCGCTGGCGCCTGGCATGGCTGGTGGCGCGCCTGGGGGCGCGGCGCGCGCTTCGGGCGCTGGCTGCGCCGGTCCGGGCGCTGTGGCCCTCCGGCGCGGCGGCGGCGGAGCGGCTGGTGGTGGCCCCGCAGGATCTGCGCACCACCGACCCCACCGTGGCCAGCGACATCTATGGCGGCTACTTCGCCTTCGCCGGCAAGGTCGTGGCGGCCGGCGGGCGCTCGCCCTTCGCGCTGTCGCCGCCCTCGGCGGCCTGGGCCGAGGGGCTGATGGGGTTCGGCTGGCTGCGGCACCTGCGGGCGGCCGAATCGGCCCTGGCCCGCGCCAACGCCCGCGCCCTGGTGGACGACTGGATCACCCTCAACGGCCGCTCGGGCGGCGTCGCGGCCGAGCCGGGCGTGGCGGCGCGCCGGCTGATCTCCTGGCTCAGCCAGTCGCCCGTGATCCTCGACGGCGCGGACCGCGACTTCTACCGCAAGTTCCTGCGCTCGATCGTCCGCCAGGCCGCGCGCCTGCAGCGGCAGCTGCCGCGCATGGACGACGGCGAGCGGCGCCTGCTGGCCGCCATCGCGCTCGCCTATCTGGCCATTTGCACCGGGGCCGCCCCGGCCGCCCAGCGGCGCGCCTCGCGGCAGCTCGCCGACGAATTGCAGCGCCAGCTGCTGCCGGACGGCGGGCATGTGGGGCGCAACCCCCGCACGCTGGTCGACCTGCTCACGGACCTGCTGCCGCTGCGCCAGCTCTACGCCAGCCAGGGCCTCGAGCCGCCCCGCGCGCTCCTCAACGGCATCGACCGGATGATGCCGATGGTGCGGATGTTTCGCCACGCCGACGGCTCGCTGGCGCTGTTCAATGGCATGAGCGCGACCCCGGCCGACACGCTCGCGACCCTGCTGGCCTATACGGACGCGCGGTCGCAGCCGATGGAGAACGCGCCCCATTCGGGGTTCCAGCGCCTGCAGGCCCGCTCGGCGCTCGTCGTCATGGACGCCGGGCCGCCGCCGCCGGAGGATTACTCGGGCCGCGCCCATGCGGGCTGCCTGTCCTTCGAGTTCTCCGACGGCCCGTGCCGGATCGTGGTCAATTGCGGCGCGCCGCCGCCCGGGGCCGAGCAGTGGCGCCAGATGGCCCGGGCCACGGCCGCGCACTCCACGGCGACCGTCAACGACACCTCCTCCTGCCGCTTCGTGGCCGAGGACGCGACGTCCTTCCTGGGCTCGCCCATCCTGTCCGGCCCGCGCGAGGTGCCGATGCAGCGCGTGGCGCGGCGCGAGCCGGAGGAGCCCGCCGTGGGCGTCCAGGCCTCGCATGACGGCTACGCGCCGGCCTTCGGGGTGCTGCACGAGCGGCGCCTGATGCTGGATCTCAACGGCGCCCGGCTCGCCGGCCATGACGCCTTCCCGGTCGTCAACGCCAGCCGCGCCCAGGCCAGCGCGGACGCCTTCGCGCTGCGGTTCCACCTGCATCCGCATGTGCGCGCCGACAGGGCGGCGGACGGGCTCTCGGTGGCGCTGGAGCTGCCGGGCGGGACCCGCTGGCGCTTTGCGGCCGGCGGCCTTCCGATCGCCCTGGAGGAGAGCATCTTCTTCGCCGCCCCGGACGGGGCGCGCCGGTCGGAGCAGCTCGTGGTCCATGGCGGCTATCGCGCCACGCCCGGCGTGGACTGGGCCTTCGTGCGCGAGGCCGGACGGCCCAACGGGACGGATCGCGCCTAGCCGGCGGGAGAGCTGCAGACCGACGCGCCCGCCTGACGGTTCCCCGCCGCCCCCGATCGTGCTATCGCGCCCGCCACATGGCCCTTTCCGGGGCTTCGGGCCCGTCGCGACCGGGCCCCTGCGACAAGGTGCATGATGGCGAGCGATATCCGGCGCGTGACCCGCGCCCTCCTCTCGGTTTCCGACAAGACCGGGCTCATCGACCTGGCGTCGGCCCTGCACCGGGCCGGCGTGGAGCTGGTCTCGACGGGAGGCACCGCCAAGGCCATCGCGGCGGCCGGGCTGCCGGTGCGCGACGTGTCGGACCTCACCGGCTTCCCGGAGATGATGGACGGCCGCGTGAAGACGCTGCATCCGATGGTGCATGGCGGGTTGCTGGCCATCCGGGAGAATCCCGAGCACGAGGCCGCCATGCTGGCCCACGGCATCGCGCCGATCGACCTGCTCGTCGTCAACCTCTACCCCTTCGAGGCCACCGTGGCGGCCGGCAAGGCCTATGACGACTGCATCGAGAACATCGACATCGGCGGCCCGGCGATGATCCGGGCGGCCGCCAAGAACCACGCCGACGTGGCCGTGGTGGTGGAGCCGGAGGACTACGCGCTCGTCCTGGCCGAGCTCGAGGCCCATGCGGGGGCGACCACGCTGGCGCTGCGCAAGCGGCTCGCCGCCAAGGCCTACGCCCGGACCGGCGCCTATGACGCGGCCATCTCCACCTGGTTCGCCCGCGAGCTGGGCGAGACCTCGCCGACCTACCGGGCGATCGGCGGCAAGCTGGCCGAGACGATGCGGTATGGCGAAAACCCGCACCAGTGGGCCGCGTTCTACCGCACCGCGGAGAGCCGCCCGGGCGTCGCCACCGCGCGGCAGCTGCAGGGCAAGCAGCTCTCCTACAACAACATCAACGACACCGACGCGGCCTTCGAGTGCGTGTCGGAGTTCGATCCGGCCCGCACGGCCGCGGTGGCGATCATCAAGCACGCCAATCCGTGCGGGGCGGCGGAGGGCGCCTCGCTGGCCGAGGCCTACCGCAAGGCGCTGGCCTGCGACCCGGTCTCGGCCTTCGGCGGCATCGTGGCGCTGAACCGGCGCCTCGACGCCGAGGCGGCCCGGGCCATCGTGGAGATCTTCACCGAGGTGATCATCGCGCCGGAGGCCGACGAGGAGGCCGTCGCCATCGTGGCGGCGAAGAAGAACCTGCGCCTGCTGGTGACCGGCGGCCTGCCGGACCCGCGCGCCGAGGGCCTGTCGTTGCGCAGCGTCGCGGGGGGCTTCCTGGTCCAGGCCCGCGACAACGCGGTGGTGGACGACATGGACCTGCGTATCGTCACCAAGCGCCAGCCGACCGCGGGCGAGCTCGCCGACATGCGCTTCGCCTTCCGGGTCGCCAAGCACGTGAAGTCGAACGCCATCGTGTATGTGCGGGACGGCGCCACGGTGGGGATCGGGGCCGGCCAGATGAGCCGGGTGGATTCCTCGCGCATCGCCGCCTGGAAGGCGGCCGAGGCGGCCAGGGCCGCCGGGCTGCCCGAGACGCTGGCCAAGGGGTCGGTCGTGGCGTCGGACGCCTTCTTCCCCTTCGCGGACGGGCTGCTGGCCGCCGCCGAGGCGGGCGCGACCGCCGTGATCCAGCCGGGCGGGTCGATGCGCGACGACGAGGTCATCAAGGCCGCCGACGAGGCCGGGCTGGCGATGGCCTTCACCGGGCGCCGCCACTTCCGGCACTGAGCCGGCGGGACGGCGGTCCCGTCAGGCCCGCCGTCGCAGGGGACAGCGCGCCTCAGTCCTTGGCGCGCTCGACATAGGAGCTGTCCTCGGTCATCACCACGACGCGGGTGCCGGGGCCGATATGCGGCGGCACCATGGT
This sequence comes from Alsobacter sp. KACC 23698, assembly GCF_045348435.1. Classification (GTDB taxonomy): domain Bacteria; phylum Pseudomonadota; class Alphaproteobacteria; order Rhizobiales; family Beijerinckiaceae; genus Alsobacter. The sequence goes on along the minus strand of NZ_CP157484.1, from coordinate 4,824,414 downwards.
GCGGGCGCCGTTGGACAGCATCGCGGGCTTGTAGGAGGACGAGGCGGTCTGGCCCTTCATGGTGGGCTCGGTCTGGGTGATCTCAAGGGTCACGCGGGCCGGGATCTGGATCGCGACCGGCACGCCCTCATGCATGCTCACCACGCAGGTCATGTTCTCCTGCAGCCAGATCGCCTGGTCGCCCATGACGTCCGCCGGCACCACGACCTGGTCGTAGTTCTCCGGGTTCATGAAGTGGTGGCCCTCGCCGTCGCTGTAGAGGAAGTTGAAGTCGCGGTCCTCCACATAGGCGCGCTCCACCTGCTCGGTGGTCCGGTAGCGCTCGGAGATCTTCACCCCGTCCGAGATGCGGCGCATGTCGAGCTGGGTGACGGGCGTGCCCTTGCCGGGGTGGATGTTCTCGGCGGTCAGGATGACGTAGAGCTTGCCGTCCTTGTCGACGATGTTGCCCTTGCGAAGCGAGCTGGCGATGACCTTCACGGCTGTGTCTCTCTCAAATCGGGAGGCGCCCCGGGGCGGGTCGCCATCACAAGCGCAGCCGGGCGGCCGGGGACGCCGCGGCGCGGCGAAGCCGGCCCCGACGCGGCTGCGGCGAGGTTGCAGCCTTTCAGCACGGATTTCCGAAAATGGCCAGTGCTCCGCACCAGAATACCGACCCCGCCCAGGGCGCCGCGTCGCCTCCCGGACGGCCCGCGGCCGCCGGTCCGGCCGCCTCGCCCTGGTGGACGCCGGACGTGCACGCCGACCGCAGGCCCTTCCTGCTGGCCCGCAACGCCATCGTGGCGGCCCTCCGCGACTGGTTTGGCCGGCGCGATTTCGTCGAGGTGGACGGCGGGATCCTGCAGGCCTCGCCCGGCAACGAGGCGCATCTGCACGCCTTCTCGACGCAGATCGTCGGCCCGGACGGCGAGCGCGCCCCGCTGCACCTGCACACCTCGCCGGAATTCGCCTGCAAGAAGCTGCTCGCGGCCGGCGAGCGGCGCATCTTCGCGCTGGCCAAGGTGTTCCGGAACCGCGAGCGCGGGGCGCTGCACCATCCCGAGTTCACCATGCTGGAATGGTACCGGGCGGACGAGGACTACGAGGCCGTGATGCGCGACTGCGCCGACCTCCTCGCTTTGGCGGCGCGGACCGTCGGAGCGACGTCGCTCACCTTCCGGGGCCGTTCCTGCGACCCCTTCGCCGAGCCGGAGCGCCTGACGCTGGCGCAGGCCTTCGACCGGCATGCCGGGATCGACCTCCTGGCGAGCGTGCGGCCGGACGGCGCCGACCGCGACGCGCTGGCCGGGGCGGCGGCGCGGGCCGGCGTCCGGGTGGCGGAGGACGACGGCTGGTCGGACGTGTTCAGCCGCGTGCTGGTGGAGCGCATCGAGCCGCATCTGGGGATGGGGCGTCCGACGCTGCTGTGCGAGTACCCGGTCGGCGAGGCCGCCCTGGCGCGGCCCAAGCCCGGCGACCCGCGCGTGGCGGAGCGCTTCGAGCTCTACGCCTGCGGGGTCGAGCTCGCCAACGCCTTCGGCGAGCTGACCGACGCGGACGAGCAGCGCCGCCGTTTCGAGGCCGAGATGGCCGAGAAGGAGCGCGTCTATGGCGAGCGCTACCCGGTGGACGAGGACTTCCTGGCCGCGCTGCGGCTCATGCCGCCCGCCAGCGGCGTCGCGCTGGGCCTGGAGCGCCTGGTCATGCTGGCGACGGGCGCGAGCCGGATCGACCAGGTGATCTGGACGCCGCTGCCGGCCGGGCCGTCAGGTCCGGCGTTGTAAGCGCAGGGCCGCCGTGAGATGACGAGGCCTGCGCCGTCCCTCCCTCCGCACCCGAGCGTCCCGATGCCGAGCGCCCCACGCGCCGTTTCGCCCATGCCCCTGCCTCTGCCCCGCACCCTGCGGACGGCCGACGACCTCGTGGCCGCGGGCCTGATCCCGGAGTCCGCCAGGGCTGGCGCCGAGGCCGTGGCCCGGCGCTACGCCGTCGCCGTCACGCCCGCCATGCAGGCGCTCATCGTCGCGGGGGATCCCGACGACCCCATCGCCCGGCAGTTCGCGCCCGATCCGCGCGAGCTGGAGACCCGGCCGGAGGAGCGCGCCGATCCGATCGGCGACGACGTCCACAGCCCGACGGAGGGCCTGGTCCACCGCTACCCGGACCGGGTGTTGCTGAAGCTGGTGCATGTCTGCGCGGTGTATTGCCGGTTCTGCTTCCGGCGCGAGACGGTAGGGCCGGCCGGGTCCGGCATGCTGTCGCCCGAGGCCTTCGAGGCGGCGGTCGCCTATGTGGCGGCGCGCCCGGAGATCTGGGAGGTGGTGATCACCGGCGGCGACCCGCTGGTGCTGTCGCCCCGGCGCCTGCAGGAGGTGGTGGAGGCGCTGGCGGCCATACCGCATGTGAAGGTCGTGCGCTGGCATACCCGTTTGCCCGTGGTCGATCCGGACCGGGTAGGGCCGGAGCTGGTCGCGGCCCTGACGGGCTCGCGGCTGACCACCTATGTGGCTCTCCACGCCAACCATCCGCGCGAGCTGACCGATGCGGCGCGAGCCGCCTGCGCGCGGCTGATCGACGCCGGCGTCGCGATGGTGAGCCAGACGGTGCTGCTGAAGGGCGTCAACGACGACGTGGAGACGCTGTCGGCGCTGATGCGCGGCTTCGTCGAGGCGCGAGTGAAGCCCTATTACCTGCACCATGGCGATCTGGCGCCCGGCACGTCGCATCTGCGCACCTCGCTGGCCGAGGGGCGGGCGCTCGTGAAGGCGCTGCGCGGCCGCCTGTCGGGCCTGTGCCAGCCGACTTACGTGCTCGACATCCCGGGCGGCTTCGGCAAGGCGGCGGTCGGGCCCGACGCCTTCGACGGCCGAGAGATCGAGGACTTTCGCGGCGGCCGGCACGCCTATCCTTCCGATTGATTCAATCCGATCAAAACGCCGTTATTTCGATTCACCCCTTCTTATTGATGCTGGCGCCCGAGGCCGAGTCCTGCGCAAGATGTAGGGCGGCGTAAAGACTTTTGTGTCTTGATGGCCGTTAACGAGGCGATCGGCGCGACCGGTCGCCCGACAGGGTCGTCATTTCAGAAATCTCGGGGGAGTTCGCCATGCGTTTCGTGGCTTCTTGGGCGCTGTCGCGCGGGGTCGGCCGGTGGGCCGCGGCGTTCGCCGCCATGTTGCTGGCGTGTTTCGCCACCGCGCAGGGCGCACAGGCCGTGGTGCGCATCAACATCGACCTCACGACCCAGACCATGCGGGTCCAGTCCGACCAAGGCGTCTATAACTGGAAAGTCTCGACGGCGCGGTCCGGCTACGCGACTCCGCGCGGCGTCTACCGGGCGCAGCGGCTCGAGAAGATGCACTATTCGCGCAAATACGACATGTCGCCGATGCCGCACTCGATCTTCTTCAAGGGCGGCTACGCGATCCACGGCACCGGCGCGGTCGGCGCGCTGGGGCGTCCCGCCTCGCATGGCTGCGTGCGGCTCTCCAGGGCCAACGCGGCCCAGCTCTACGCCATGGTCCAGCGCGAGAGCGCCGTCATCGCAATCACGGGCGTGTCGCCGGCCAGCGCGATCGCCAGCAAGTCCGGCCGCTCCCAGGTGGCGGGCCACAAGGCGAGCCGGACGCAGACGGCGGCCAAGCGCATGGCGCCCGAGCCGCTGGGCTACGCGCCCGCCCCGCGTTCGGGCTCGCTGAAGTCCTGGGTCCGCGACCCGTCGGAATGGTGGTTCCCGCGCTAGGCTGGAGCGGAGACCGACCTGATCGCATCAGGTCGTCCGTTCCGCTCTAGAAGCTCATGGTCGGGGCGAAGAAGCATCGGCGCGAGCCGTCGGCCTTGCGGCACCGCCAGAACTCCCGGTCCTCCGACGTATAGGCTTCGGCGAAGGGCACCAGCTCCTGCCCGTCGATGAGGTAGCCCTCCTTGTTGACGACGATCCGCGCCGGCGTGATCGCGGCGCAGTCGCTGGGCCCGCAGCAATGCACGCCGCTGAGCGGGTCCCTGTATTGGCCCCTGTTGATCCAGAAATCGTGACTGATGGCGGTCGGCGACGCAGCGACGAAAAACGCGAACGCGCACGCGGCGGGTCCAAGCTTCATGACGGCATCCTGTCGAGTCGGGCGCGCCGACGTCGCTCGCGTCGGCCGAACGCGGTGTCATCGGGACCCCGCGCCCGGATCGCACGGGCCGTGTCGCGGGGCATTCCAAGGCGCCGATTCGGGACAGGGCCGTTGCACGCCCGTCCCGCGCCGATCCGCGAAGATCGGCGGATGCGGGGCCAACGCACGTTGCGCAACCAGAGTTGCACCGCCGTTCACCTCGGCGCGGGACTGGCGTAACCTGCGATCTGGAGGTCTTCATGGCGGCGCGGCGCGACCAGGACGGCGGGGCGGATGCCGACCCTGACGAGGCGCAAAGGACCACGGCCAACCTGATCGTGGCCATCGTCTGCCTCGTCCTGCTGGGGGCCGGGCTCTTCGTCGTCGAATCCCTGCACCGGGCCAGCAAGGTCCAGGACTGCCTGGAGGCCGGCCGGCGCAACTGCGCCGCCGCCTCGACGCGCTAGACGCGCGCCGGATCACGTGAAGTTGAACGAAAAGCCGCCCGCGGTCAGGCTGCGGCGGACCCGATTCGGCGATGCTCGCGTTCGATCCGAGATCGCCGATGCGGCGTCGTCGTCCTGCCTGGAGCCAGCGGAATGCTGAAAGCGCTGTCGCATTTCTTCGACGCCCTGGTGGGCGCGGCGCCCCGGAAGGCGACCCCGCCGGTCGACGACCGGCTGCTCACCGCCGCCGCCGTGCTGGTGCATGTGGCCCAGGTCGACGGGACGCTGACGGACGCCGAGCGGCTGTGGTTGCTCAACACCGTGCAGGCGCGCACCGGCCTCGCCGACGACGCGGCGGAGCGTTTCGTCGCCCAAGCCAGCCGCCGCGACCTCGAGGCGGGCGACGTCGCCGAGACGCTCTCGAACCTCCGGCGCAGCCTGGACGCCGGGCAAAAGCGCGAACTCGTCGCCATGATGTGGCGGATGGCGCTGGCGGACGGCTCCATCCACGAGTTCGAGGACACGCTGATCAGCCGCGCCTGCGAGCTCCTGGACGTCGGGCCGGCCGACGCGGCGGCGATCCGGGCGGCAGAGGGCGCGCCGGCGGCCTGAGCGGACGCATGGCGGCGTTGCGGCGCGCGTCTCGACCCGGCCGCCGGTCTGTGGCACGGTTGATGCTTAAGTAATCCCGCAAGCTTCCGGCTACCCCAGGACCGTCGAATCCGTGCCGAACAGCATCCTCATCGTGCTCCACCAGGAGCATTCCACGCCGGGGCGCGTGGGCCGTCTCCTTCGCGAACGCGGTTATGACCTCGATATCCGGCGCACGCCGCTGGGCCAGCCTCTGCCGGACACTATGGACGAGCACGCCGGCGCGGTGGTGTTCGGCGGGCCGATGAGCGCCAACGATCCGGACGACTGGATCAAGCGGCAGACGGACTGGATCGGCGCGGTGCTGAAGTCCGGCAAGCCCTATCTGGGGCTCTGCCTGGGAGCCCAGATGCTGGTCCGCCAGCTCGGCGGCAAGGTGGAGACGCATCCCCACGGGCACGCCGAGATCGGCTATTACGACCTGCGGCCGACGGACCCGCACGGCCATGGCTTCGCCGAGGAGATCGGGGTGGCGTGGCCCGGCCGCGTCTACCAGTGGCACCGGGAAGGCTTCGACACGCCGGGCTGCTGCGAGACGCTGGCGGAGGGCGACATCTTCCCCAACCAGGCCTTCCGCTGCGGCGAGCGCGCCTATGGGCTGCAGTTCCACCCGGAAGTGACCTACGCGATGATGTGCCGGTGGACGGTGCGGGCCCACGAGCGCATGGCGCTGCCCGGCGCCCGGCAGCGGCACGAGCATCTCGGCGGCTGGTTCCTGCACGACGCCGCCGTGCGGCGCTGGCTCGACGGCTTCCTCGACCACTGGCTCTCCGAGCCGAAGCCGCGCGAGGCCTCGGCGCCCATCCTGGCGCCCGGCGCCCCGATCCTTGCGCCGGCTCCGCCCGTCTCGCGGCCGATCGAGGTCGCCGCGCCGCGTCGCGCCCCGGCTCCGGCCCCGCATCCGGTCGTGGGCCTCCCGGCCTGATCACCTTGCGGTGAGGCCGCGCCGGTCCGGCTGTCGTTTCCGGCGCGAGCGGCTAGGCTGGCCGTCGCGCTGGACGAGCGCGAGGAGGGTCGTCGCATGAAACCGTGGATGTCTGGCGGGTTCGGGTTCCGCATCTCCGTCCGGAGCGCCGGCGCGCTCGTCGGCCTGGCCGCGCTGACGGCGCCGGGCCTTGCCGATTCGATCGACGGCAACTGGTGCAACGAGAAGACCGGCAAGACCATGCAGATCCAGGGGCCGTCCATCGTGACGCCGGGCGGCAGCCGGATCGAGGGCCGCTATTCGCGCCACTCCTTCGCCTACACGGTGCCGGAGCGCGAGACCCCCGCCGGGGCCGCGGTCACCATGGGGCTGATCAACGAGAACGCCGTGCAGGTGCAGGCCGGCGACGGCCAGCAGGCCGAGATCTGGCGCCGCTGCGAGCAGACGAGCTAGACCACGCTGTGTTTCGATGGAAACACAGCGTGGTCCAGGTTTTTGGGGTGTCGCATGCTTCGTGCGAAAAGCCGGATTCCACCTTTTCGCAGCATGCTCTAGAGCGGTTTCCGAGCTGAAGGAATCGAAGCGGATTCCCAAATCAGCGCAAGAGTGATTCAAGCTGTCTGCCGGGGCTGGGGGCCGGCAGGCATGTCGAGAGCACTGTCGCTTGATCTGCGGGTTCGTGTGCTGGCCGCCGTTGAGGCCGGCGCGTCGCATCGTGAAGCGGGCGAACGCTTTGGCGTGAGCGCGGCCAGTGTCAGCCGATGGCGGCGATTGGCCCGTGAGCAGGGGGAACCTCGGCCAGGGCCGCTCGGCGGAGATCGTCGCTCGCAGCGCATCGAGGCGCACGCGGCGGTCATCCGATCCCTTGTCGATACCAAGCCGGACATCACGCTGTCGGAGATCAAGGCCGACCTGTCGGAGCAGGGTGTGGCGGTAGGCATCGGCACCCTCTGGCGGTTCTTTCGCCGGCACGGTCTGACGCTCAAAAAAAGTCGGCGCATGCCGCGGAGCAGAGCCGGCCGGACATTCTGAGGCGGCGGCAGGCCTGGTTCGACGACCAGCTTGATCTGGAGCCGGAACGCCTGCTCTTCATCGATGAGACGTGGGCGACGACCAAGATGACGCGGGCCAGGGGACGAGCCCCTCGGGGCCAGCGGCTGCGCATGAGCGTGCCGCACGGGCATTGGAAGACCACCACCTTCGTGGCCGGCCTGCGCTCGACAGGGATGGTCGCGCCCTTCGTCATCGACGGACCGATCAACCGCGACGCGTTCGAGACTTATGTCGAGAAGGTCCTCGGCCCCGAGCTGGCGCCAGGCGACGTCGTCGTCATGGACAATCTGTCGAGCCACAAGGGTCCGCGCGTGCGCCAGATGATCGAGGCGGCAGGCGCGAGCTTGCTCTACCTCCCGCCCTACAGCCCCGACTTCAACCCCATCGAGAACGCCTTCTCCAAGCTGAAGGCCCTGCTTCGCAAGGCCGAGGAGCGAACGGTCGTTGGCCTCTGGGACGCCCTCGGCCGTATCGTCGACCTCTTCACACCAGCCGAATGCGCCAACTTCTTCGCAGCAGCCGGCTACGATGCAGTCTGATCGGAAATGGGTCTAGCGCGACGCCACCCGCAGCGCCGCCAGCGCGCCGATCGCCCAGACCGCGTTGTAGGCCAGCGGGTAGATGGCGCGGCTCGCCACGAAGCCGGGGCCGCCCGTGAGGGCCGGCCCGTGCAGCCAGCCGACCGCGCTGATCAGCAGGGCGAAGATGAGCACGGCGGAGACGGCGCCGACGAGGCCCGCGCCGATGCGCGGCAGCGCGGCCGTGAGGGCGACGCCCCAGAGGCCGCCCAGGAGCGCGGTCGCCACCACCTGCGGGACGCGCAGCGGCAGAGCGACCGGGGCGGCCCACGGCGCCATCGACCAGGCCGGGCCGCCGGGAAACCCGAGCCGCGCGCCGAAATAGAGCGCCGTCTGGTGCACCACCAGCACGGACAGCAGTCCGGCGACGAAGCCGAAGACCAAGCGGGAAATCATCGAAGCGTCCTCGAATCCAGCGACCATCCAGCAAAGTTCCGGCCGAATCGCAAGGATCGTCCCGCGAAATGCGGTGGACCGGCCGGCGCGACCTTCGCAGCAAGCCCTCGCGGCGTTTTGCAACCGTGCTACTCTGGTTGGGCGAGGCGCACATCGGGGAGGCGCGACATGGTCATGAAATCAGTGCTGGTGCCGGTCGAGGAGCACGAGAACGCCTCATCCGTGCTGCAGACGGCCCTCGTCTTCGCGCGCCATTTCGGCAGCTGCGTGGAGGCCGTCGCGACCCTGCCGCTCATCGACAACTACATCGTGGGCGAGATGGTGCCGCTGTGGCCGCCGGCCCAGAACGGCACGGCCGACAGCTCCCGCGAGGCGCTCATGACGTTCGAGCGCTTCATGGAGCGCCATGGCGTGCAGCGCCGGGAGCGGGCCCTGGAGGGGCCGAGCTGGACCATGCGCGAGGGCGCCCTGATGGGCGACAGCGCCGTGGCGGCGCACGCCCGGGTGTTCGACGTCACGGTGGTGGGGCGGCCGGGCTCCGGCTCGTCCGGACCGCGGCTGTCGCTGCTCGAGGCGGTGCTGTTTGAGAGCGGGCGGCCCGTCCTGATGGCGCCGCCGATCGCGCCGCCCGAGGGCTCGCCGATCGGCGACACCGTGGTGATCGCCTGGAACCGCAGCACCGAGACGGCGCGCGCGGTCGCCCTCGCCATGCCGATCCTGGCCCAGTCGCGCCGCATCCGGGTGCTGACAGTGGAGGGCGGCAACACCCCGGGGCCGTCCGGGGAGGATCTCGTCCGGCACCTGCGCCAGAACGGCGTCGAGGCGGACGCCGTCACGGTGACGCCGACCGGCCGGACCATCGGCGAGGCCATCCTGGACCACGCCTCCGCGTATGGGGCGGACCTGCTGATCAAGGGCGCCTACACCCAGAGCCGGCTGCGGCAGATGATCTTCGGCGGCGCGACGAGCCACATCCTGTCCAACGCCGCCCTGCCGGTGCTGTTCGCCCATTAGGGACGGCCGCGGTCGCGGTCGCCGCGTCGCGGAACCCCGCCTGAGGCGGGGCGTTGCTCCAGCCTGAATGGAAGGAGCGACACCATGACTGTACGGATCGCAATGCGGGCGGCCCTCTTCGGCGTCGCCGCGGCGGGCCTGCTTGCGGCGCCGGGCGTCCGGGCCCAGACGACGACCATCATCGAGGAACAGACCGGCTCGATCGACGAACCTTACGAGTTCGCGCCCGAGCAGGAGACGGTCATCCGCCGCCGCATCATCGAGGAGCGGCTCGCCCCGGTGGAGATCCAGCGCGGCTCCGTCCGGGTCGGCAGCATCGTGCCGGACGACGTCGAGCTGCAGCCGATGAACGGGATCGGATCGCAGCGGCTGCAGCGGCTGGGCTATTTCCTCTCCCCCGACGACAAGATCGTCGTGGTGGAGCCCCGCAGCCGCCAGGTCGTGCGCATCATCGACCAGCGCTGAGCCTTTCCCCATATGTCTAGTCGGCGGCCGCTCCCCGGAGCGGCCGTTTTCGTTTGAGGGCTAGCCCTCGCCCTCGGGCAGCGGCGCGCCGGCGGTCTCGCCGTCCGGCGGATCCTGCTCGCGCGGCCAGCTCTCGGAGCCGTCGCGGTCGGCGAAGCCGAACATCTTGGCGATGTCCTTTTCGGCCGCCTGATCCCCGGCTTCGCCCGCGGGCTGCGCCGAACCTTGCGGCGCGCCCGGCTTGGCCGGGGCCGCGTTCGCCGCGTCGGGCTGGCCGGCCGGATCGTCCTCGCCCCTGCGCTGGGTCATGCTCGGCCTCCTGGTTCGCCCTCGCCACGGCGGGCGCCGGGTCCGGATGCAACGCGCCCGGCGCCCGGCGGTTCGCTGGCGATCTTTCGTCGCTCCCCCAGGAACGCTCCCGCGCGGCGGATATTACCCCCACCGACGCTCGCGCCGTCGCGGCCAGCCCCGCATCGGCTGCGCGCATTCCCTCACGCCGCTGGCCTCCTAGGCGACGCCGGTCCCACGATACGACGATTCCGACAGGAGAACGCCATGAAAGCGCTGGTTTGGCACGGGAAGGAAGACATCCGCTGCGACTCGGTCACGGATCCCGAGATCGAGGATCCGCGTGACGCCATCATCCGGGTGACGAGCTGCGCCATCTGCGGCTCCGACCTGCATCTCTTCCACAACTTCATCCCCGCCATGATGCCCGGCGACATCATGGGCCACGAGATGATGGGCGAGGTGGTGGAGGTCGGCTCCGGCGTCAACGGGGCCCTCAAGAAGGGCGACCGCATCGTCGTCCCCTTCACGATCTTCTGCGGCGAATGCGACCAGTGCAAGCGCGGCAACTTCTCCGTCTGCGAGCGGAGCAACCGCAAGAAGCACATCGCCGACAAAGCGTTTGGCCACGCGACGGCTGGGCTGTTCGGCTACACGCATCTCACCGGCGGCTATCCGGGCGGGCAGGCCGAATACCTGCGCGTCCCCTTCGCCGACAAGACGCACATCAAGGTCCCGGACAGCCTGTCGGACGAGCAGGTGCTGTTCCTCGGCGACATCTTCCCGACCGGCTGGCAGGCCGCCGTCCAGTGCGACATCCAGCCGACCGACACGGTCGCGATCTGGGGCTGCGGGCCGGTGGGGCAGATGGCCATCCGCAGCGCCATTCTGCTCGGCGCCAAGCAGGTCGTGGCGATCGACTGCCTGCCCGAGCGGCTCGGCATGGCGGAGGCCGGCGGCGCCGTGACGATCGACTTCATGAAGGAGAGCGTGGTCGGCCGCCTCAACGACCTCACCGACGGCAAGGGGCCGGAGAAGTGCATCGACGCGATCGGCATGGAGAGTCATGTCTCGTTCTCGCAGCCCGACACGGTCTATGACCGCGCCAAGCAGCTGATGATGATGGAGAACGACCGGCCGCACGTGCTGCGCGAGATGATCTATGTCTGCCGGCCGGCGGGCGTGATCTCGATCCCGGGCGTCTATAGCGGCCTCGTCGACAAGATCCCGATGGGCCAGGCCATGAACAAGGGCCTGACCTTCCGGATGGGCCAGACCCATGTCAACCGCTGGACCGACGACCTGCTGCGGCGGATCGAGGAGGGCCAGATCGACCCGTCCTTCGTGATCACCCATACGGCCAGCCTCGAAGAGGGGCCCGAGATGTACAAGGTCTTCCGCGACAAGCAGGACGGCTGCGTCAAGGTCGTTCTGAAACCCTGAGCCGGCGAGGACGCGATGTTCAACCTTTCCAACCTGACCCGCTCGGCGGGGGATCCCAAGATCGTCAAGTCCGGCCCGAGCTCGCTGGGCGCGGCCGACCGGCTCGCCCGGGGCCTCGGCTGGTTCAGCATCGCCCTCGGGGCGGTCGAACTGATCGCGCCGCGCCGGCTGACGCGGGCGCTCGGCATGCAGGGCTCCGAGACGCTGGTGCGCGTCTACGGCCTGCGCGAGATCATGGCCGGGATGATGACGCTCTCGACGGAGAAGAATGTCGGGCTGGCCTCCCGCGTCGCCGGGGACGGCCTCGACATCGCCACCCTGTTCACGGCGCTGCGGCCCGGCAATCCCAAGCGGGACAATGTCGGGCTGGCGCTCGCCATGGTGGTCGGGGTGACGATCCTCGACATCGCGGCCGCGAAGGCCAGCGCGGCGCGCCACGCCCGCACGCCCTCCTCGCCGGACCGCTACCGGGACCGCAGCGGCTTCCCGAAGGGGCTGCAGCAGGCGCGCGGGGCGGCCCGGGACTTCAAGGCGCCCCGCGACATGAGGGCCGCCCCCGCCCTGGCCGAAGCCGGTAGAGTCTAGGCCCGGGCGGGAGCCGCCGGATCGGCCGCCGGGACGCGCACGAGGCACGCCGCCTCGGTCCCGCCGGCCGCCGGCGCCAGCACGGGCCTGACCTCGCCGCAGCGGACCTGCGCCAGCGGGCAGCGGGTCACGAAGGGACAGCCCGCCGGCGCGGCCAGCGGGCTCGGCAGGTCGCCGCGCAGGACGATCTTGGGCCGGCGGCGCTGCTCCACGGGGTCGGGCAGCGGAATGGCCGAGAGCAGCGCCTGCGTGTAGGGATGCGCCGGGGCGTCGAAGACGGCGTCGGTCGCGCCCCGCTCGGCGATGGTCCCGAGATACATCACCAGGACGTCGTCGGCGATGTGCCGCACCACCGAGAGGTCGTGCGAGATGAACAGGTAGGCGAGACCGAGCTCCGCCTGCAGGCCCATCAGCAGGTTGAGGATCTGCGACCGGATCGAGACGTCCAGCGCCGAGACCGGCTCGTCCAGCACCAGCAGCCGCGGCGAGAGCGCCAGGGCGCGGGCGATGACGACGCGCTGGCGCTGGCCGCCCGACAGCGCGTTCGGAGTGCGCGGCGCGTAGGCGGCCGGCAGGCCGACGAGGTCCAGCGCCTCGGCGACGCGGCGGCGGCGATCGGCCCGGCTCCATCCCCGGATCGCCAGCGGCTCGGCGACGCTATCCTCGATCGACATCTTGGGGTCCAGCGCGGCCGAGGGGTCCTGGAAGACGATCTGCATGTCGCCGGCCAGGGCCCGCCGGGCCGCGCGGTCGCGGCGTCCGCCGATGTCGCGGCCGTCGAAGCGGACCGCGCCGGCGGTGATCGGCTCCAGGCCCAGGATGGCGTAGGCGGTGGTCGACTTGCCGCAGCCGCTCTCGCCGACGAGCGCCACGGTGCGCCCGGCCGGGACGTCGAACGACACGCCGTCGACGGCCCGCACCAGCCCGGCCTTGCCGCGCAGCGGGAAATGGACGCGCAGGTCGCGCACGCTGAGCAGGGGCTCCGTCACGCCAGGCTCCCCGCCTCGCCGACGCGCCAGCAGGCGGCTCGGCGCTCGCCGCCCTCGCGGACCGGGACGAGCGGCGGGACCTGCGCGCATTGCGGCGCGGCGAGCGGGCAGCGCGAGCGGAAGCGGCAGCCGTCCGGCCAGTCCTGCGGGCTCGGCACCACGCCCTCGATGGTGCGCAGCGTCTCCTTGCGGGCGCCGTCCAGCCGCGGGATCGTGGCCAGGAGCAGCCGCGTATAGGGATGGGCGGGGTCGGCGAAGAGCTCCTCCACGCGGCCGCTCTCGACGATGCGGCCGCCATACATGACGGCGACGTCGTCGGCCATGTCGGCGACCACGCCCATGTCGTGGGTGATCAGCAGGATGGTCGTGCCGGCTTCGGCGCGCAGGCGCTGCATGAGGGCGAGGATCTGGGCCTGGATGGTGACGTCGAGGGCGGTGGTGGGCTCGTCGGCGATGAGCAGGCGCGGACGGCAGACCAGCGCGGCCGCGATCATGACGCGCTGGCACATGCCGCCGGACAGCTCGAACGGATAGGCCTCGGCCCGGCGCGCCGCGTCCGGAATGCCGACGGTGGACAGCATGGCGACCGCCTCGGCCCAGGCCTGCCGGCCGGACAGGCCGCGATGCAGCCGCAGCGCCTCGGCCACCTGGTCGCCGACGCGCAGCAGCGGATTGAGGGACGCCACCGGCTCCTGGAACACCACCGAGGCGAGGTCGCCCCGCACCCGGGCGAGGCCGTCCTCGTCCATGGCGGTGAGGTCGCGCCCCTCCAGCAGGATGCGCCCGCTGGTGCGGCGGGCGACGCCCGGCAGCAGGCCCAGCACGGCCAGCGCCGTCAGGCTCTTGCCCGATCCGCTCTCGCCGACCAGGGCCAGGACCCGCCCGGCCCGCAGCCGCAGGGTGACGCCGTCCACCACGGCGACGCCGCCGATCTCGATTCCGAGATCCTCGATGGCGAGCAGGGGCGCCGGGTCGTCAGCCGTACCGGCGGCGTCAAGGGAGAGCGCAGCGGTCAAGCCGGCCCTCCGACCGCCACGGCAGCCCACGGGCTGGTGGGATGCGCCATGCCGACGTTCTCGCCCTCGGGGGTCCGCATCACGGCCGACGGAACGGCGAAGTTGGTCGGAAACACCGTGTCCTCGACCACCTCGACCGGGAACGCGCCGCCGACCCGGGCGGCGACGTCGGGGCCCGCCTTGGCGTTCACCCGGATGGTGGGCGTGCTGGCGTCGAGGCGGGGCGCGTGGAAGGCGTCCTCCAGCGACAGGCCCCCGTCCACCACAAAGGACATCAGCTGCAGCAGGGTCGGGAAGATGGTGCGGCCCCCGGCGGCGCCGAGCGCGAACCACGGCCTGCCGTCCCGCCGCAGGATCAGCGGGCACATGTTGGCCAGCGGCTTGGCCCCGGGCGCGATGGCGTTGGGCTGGCCGGGCCGCGGGTCGAACCACATCACGCCGTTGTTCATCAGGAACCCGGCGTTGGGCAGGACCACCCGCGAGCCGAAGCGCGACAGCAGCGTGTTGGTGAGCGACACCATGGTCCCGGAGGCGTCGACGACGCTGAGATGGGTGGTGCAGCCGACCTGCGGGTTCGCGGCGTGCCCCATCTCGGTGAGGCGCCGCTCATAGGCGTTGCGGATGGCCTTGGCATAGGCGAGAGCCGCGGCGGCGGGATCGCGGACGGGGGCGACGTCCTGCGGCTCCAGCTCGGCGCAGGCCTGGAGATAGCTGGGGCCGCCGCTCAGCCCGGCGATCGCGTTGACCTCGACGCCCCGATAGGTCCCCCGCAAGGGGGCGCGCCATTCGGGGCGGAACGCCGCCAGGTCGGCGAGGTCGATCCTGGAGCCGCCCTCGGCGAGGTCGGCCGCGATCGTGCGGGCGATTTCGCCCTCGTAGAAGTCGCGCGGGCCGGCCTGGGCGAGGCGGCGCAGGGTGGCGGCCTTGCGCGGCATCGGCTTGCGGTTCGTCGCGCCGGCCTCGCCCGGCCGGGGCGCCCGGCCGTCGTCCAGGAACAGCGCGGCGGTGGAGGGATGCCGGGCGAGGCCCGCCGCCTCGACGGCGAAGGTCAGCGCCGCGAACCAGTCGATCTCCAGCCCGCGCTCGGCGTGCTCGATGGCGGGCGCCAGCGCGTCCTCCCAGGAGATCGTGCCATGGCGGGCCAGCGCCTCGGAGAGGCCCGCCACCGCGCCCGGAACGGCCATCGACGTGTAGCCGGAGACGTTGCGGTCTCCCTCCACGGCCGGCCAGGCGAACCAGTTGCCTTCGCCCGAGCGGCTGAGCGGATAGTCGGCTGGGTCCAGGCGGCGGGCCGAGACGACGTTGAAGTCCAGCGTCTCGACCTCGCCGGTCGCCCCGTCGGCGCGCAGCAGGAAGCCGCCGCCGCCGACGCCCGACAGCCAGGGCTCGACCACCGACAGGGTCAGCGCCGTCGTGACGGCGGCGTCGACGGCGTTGCCGCCGCGCGCCAGCACGGCGGCCCCGGCCTCGGCGGCGAGCCGGTTCTGGGCGGCGACGACGCCGTGGCGCGAGCGGACCTGCGCCTTGCGAACCGTGAACGTCTGCATCTCAGGCTCCTCCATGGCGGCGGGAGGCGATCGCCTCCGGGGTCCGGGCCGGGACCGAAAAACGGGCGGCGTTGGGCGAGGCGGCGTGGTGGGCGGCGACCTCGGCGACGGTGGCGACCCACACGGCCGGGTCGGCGACGACGCGGTCCAGCAGGCGCTCCAGCATGCGGATGCGATGCGCCCGGCCGGAGATCCAGTCATGCACGGTCAGCATCGTCATCGCGCCGTAGCGGTGCAGGGTCTCGAACTCGTCGATCCAGCCGTCGAGGATCGGCCCCGGCGCGGCGGGCGGCCAGTGATCGGCCCCGCCGCCGACGAACTTGAAATAGACCGCGTCGTCCAGCACCCACTGGACCGGGGCCTCGACGACGCCGTCGATCGTGTAGGGATGGTCGTAGCCCATGAGCGAGCTGTCATAGAGCCCGCGGCGGCGGACCTCGGCCAGCATATGGGGCGTCATCTCCCAGGCCGGGGACCGGAAGCCGACCGGCGTCACGCCCTGCCGGGCGAACACCGCCAGGGCGGCGTCGAGCGCGCCGTCGAACTCGGCGTCGGACGCCTGGGTGGCGAACTCGTGGAAGTAGCCGTGCAGCCCCACCTCGTGGCCGCGCTCGACGAAGGCGGGCAGCAGCTCCGGGTGGTTCTCGGCGACGACGCCGGGGACATAGAACGAGCCCTTGATCCCGTAGCGGTCCAGGAGGTCGAGGATGCGCCAGATGCCGACGCGCGGGCCGAACAGGCGCTGCTCCATCTGGCCGAGCAGGCGCGGGGGCGGGGCGTCCTTGAGGCTCCACAGGAAAGGCGATTCGGCGTCCACGTCGACCGTGAAGCAGAAGGCGCTGCGCTTGCCGGCGGGCCACTCATAGGCGCCGCCGGGCGCCGGTGCGGAAGGTGCGGTCATGGGCGCCTCACAACGGGTGCTTCTTGGCCTGGTGGACGGCGAGCGAGCCGATCGAGTTGCCGCCGTCGACCGTCAGGGTCGAGCCGGTGACATAGGCGGAGGCGTCGCTGGCCAGGTAGAGCAGGGCGTTGGCGACGTCGGCCCGCGACGACGGCCGCCCCAGCGGGATCTGGGCGACCGTGTTGCGGATGTGCTCCTCGGTGAGTTCGCTGACCGTGCTGCCGGCCGCAAAGCCCGGCTCGAGCGCGTTGGCGCGGATCCCGAACTCGGCCAGCTCCACCGCGAAGCCCTTGGTCAGGCGGTCCAGCGCGGTCTTGGAGGTGCAGTAGGGGACCACGGTGCGGCGCATCTTGCGCGACGCGCCAGAGGAGATGTTGATGATCGAACCCTTCACGCCCTGCCGCACCATCTGGGTGGCGAGGCCCTTGGTGAGGATGAAGGGCGCGCGCAGGTTGACGCTGAAGATGCGGTCGAACTCGGCCGTCGAGATGTCGAGCAGGAAGCCCGAAGGGTAGATCCCGGCGTTGTTGACCAGGATGTCGGCCGCGCCCCAGCGCCGTCCCACCTCGGCGACCAACGCGTCGATGGAGGCCTCGTCCATGAGGTCGGCGGCGAAGCCGAAGCTGTCGTCCGCCAGGCCGAGAGCGGCCGCCTGGGCGTCGAGGTCCGGCTGGCTTGCGTCGGTGAGGCACAGCGCGCAGCCGGCCTCGCGCAGGCTCTCGGCGATCCAGCGGCCGATGACGCCGCCGGAGCCGGTCACCACGGCGCGCTTGCCGGCGAGGTCAGGAAAGGCGGTCATGGCGTCCTCATGGGGTCGAGCGGGGATCGAAGCGGTCGCGCAGGTCGTCGCCGATCAGGTTGACGGCCAGCACGAGCAGAAAGAGGCAGAGGCCCGGGAAGGTGGCGATCCACCAGGCGTTGGCGAGGTAGTTGCGGCCGGTGCTGAGCATGGCCCCCCAGCTGGCGGTGGGCGGCTGGACGCCCAGGCCGAGGAAGCTGAGGCCGGCCTCGAACAGCACCATCAGGCCGAACTCCAGCGTCGCCACCACGGTCATCGCGCCGATGATGTTGGGCAGCACGTGGCGCAGCAGGATGCGGGGCGCGCCGGCGCCCATGAAGGCGGCGAGCCGCACATAGGGGGCGGTCGCCACGCCGAGGGTCTGCCCGTAGGCGACGCGGGCGTAGCGGGGCCAGCGCGTCAGCGCCAGCACCAGGATGACGTTGGCGAGCCCCGGCCCCAGCACCGCGACCGTGATGATGGCGAGCAGGATCGCCGGCACCGACAAGAACACGTCGACGATGCGCATCACCGCGGTCTCGACCGGGCCGCGCAGGTAGCCGGCCGCCATGCCGAGCGTGGTCCCGACGACGCCGGACAGGATCACGGAGGAGAAGGCCACGACCAGGGAGACGCGCGAGCCATGGACGAGGCGGCTCAGCAGATCGCGCCCGAGCTCGTCGCTGCCCAGCCAGTACGCGACGCCGCGCGACGCGAAGCCCGGCGGCTTCAGGCGGGCGAGCAGGTTCTGCTGGTTCGGCTCGTAGGGCGCCAGCCAGGGCGCGGCCAGGGCGGCGATCACGAAGGCGGCGATCAGGACCACGGGCGCCCAGGCGGCGGGGCGGATCGTCCGGCGGGCGCGGCGGCGGACGGGCAGGGCGGCTTGCGTCATGCGCGGCCGCCTTCCAGCCGGATGCGGGGATCGACGGCGCTGTAGAGCAGGTCGGCCGCGAGATTGAGGGCCACCGTCACGACCGCGCCCAGCAGCACCACGCCCTGCACGACGAGGAAATCGCGCGCCAGGATCGACTGCACGGTGACCTGCCCGAGGCCGGGCCAGGCGAACACCGTCTCGACGATGACGGCGCCGGCGAGCAGGTTGGAGATCTCCAGCGCCGCCACGGTGATGACCGGGATGGCGGCGTTGCGGGCGAGATGGCGGGCGAGCAGCCGGCCCTTGCCGACGCCGCGGGCCCGGGCGGTGCGGACATAGTCGCGCGAGAGTTCGTCCAGCAGCGAGGTGCGGGTAATGCGCGCGAAGGTCGCCATGCTGAGCAGGCCCAGCGCGATCGACGGCATGACGATGTGCGAGAAGCCGCCCGTCGAGGAGGGCGGCAGCCAGCCGAGCGTCACGGCGAAGACCAGGATCAGCAGGATGCCGCTCCAGAAGGTGGGCATGCTCTGCGCCGCCAGCACCAGCCCGGCCAGCGCCCGCGCGGCGAGGCTGTCGCGCCAGAGCGCCAGCGCCACGCCGACCGGGATGCCGACGCCGCAGGCCACCACGAAGGCGCCGGCGGCCAGCGCCAGCGTGTAGGGCACCCGTGACGCGATGATGGTGGTCACCGGCACGTTCTGGATGACGGACCGGCCGAGATCGAAGCGCGCGAGGTCGGCCAGGAAGGCGACGTACTGGACGATCAGCGGACGGTCGAAGCCCAGCGTTCGCCGCATCGCGTCAATGTCGGCCGGCGTCGCGGTCTCGGGCACGAGCAGGTAGGTCGGGTCGCCCGTCAGGCGCTGCAGGAAGAAAATCAGCGTGGCGACGCCGAAGATCGTCAGCAGGGCCTGGGCGAACCGCCGGGCCAGGAAGGCGGCCACCGGCCGGCCCGGCTCAGTCTTTCCAGTCCATGCGGTTGAGGAACATGCTCTCGTTCGGGGTCGGCTGCCAGACCAGCGCCTTGGCGCCGCCATAGATGATGGCGGACTGATAGAGCGGGATCAACGGCACGTCCTTGGCGACGATCTCGTGCACCTGCTTGTAGGCCGCCATCCGGTTGTCCTGGTTGAGGGTGGCGCGCGCCGCCTCCAGCAGCTTGTCGGCGACCGGATTGCGGTAGGCCGACCAGCCGCTCGACTGGTGGATCAGCGGGAACAGCACGCCGTCGGCGTCCTGGCAGGCGCAGGACCAGCGCCCGTAGCTGAGCGCCGGGGTGTTCTCCGGCCCGCTCTGCGCCCGCTTCAGGTAGGACGCCATGTCGGACATGTTGATCTTCACGTTCAGGCCGACTTCGGCGAGCATCTGCTGCACGGCCTGGACGATGCGCTGGTCGAAGACCGGCGCGGTGGAGAGCTCGATCTCCTGCTTGGCGGCCGCCCCGGCCGATTCGATGATCTGCTTGGCGGTCTTGGGATCGTAGGCGGGGGCCTCGATCGCCTCCACCCAGCCGAAATGGGCCGGCGTCAGCATCTCGGGCACCGGCTTGTCGTAGCCGCCGAGGATGCCGTCCACGAGGCCCTGCTTGTCGATCGCCATGGCGACGGCGCGGCGGATGTCGGCCTTGTCGAAGGGCGGCTTGGACGGGTTCAGCCGCAGATAGGCGACGCGCTCGGTGAGGACCGAGAGCGGCTTGGCCTTGGGCGAGTTCTTCAGCTGCGCGGCGAGGTCGCTGTCCAGGCTGACGCCCAGGTCGCTGCTGCCGGCCTGCAGGTTCGCCACCCGGGTGGAGGCGTCCGGCACGGCCCGGAACACGGCGGTCGGGAACGGCGCCTTGCGGCCCCAATAGGCGTCGTTGCGCTTGAGGGTGACGGCGACGCCGCGCTTCCACTCCTGGAAGACATAGGGGCCGCTGCCGACTGGCTTCAGGTTGAAGGCGTCCTTGCCGACGGCCTCGACCACGTGCTTGGGCACGATGGAAAGCTTCACGAGCTGGGCCAGCAGGGCCGGGTAGGCGCCGTCCGTGACCAGCTTGACGGTGTTGGGGCCGGTGGCGGCCGCGTCGACGATCTTGTTGAACTGGCCGAGCTGCGGGCTGCCGAATTTGGGATCGATGATGCGCTTGACGCTGAAGACGACGTCCTCGGCCGTGAGCTTCTGGCCGTCGTGGAACGTGACGTCGTCGCGCAGCGTGAACTCCATCTCGGTGTCGGAGACCTGCTTCCAGGCGGTGGCGATCTCCGGCGCGAGCGCGCCCTTGTCGTCGCGGGTGACCAGGTTGTCGAAGATGTTGCGGTAGACGTAGTAGCTGTCGGGGTTCCACTGCACCTGCGGGTCCAGCGAGGACGGCTCGTTCACCAGGTCCACCACGAACTGGTCGCGTCCCGCCCGGGAGGGGCCGGTCGCCGCGAGGCCGAGCGCCAGTCCGAGGGCGGCGGCGGCGAGAAGCGTCCTGGTCGTCGTCATGTCACACCGTGCAGGGTCAGCGGGGGAAGGGCGGAGCGGCCGCGGCCGCCGGACGGTCGGGACCGGGGGGCCCCGGCCGCGTCCGGCGGGATGATTGCGCCGGGGCGCACAACCCACAACCCCTTTTCGCGAGATGCCTGCGATGCCGCGGCCGCCGACGCGGTTGGCGCCGGGCGAACGACTGGACTAGGCTCGGCCCGTCCGGGGCCAGCCCCGATGGAGTTCGCCATGGCGCCGACCGACCGCCCGTCCTGCATCGTCCACTGGAGCGAGATCGAGGGACCCGACGATTCACGCTACGAAGGCGACGACGAGCTGATGGGAGTCGGCGCGCCGTTCGGCCGGCATTTCGGGCTGAAGCGGCTGGGCGTCCACCACCAGCGGCTGCCGCCGGGGCGGCGCACCTCGTTCCCCCACGCCGAGAGCGCGGAGGACGAGTTCGTCTATGTGGTCGAAGGCGAGCCGGACGTGTGGCTGGACGGCGTCCTCCACCGCCTGCGGCCGGGCGACGGCGTCGGCTTCCCGGCCGGGACGGGGCTCTCCCACAGCTTCCTCAACAACACGGACCGGGAGGTCCGCCTGATGGTGGTCGGCGATACGGCCCGGGCCGACAACAAGGTGCTCTACCCGGTGAACCCGGACCGGAAGGGCTACCGCGAGGACTGGTGGGACGACGCTCCCCCGCGCCCGCTGGGCGGCCATGACGGGCTGACCGACGCCGTGCGCGCCCGCAAGGCCGCCCCGCAGGACTGAACCGGCCCCGACGGGGTCATCGCGAGCCGCCGATGCCTCCTCGCCGCACGCCCGGACGGTTGCGCGACCTCCTCCCGGGGCTCGCGGCCCTGCTGCTGATCGGGACGTCCGTGTGGCGGCTCGAGGCCGCCCGGGACGGTGTGGCGATTGAGGCGCTGACGCTCGGCGAGACCCCGGTCACGGTGTTCCGGCCGGCGGAGCCGACGCCGGGGCCGGCCGTCGTCATCGCGCATGGCTTCGCCGGGTCGCAGCAGCTGATGCAGTCCTTCGCGCTGACCTTCGCGCGCAACGGCTATGTGGCGGTCACCTTCGACTTCCCCGGCCATGGCCGCCATCCCCGTCCCATGGCGGGCGCCGGCGGCGAGAGCGGCTCAGCCGGCCTGGAGGCAGAGTTGGACCGGGTCGCCCCTGTCGCCCGGGGGCTGGGCGACGGCCGGCTGGCCCTGCTCGGCCACTCCATGGCGTCCGACATCGTCGTGCGCAGCGGCGGCGCCACGCCGGGGGTGGGCGCGGTGGTGGCCGTCTCGATGTTCTCGCGGTCGGTGACGCCCGAGAGCCCGCCCAACCTGCTCGTGATGGCCGGGCAGTGGGAGGGTCCGCTCCGCGGCGAGGCGCTGCGGGTGGTGGGGCAGGTCGTGGGGCCCGAACGGGCGCGCGAACGCGAGACGGTCGGGGATTTCGCCGCCGGGACGGCGCGCCGCGCCGTCATCATCCCGCATGTGGAGCATATCGGGGCGCTCTATGCGGTCGACGGTCTGCGCGAGGCGCTGGCCTGGCTCGACCAGGCCTTCGGTCGCCAGCGCGCGGGGCCGCCGCGCCTGGAGTCGCGCGGGCCGTGGATCCTGCTGCTGCTGGCCGGCGCGGTGCTGCTGGGCAAGACCGTGGCGGGGCTGCTGCCCGTCGTCTCGCCGCAGCCGGCCGGGACGGGCCTGAGGGGGCGCGAGCTGTGGCTGCTGGCGGTCCCGATGCTGCTCACGCCGCTGGCGCTGCGCGTCATTCCGACGCATGTCCTGCCGGTGCTGGTCGGCGACTACCTGGCGGCGCATTTCGCCGCCTATGGGGCGGTGACGGCCGCCTGCATCCTGGCGGTCCGCCGACGCCGCCCTGCGGGGCCGGCCGGGCCCGTCTCCCTGGCGGCCCTGGCGACGGGCGTCGCCGCGCTCTCGCTCTATGCGGCGGCGGCCCTTTTCTGGCCGCTGGACCGCTACGCCACGTCCTTCGCGCTCGGCCCCTCCCGGATCGTGCTCGTGCTGGCCATGCTGGCCGGAACGCTGTCCTTCAGCCTCGCCAACGAATGGCTCACCCGCGGCCCCGGGGCGTCGCGTTTGGCCTATCCGCTCTCCCAGGCGGCGTTCCTGGCGTCGCTTGCGCTGGCGGTCGGGCTGGATTTCCACCGGCTGTTCTTCCTGGTCATCATCGTGCCCGTGATGGCGCCGGTCCTGATGGCGTTCGGTCTCTTGAGCCGCTGGACCTATGACCGCACCGGATCGCCGCTGGTCGCCGGCGCGGTGAGCGGGCTCGCCTTCGCGTGGGCGATCGGCGTGACTTTCCCGCTGCTGGCCGCGTGAGCGAGCGCCGAGGGCGCGCTGCAGGGCGCCGCCCGGCGGCCCGGGAACAACCGCCATCCGGAGCCGTTGGTCGCCATCACCGAATGGAGACCCGAACATGATGGATTACATGGGATTCGTGCTGTTTCTCTGGATCGTCGGCGGCGCGTCCGTCGGCATGTTCATCATCGACCGCGTGGCGGACCGCACCAACACGTCGCGCGTCCCGGCCGGGCGGCCGATCGAGGCGCGCGCCTGACCCGCGCTGGATGACGGATGCTCCGGGGCCGGCGTTCGCGTCGGTCCCGGCGCCTCAGGCCGGACCCGCAGGGCTCACCGCGAGCGCGGAGGCCAGCATGCCCAGCACGAAGAGCGGCACGCCGAAGCCGCTGTACCAGACCGCATGCCGGGTCGGATCGCGCAGGAAGCGCGCCATCAGGACGAATTGAAACAGCAGCAGGGCCGTCACGACCGCGGCGGCGAGGGGGCGTCCCCAGGACGCCAGCAGGGCGACGACCACGACCTGCGGCGCCGCCATCGCCAGGCACGCCGTCTCGGCGGCGCGGCGCGGACCCAGCGTCACCGGCAGCGAGCGGACGCCCATGAGGCTGTCGCCCTTCACGGACTTGAAGTCGTTCAGCGTCATGATCCCATGCGCGCCGGCGCTGTAGAGCGCGGCCAGGATGAGCGACGGCGCGGGCGGCAGCGTCCCGCCCAGCATGGCGGCCGCGCCCGTCACCCAGGCGAGCCCCTCATAGCAGAGCCCGCAGGCCGCGGCCCCGAGCCAGCCGTTCTGCTTCAGCCGGAAGGGCGGGGCGCTGTAGGCCCAGGCCAGCGCCAGGCCGGCCAGGGCGGCGATGAACACCCAGCGCCCGAGCGTCGCCGCCACGGCGAGCGACAGGACCGTCCAGGCGACGGCGATGCCGAGGCCCCAGGCGCCCGGGATGCGGCCCGACGGGATCGGCCGGTGAGGCTCGTTGATGGCGTCGACCTCGCGGTCGTACCAGTCGTTCACGGCCTGGCTGGTGGCGCAGACGAGCGGTCCCGCGAGCAGCACGCCGGCGAGCGCGACGGGCCAGTGCTCCCGCAGGGAAACGCCCGACGAGACCACGCCGCAGCCGAACGCCCACATGGGCGGAAACCAGGTGATCGGCTTCAGGAGTTCGAGCACGGCGCCCGGCGCCGGCGCTGCGGCCTGCATGACTTCATCTCCGGCGGCGGGACGGCGTCCACGCCGCCTTCCGAGCCCGGCCTATCTGGCCACAGGCGGGCGGGTCCGTCCAGAGTGTAAATTGTGCATGACACTTTGGACGTAAACTTCTATTGTCATTCGCATGAGCGACCCCCGCCCTCTCACGGTTGTCCTGGCCACGCCGCGCGGCTTCTGCGCGGGGGTCGTGAGGGCGGTCGACATCGTCGAGCAGGCGTTGAGGCTGTACGGCCCCCCGGTCTATGTCCGGCACGAGATCGTCCACAACCACCATGTGGTGGAGGCGCTGCGCAGCCGCGGTGCGGTGTTCGTGGACGAGCTGGACCAGGCGCCCGAGGGCGCGCTGGTGGTCTTCTCCGCCCATGGGGTTTCGCCCGACGTCGAGCGCGCCGCGCAGGCCCGCGGCATGGACGTGCTGGACGCCACATGTCCGCTGGTGCAGCGCGTGCATCGCGAGGGGCGGCGCTATGTCGAGGCCGGCTTCGAGGTGATCCTGATCGGCCATGAGGGCCACGCCGAGGTGGAGGGCACCAAGGGGCAGGTCGGCGGCGGGCTGCGGGTGGTGTCGTCGGCCGAGCAGGTGCGGGCGCTCGAGGCGCGGGACCCGTCCAGGCTCGCCTACATCACCCAGACGACGCTGAGCGTCTTCGACACGCGCGACGTCATCGCGGCGCTGAAGGCCCGCTTCCCGGCGATCGTCGGGCCCGACACCCGCGACATCTGCTACGCCACCCAGAACCGCCAGAAGGCCGTGCTCGACATGGCCGGCCAGGTCGACCTCGTCCTCGTGCTGGGCTCGGCCAACAGCTCCAACTCCAACCGGCTGCGCGAAATGGGCCTCTCCATCGGGGTCCCGGCGCATCTCATCGAGTCCGGCGCCCGCATTCGGCCCGAATGGCTCGACGGCGTCGACCGGGTCGGCCTCACCGCCGGCGCGTCCGCTCCCGAGACTTTGGTGCGCGACGCCATCGAGGCGCTGAGGGCCTGGCGGCCCGTCGTCGTGCAGGCGCTGCCGGGCGTCGAGGAGACGGTCCAGTTCCGCCTGCCGCAGCGCCTTCAGGACGACGCCAGGCGGAGGGCGTGATCGATGCGGCGCGGCGGCGGGCACATCGCACCATGGGGACGCTGACGTGATGGAGTGGGCTCACCTCGACGGCCTCGACGGCGCCGGCGCCGACGATCCCGGCCTCGCCGAAACCGCCCGGCCTGCGCCGGCCGGGCGCGCCGAGGCGGTCCGGCCGGCCCGGGCCAAGGCGGCGCGGCCGTCCCCCGCGGCGCAGGCGGCGGGCTCGGCCGTCCGACGCCCCGCCTACCCGTTCTCGGCGCTGGTCGGCCAGGACGACATGAAGCTCGCCTTGCTGGCCGCGGCGGTCGACCCGACCATCGGCGGGGTCCTGGCGCTGGGCGACCGGGGCACCGGCAAGTCCACCGCCATCCGCTCCCTGGCGGCGCTGCTGCCGGAGCGGCGCGTCGTGCGCGGTTGCCCCTACGGGTGCGGACCGTCCGACGCGGCCGCCTCCTGCCCGCATTGCGCCGGCCAGCCGGCGGCGCTGCGCAAGGCGGACCGGGCGCCCGTGCCGGTCGTCGAGCTGCCGCTCGGCGCCACCGAGGACCGCATCGTCGGCGCGCTCGACCTGGAGCGGGCGCTGAGCTTCGGCGA